>JAFDYH010000127.1:23714-28546 GCA_018267535.1 Bacteroidota bacterium
ATTCCGGTAAAACAAAAGACTGGGATAGCGTTCACCAATTTTATATCAAAAGCAGCACATCCTATAAAGAACAGAAATTAAAGCATTCCATCAGTTCTTTATTGGAAATAACAGGATTGCGAAACGGGGGAATTAATAAAAAACAATTCAGGAATCTGCTTGATGATTGTACCAGAAGCAAAGAATGGATCGTCAAAAACATTCATGAATCGAGAGCCAAAGATTATAAGAATAAATTCCGCCAAATGGTATATGATTCACCAGAAGAAATGAATAAGGTCATCGGGAGCCTGAAGGAAAATTCTTTTATCAACCAACAGAAAGAAGAATTAAGGAAATTCAAAAAAACAGTTTCCGAAATTATCAGCACATTCAAACTCTGACCAGTTATTGTTGGGGGTTGTATTTATTTTCTACTGTTTTAATATTCGAACCGTATTCGTACCCGTGCTGCCATCTGTAGCTGAAAGGAAATAAATACCCGCCCTGAGATCAGCTGTTTCCAGTCTTATAATATTTGTACCCTCTGAAAGTGATTGTTGCCATTGGCTCACAACTCTTCCCTGCACATCGAACAACGATATTTTTACGACAGCATTCCCGGGAGAACTGATTGTCATTTTTGTACCACCGCTTACAGGATTTGGAGCGATGGAAGTTATTAAAAAAGCTTTTGTATTAAACAATATTGCCACAGTATTTGAATACCTGATTTTTCCATCGGGCAACATGACTTTGACACGATAAATAGAAGTACCTCCTGCCAGGTTTTTATCCTCATATGAATACTCTAACTTAGGGCTACCGGGCTTTACAATTTCTATTGTTTTAAATGCGCCGCCATTGACAGCTTGTTCAACTTCATATCGAACGACATTGTCTTCTGAATACACATTCCAGTTTATCAAAGCGCTGTTATCTTTCTTCGTAGCCTTACATACTATTGAAAAATCAATAGGTAATATTGCACCATGGTTACCAACGATGAAAGGTGTATTGAATGATGTTATCGGAGCGAATGCACGATATTCAGGAGGATTTGTTGTAGGTATTAAGCCATTTTGTACAATATTCCATGCTCCGGTTATAAATTGCCCAATATCAACTGTCGATGAATAATCAAAAGCACTTCCACCCTGTCCTGTATAATAATAAAAAGTTACATTGGCAGGAACGGGATTGGCTGCAGCAGAGTTTGTATTAATTATCCAGGTTCTGTCAATTGCAGCAAAAGGTTGTGTTATTGTAGGATGAATTCCCGGGATTACACGTACAGAATAGGTTAACCCGCTACCGTTTGAAATTTCAACCTGGCTGACAGAAGTAGCATCAATACCAATAGGAAAAATCACCAGGTTTGTTCCCACATTGGGTATAATAAGAAAACCGCTCCCGTTTGTAATAATATGATTCGTTAGTACAGGTGCTGATTGTAATACAAAAGGGGTTGTTAAAGAATAATTACCCAATGTAAGGTTACCCGCAACAATAGAGTACCGGTAAGGTAATACAAGGTCTGAAAGCAAGGTAGCACCCGAGGGATTATTCAACCGGAAATCCAACTCGTCGCCGGTAATACTTCCACCAGGGCCCACTGTTATATTCTGATTCACGGTTCCGTTCAAGGCAACTCTTGATAAAGTACTTGTTCCGCTCTCTGTTATAGTACCGTTTACTACGATATCTCCTTTAATTCCCAATGTAAAATTGGATGTTCCATTAGAAACATCGACTGTTGCACCAGCTTGTACTGTCAAGCTATGAGGCAGAAATACACTTGAAAGTAAGTTCAGGGTTCCGGCAGTGCTGATGATAACATCAAGATTATCTCCTGTCCATGCCCCGGCAGCTGAAGATATTGCCTGGGGGCCATTTCCATTCAATTCGATAGTTGGGTTGCCGGTTCCTGATTCTGTAATAGCTCCTGTTGCCGGAGCTATTATTGAAATATCTCCTTTACTACTTAACCGGGGGCTGTTAGCCCCTGATGAAACATCCAAAACTCCTCCTGAACCGATTAACAGATTACCATCTATTTCAACATTACTTGCAGAAGCATTGATAAAACTTCCGCCTCCATTAATAGTAAACGCAGCAGTTGATGAAGTGATAATAAGGCCGGTGGCAGATGTATTTCCTGCAGGCAGTATCAGTTGTATTGTATTTCCCGTTGCAGGAGTAATTTCAATGGAGTTAACTATGATACCAACTGCACCCGACGGGAGGTTAACAGTATAGTTTGTTATTACAGTAGTGTTATCTAATATAATATCATCAGTTGTACCGGGTATAGATGCAGTAGACCAGTTGGCAGCATCATTCCAGGAAACTCCGTCGCCCGCCCCTACCCATTTTACCTGGGCGGAAATAAATGTTGACGCCAAAAGACATATCACGGATATAATGAGTATCCTGATGGACATAAATAAAACTAGTTAAAGGAAAATCAGAGGAGTGGAAGAAATGAGAACACAAAATAGTCATTAAACATTAAAGAATCGAATAGTAAATATACGAAGCAATAAAAAGGGCTTCCCTGAAAGAAGCCCTGGAATTTTATTTAATTAGTTCTTATCTCTTTATAAAGTGAATGAATTCTTTTACTTCTCCACCCCTTAGGCGAATAAAATAAATACCGGCACTTAATCCGCCTGTTTGCAGCCGAAGAAGACATCGACCAGCAGGCAAATCTTCCTCCCATTGCTTAATCATCTTTCCTGATGCATCATAAACTTCCATATTTATTTTTCGCGTGACAGAAGAATAAATACTCATTGTCCCATTATTGATAACAGGATTTGGATAGAAACTGACTTCGAAACTTTTCACCCTTTCTCTTAACAAAACGATATTGCTATACGAAACAGTTCCTTCTTCATTGGTAATCTTTAACCTATATTTTATTTCACCCGGCGAAACTCCGGCATCATAAATGGAGTAGAGAAGGCTGGATGAAGTTGTTTCAAAAGATTGTATTGCTTTAAATGCTGCTCCATTAACTGAACGTTCTACTTCAAACTTAAGCCGGCCTGAAAAATGATCAGCAAATACCCATTCAATCTTCGATTGATTATTTGTTATCCGCGTTGCATTAAACGACAAGAGGTTTACCGGCAAAGGATTTATTATTACAGACTCGCTTGTTGCGATGGTAAATACACCAAAAGGCGATAAAGCAGGACTTGTTATGGTGCCTGTTACATAAGGAGGAGTTGCCGGGCCAGGAGTCCTTAAATCAGGGTCATTGCTCTTCCATTGCATGTCTGCAGTATTATAACTTGCAACATATAAGGTTGCAAAGTCTTTTGCAAAACTATTCTCTGTAACAGTGAGTATAATTTTCGCCGGTGTATTTACATTTCCTGAAACTTTATCTAATCTCCAATACTCTACATAGCTTATATGGTGAATAGGCGGAGATTGATAATTTACCCCATATGCAGTTTGAGGATTGAGGCGAAAATATTCTGCCTGGAATGCATCAGTTACAGCCATACCTGTCGAAGTAAACCCTATAGGAGCATAGATATTTCCCTTTCCAACAGGAAAAATAAAATTATCATCCCCGATTTTTTTCATTGGCCCTTCGACAAAACTGGATGAAGAGCCACCGGTTACAGTAGCATTATCCATTAAAGTAAGAATATTTGTACCATCTGTTTTTATTTTCCCGTTTTGAAGATTCAGAATGTAAGGCAGTATTACAGGGGTATTCAATGTAATACCATTTGAGTTATTCATTCGAATGGTAACACTATTGATTATAGTACCGGTAATCCATACATTCTGGTTTGAAGATCCATTAAATTCAAGAGTAGGTAGCCCTGTGTTGGTTTCTGTAACGGTACCGCCAATACTTACATCGCCCTGGAGCCGGACAACATTATTATTGGTCGAGTTTTGCAAATTAAAAGTAGAAGAGGCAGCCTGGCTGTAATTTCCATGCACAACCATATCAGCAGATAGACCAATGCTAAAAGTTACACCCGCATTGATAATAAAGTCGCCCCTTATATTTAAGGCCGAAGCCCCATTACCTGAATATGTTAGGGGAGCGCCAAAGGCAGCTGATGATAAAATTAATGTACCATAATTTCTCCCGGTAAGAGATATTGTTGATGACCCGGGTATGTCAAATTCAAAAATACCTTTTTCTGTTCCGGCGGCAGTTGAAAGTCTTGCAACAAGATTTGTGGTATGACCTGTCTGAGACCGATGAATGTATTTCCCGCCATTATTTATTCTAAAAAAGTTTGTACCGGTAACACTGACAGGTGTGCCACTTGCAGCAGTTGAACGGTTTATAAAAACAGCCCCATTATTTAAAATAACTGCATCGCCGGGTCCATTTGCAGTAAACGCTGTTGGGGAAGTATTAGCAGCCGGAAGAGTGAGTATAATCGTATTTGACCCTGTGGGGTTTATTACTAATGAAGCAATACTTACATTGATATTACCCGACGGGAGATCAACAGTATAACTTCCAATGACAATAGAATTGTCAAGGATAACATCATCACCGGCAATAGGAGCAACGTCTCCCGCCCAGTTAGCAGCTGTTGCCCAAAGCCCGTCACCAGCGTCGCCGTCCCATTTTACTATTGCCGCAAAAACTGAAAAAATTGAACAGAAGATAAGAAGAAATAAAAGCAGAATTTTTTTCATAGCATTATCATTAAGGGTTAATGTCCTTGTTCAATGCTTAATGATAATAACCGATAATGCTTAAGAAATATAGCAACGGAAGCTAATGCTATTTCAGAGCCTGTTATTCTAAGTTAAAAAGAATAGGTTAAAAAAAATCAGAAAGAATAAAATTTTTCTATCAGAAA
>JAFDYH010000128.1:0-10223 GCA_018267535.1 Bacteroidota bacterium
ACCTAATTTACAACCGCAGTATACTTATCTTGATGGGAGTGTAGGAATGAGTTATAATGCCGCTTTAAACGAGAACCCGGAAAATAATTTTTTTATAGGCGCTGCCTATCATCATTTCAATCGTCCTAAAAATTCTTTTTATCGAAACCCCAATGTGGAGCTGCGTCCCAAATGGGTTTATTCAGGGGGTATCCGGTTTGCAGTTGCTGAAACAGCCTATATGACCGTTATGGCCGACTATAGCGTTCAGGGGTCATACACCGAAGCGATTGGTGGTCTTATGTATGGTTTAAAGCTTGGTGAAGACTATGACAATCCTGATTATGTAATTCACATTGGTTCATTCTTCCGGTGGAATGATGCCATCATTCCTGTATTGAAATTGGATTATAATCCCTTTTCAATCACTTTTAGCTACGATGTGAATACGTCCCCCTTAAAATTGTCAACCTATGGCCGTGGCGGATTCGAACTTTCCGTCAGTTACATTGGCTTTTCCAAAAGAAGCTCAAGCCTTGATGCCATGTTTTGCCCAAGATTTTGATTCTTTTAAAGTTTTAAATCCACCAATATTAAACAAAGCAGTCAAACAGAAATCAGATTATAAGCAACGACAGGAAGGCATTATACGATAAGAGCCTGTTAGCATTTAAAATGTTTAATCGGTCAATGATTCCATAATTTTAGATTATTATAACAATTCAGAGTAGAGGTGAAAAAGAATTAGAAGGCGTTGAGATATAAATAAATGTTAAAAGGTAAAGCTATTTTTTTTGTAATGTGCTGATTTTTAGTCTGTTTTTATCCATGGGGTTTTTACGTTGCATAAATAAAAAAAAGGAACTATCATTGACATAATAAAATGTAAATTTGTTACGTTGAAACGAATTTTACTAATACTATCCGTTATTCTATTAACCTCCGGAGTTTTGTTGGCACAACAAACAAGTACACCTATTGGCAGTACCCCAGAGAGGATTATAAAGTTTTATCCTAACCCTGCTGCTTCTTCTATCAACTTCGACTTTCAAAAAAATTACGATAAAGGCTATTCTATACAGGTATATAACTTTTTAGGTAAACTGGTTTCCGAAATAAAAAATGTATCTCCCAAAAGCACATTGAACGTGTCTGAGTTTAATCGGGGCATTTATATTTATCAGTTGAAAGATAACAATGGTAAAATATTGGAATCAGGAAAATTCCAGGTTGCCCGATAATATTCCCCTATTCTTTTATTGTACTTCTATTATCAGGAACTTAAGGTATTGAGTGGTTTCTATTCCCGGAACAACAGGATGATCCGGCGATTGGGTTTGGAAAACAACCTGCCTGATTCTGCGGCGTGCATCTTTTGCCGCCATATCGATAATCTGCAGGAACAGTTCTGGTGAAACAAGGTTAGTGCAAGACGAGGTTACCAGGAAACCTCCTGGTTTTACCAGTTTCATCCCCCGAAGATTTATTTCTTTATACCCGGTAATAGCTTTTTGAATAGTTTCCCTGCTTTTTGTAAATGCCGGCGGATCGAGCATTACAACGTCATATTTCTTTTCTTCTTTTGACCACTGTTTCAATACATCAAATGCATTTGCAGTCTTAAACTGAACAATGTCCTGCAGATTATTTAACCGGGCATTTTCTGTTGCCTGCCTCACAGCATTTTCAGAAATATCAAGACCTAAAACAGATTTAGCACCATAATGAGCGGCATGTATTTCAAACGTACCGGTATAAGTAAACGCACCTAATACATCAGCTCCTTTTACGATATTTTTTATTGCTTTCCGGTTGTCCTGCTGATCCAAAAAATAACCGGTTTTCTGCCCGTTTTCAACATCTACATAAAACTTCAGCCCGTTTTCACTAATTATAATCTTTGTTTCGAATGGATCTGATAGAAAGCCCTTCTGCTGCTGCATACCTTCCAGCTCTCTTACCGGTACATCATTCCGTTCATAGATCCCTTTCGGCCTGAAAATTTTATTGATGCTATTGACTATAGCTGGTTTCCATACATCTATACCCAATGCTACTGTTTGAATTACAAAATAGTCGTTGAACTTATCGATAATCAATTGAGGTAATGAGTCTGCTTCACCAAAAACAAGGCGGCAGTTTTCGGTATATCCTAGTTTCTTTCGGTATTCCCAGCATTGCAGGATACGATCCTGAAAGAACTGGTCATTGATATTGTCTTTTCTCTCTCTTGTAAGCAGCCGAACCAATATTTGGGACTTTGGATTTATATAACCTTTGCCCACAAACTTTTTATCATGGGTAAACACTTCCCCTATTTCTCCCCCAATAGCTGTTCCTTCAATTTTTTCTACTTCGTTCGCAAAAATCCATGGATGCCCATTAGCAACACGCTGAGAAATTTTTCTTTTCAGTACTACCTGGATCATGGCGGCAAATGTAGCAAGTATGCAGTTAACGGAGATTCTATATACCGGTGATAATATATCCTATTTCTTTTTTCCTTTATTTTTTAATAAAAGAAAAGGAGGAGCCTTTTTCCAGTCTACTTTTGATTTTATAAAAGAGGGGGCTATAGAGAAATTACCCAACAACAAATCAGTATATCCATCCTGATCGAAATCGCCTGCGTCCATAGTTAGCCACCTGCCGTTTTGAGCAGCTGGCAGGCTCTGAGGTACAAAATCAAAATTCCCTTTGTTTTCAAGGTAAACAAATCCTTCTTCAGGCTGACGCTGGTAATCTGCAAAATGTGCTATTGAGGCAATATCAAGGTCTCCATCATTATCGAAATCTTTCGCAACTGCCTTATAACATCCATTTACCGGGAAAAAATATTTCTGCTGAAAATTGTTCTTCCCGTCATTAAGAAAAATATAAACACCGTGATAAGGTTTAAGAATTGCCGAATAATCCGCATTATCACCGCAGGTATATAAAATATCCTTGAACCCATCGTTATTAAAATCATCCAATTCAAAATAGGAAGAACCATACACAGGGGGAAATCTAATCAACTCTTTCTGCGAAAAATTTCCATTACCCTGGTTGGTGAAAAGAAAAACGCCCTCCTCGCCCTGGGCAAATAAGACCCACAAATCCGGCAGGCCGTCATTATTTTCATCGCTTATGTAACATTTGATAGCTCCTGGTAAAGATCTCAGTACATGCCGAATAAATTTTCCATTCCCTTTATTTTCCATCCACGACAAAGCCCCTGTTAAAAAACCAAATTCACAAACAACATAATCTTCTTTTCCATCTCTGTTAATATCCGCCTGCAATACCTGAACGGGTCTCTGCAAACCGTCAAATAATTTTGCGGTGTCTTCTTTTAGTTTTCCATTTTGATGGAAACTGATTTTCCTGACGCTTCCATACTTACCATTATTAGGGCTTAGCATTCCGATATTACAACTTATCCATTCTGAAGATTTGGAAGAGAGGATATCAACTATCGGGCTTTTGGTATGAGCAGAATCAACGAGCTTTAGGTTTTTATCAAACCTATATAGTCTGTTTTTTACGGCATCTGCTATTATTACTGGTTTATCTTTTCTCGAAGTATCGATCTTCACAAAAGAAACAGATGGACTATAATACTTGAATGTCGCTACCCTTGGAGTAAATAATGATGTATCATTTTTGATCGGATATTTTCGTGACTGTTTTGATTGCAATGAGTCTGGTGCCAAAAAAGTATAATAGTCGATAATTTGCTGCCATTGATCATCCGTCAACATAGGTTTCGCCGGATAGAAATCTTTACCCAGTTCAAGATCATATTTACTGTAAGGATAACTCTTTTTTTCGTGCTCGAAAATGCCCAGCCTCGGACCCATTACAGGAAATACTCCATTAAGCCATGTCTTTGCATCCAGCAAAGAAGGCTCTGGCAGTAAGTGGCAGGATTGACAATAGACAGAGGCCAGTTTTTTTCCCTCCACCACATCAGATGCAAAAACCTTCCTGTTCTTCTTTTCACCCAGGTTATCGGCGCAGGAGAAAAAAAGTATTGCCAGAAAAAAAAATACGACAGCTATAACACTCTTCTTTAACCGCATATTTCTGTTAACTATTTCTATCCAAAATTAAAAAAGAGAGACAGGCAGGCCTATCTCTCTTTAAATATATTTGAAAAAAGAAGGGATTAATTATAGCCGGGATTTTGCTTTATTCTTACTGTTCCATCAGAGTTAAGATTGTCAACTTCACTCTGTGGTATTGGTACATATTCATTCTTATTTGGCGTCCAATGTGCATTTACTTTAAGTGGCCTAATCGCCTTTTCTCTGGCATAATATGCATTCAGCACTGTTTCTGCTGTCCCCCATCTTACAAGGTCAAAGAAGCGCATTCCTTCCATAGCTAATTCCAGTCTCCTTTCAAATTGAACAGCTTTTCTTGCATAAGCTTGATCCGGAAAAGATGTATAAAGTCCAATTTTATATTTGTCCGCAAGTACAGCACCACCTGTACTGCTATATATTGCCGCATCAGCATTATAAGAACTGTTTTTATAAACCCATGTTGCCGGGTCGCTAACACGCTGACGAATCTGATTTACATAGCCCATAGCAGCAGGCAACTCATTAGCTTCCACCGCACACTCAGCAGCCCAAAGAATTACATCCGCGAACCGGATTATGTTCACATTATTTGCCACAAGCTCTGTCGGCCCCCAATAAGCACTTCCGACATCGGTATAGCTATCCTTTTGAGAAGCAGCATATACATTTTTCAGTGGGCTGAAATGACCATCATTGATAGGATTTCTTATCCATGTATCTCCAGGATGAATACCCCAGTCCAGGTAAGGAATACCAGCGCGGCCCATTGTCCAGTCAATTCTCGGGTCTAAACTACCAGTATAAGTACCAGAAGGGTCACTTACCCAAGGTTTATCAAACCAGTTGTCTAATAAAGGAAGTCCTGTTGTCTCATCTACTTTAAATGCATTACCTAAATCCTGTGAGGGATTATAAAAACCACAACATGCTCCAGGGCCACCAGTGTATGGAAAGTTTAACATGTCACCATAGTTACCGTTTGGATCACCACCCCAATTTGTTGACGACCCATCCTTTACAGATGTTTGTGCAGCAAAAACTGACTCAGCACTATTTTTCTGTGCAGGATTAAAATTTGAGAAAAAGTGTGGCAATAATGCATATTTCTCACCGCCTGTCGTAACTCCATTTTGAATAATATCCTTTAAGAGAGTATATGCTTCAGGATATTTCTTTTCGAACATATAAACTTTAGCCAACATAGCCTTTGCTGCCCACACATTCACACGACCTACTTCCGGCCATGTTTCAGGAAGGTTATCGATTGCATATTGTAGGTCAGCCTCTATTTTAGGATATATATCGGTCGAATTATTAAAGTCCAGATTTGTCTGTTTTACAGTCTCATCAGCGTATACTACATTCCCATATATCCTCCTTAGTTCAAAATGATAAAATGCTCTCAAAAACCGAACTTGAGCGGTTATTGTAGCCTGAGTTTCCGTGGAAATATTAGAAGCAGTTGCCATTACAGCAAGCACATCATTACATCGTTGAGCACCAGCATAGCACATTTTCCATTTTGCTCCAAGAAGCCCACTGGTGGGGGTTACGCTCCAGTCCTCCAGAGCAGCAATTACGGAAAAGTCTGTAGGATCAGATCCCTTATACGCGTCATCACCTGCTACACCACCATACACCCAGTTAGATGCAGCGGAAGTCTGGTCATCACCAGAAGCCCCTGCCCCATCTACTAAGGAATAGGCTCCAATCAAAAGTGCCTGCACCCCTTTTTCATCTGCAAGAATTGTTGGGTTTACAGTTCCCAAGGGTGTTTTGTCTAAATAGCTTTTACTGCACGCATAAGCCGTAATAAGAGCCAGCAGCGAGACAGGTATTAAAACTTTAAACTTTATCTTTTTCATATTATGCAAATAAATTAGAATTAAAAATTTACGTTAACCCCGAAAAGGAATGCCGGTGTATGTGGATAGTTACCCTGATCAATACCAAATGCACCTATATTAGCAATATTGCCATTTGAATCAGGTGGAGTCTGTAATTCTGGATCCAATCCTTTATACTTGGTTATTGTAAACAGGTTGGTTCCCTGGACATAAATTCTGAAATTATCAATTCCAACCTTTGACAATATTGTATTAGGCAATGTATAGCCAATCTGTATCTGTCTTGCACGGAGGTAAGAACCTTTACTGACAAAATAGCTATTGGTTGACTGGTCAGTACTGAAACCTCCTTTAGTACGGAATACCGGAATATTAGTATTGGTATTAGTAGCCGTCCAGGAATTTAAAGCAGCTTCCCTTCTGATAGCCCCTTTGAAAAAGTCAGGGAAATCGGTATAATAAAGAGTCTGATTATAAATATCATTACCGTGAGAACCAAAAAAGAAAGCAGAGAAATCAAAATTCTTATATCCCAATGAAATGTTCAAACCGTAGGTAAAATCAGGATTGGGGTTACCTATAATCGTCCTATCATCCGCATTAATCTTTCCATCTCCATTCACATCCTTGAATTTGAAAACACCAGGCTGTGCATCGTCTTGCTTTGGTGACTTGGTCACATCATCGGCATCTTTAAATAATCCTACTACCTGGTATCCGAAGAATGTTCCATAAGGATGCCCTTCCATATTACGCTGAAGGGTTACATTCCTGATTGAGCCTGGTTCAAAGTAACCGGAACCTGGAACAGAAAGAATTTTGCTTTTATAAGTAGTCACCATACCTGTTACATCAAAACGAAAATCCTTGCTTACTTTACCATGATAAGTGGCATTAAAATCTATACCTGTTGATTGATTATCTGCGATATTTACATAAGGTAATTGTGGGTCGCCTATTACAACCACATCATATAATACACTTGAAGAAGGCTGGAACAATAGACCCGATACCTTTTTCTTATACCACTCAATTGTAAAGTCAAGTTTGTTGTTAAGAATAGTAGCGTCGAGCCCTACATTAGAAATAATATCACCTTCCCAACTTGTATTGGGGTTTCCGAGGTAAGCCTTGAAAAATCCCGAAAAAGGACTAAAACTATTTCCGTTTATATCATAAGCAGAGCGGTCACTCGGACTTGCATATAAATTATATGGATTTGTCGCTGGAACGTTTCCAAACGTTCCCAGTTTCCCCCAGCTATATCTTAATTTTAAGTCATTTACTAAGCTGACTGTTTTCATAAAATTCTCCTGTGAAACTCTCCAGGCCACAGATGCTGCAGGAAAATAACCAACTCTGGCGCCAGGAGCAAATACAGATACAGCGTCTCTTCTCAAACTGGCATTTAGCAAATATTTCCCCGCATAAGCGTATTCCAGTTTTCCGATTATGGACATACTTGTCCATTGCCCCGCACCTCCTGAGTTTGATTGCGTTCCTGTACCTGTACCAATAGTCCAATAATCCGGATTTTCTGAGAAATAATTACTTCTGGTTGCCCCTACATATCTGTAATAGTTGTTTTTTGCTTCGGTTCCTACAAGTAGTTTTACATTATGGTTGCCAAATTCATTTGAATACGTTGCTGTGTTTGTCCAAGTCCAGTTTGAACCATAGCTTGCTCCTTCAGAAAATGAATTTATACCAGTATTTCCTTCTGCATTTTCATAAGCCACGTAATTGAAGTTGTAATTGTAGCTATTATTAATACTGCCTCCAAAGCTTGTGCGGACAGTAATATGCCTCAGGATATCAACTTCCGCAAATACATTTCCAGCCATGTTCCAGCTATTCGTCCTATTATCCTTTGTTCTGTAAAGATTAGCGAAAGGGTTTTGTGCATTTCCCAAATCCTGCGACTTGGTTCCAGCAAAATTTCCAGCCTCATCGTAAATCGGTATTATCGGGTCTTCCCTGAATACCATGCTAAAAGGGCTGCCTTCACCCTGGTTACCATATCTTGGATTCTGCTGATAAAAGAGATAAGCATTTTCTCCGACTCTGATGTTGTTCTTGATATTAAATTGAGTGTTGGCACGAACTGAGTATCTCTTATTATACTGGTATTTGGCAATACCTTGTTGATTAAGATACCCTAGTGAAAAATAGTAAGAACTTTTATCTGATCCTGCACTTACAGATATATTATGACTTTGGGTTGGTGCATTTCTGGTAATTTCTTTATACCAGTTTGTACCCGTTTTGTTTGCTTTAGTTATCTGATTACTGTTGATATTATAAAACCTCATATCTACTATAGAATCCAATGCACAATTACAAAGCGTGTATCCTGCATTTGTCGGTTGATTAGTAGTAGGATTTTTATATGATAACACCTGAAGATAGTCTGGGATTACAGGGTTTGCTCCATAACCAAATTGTTTATTACCCCATGTTGCATCTCCGGGATTCAATCCGGAATTACGTAACTGCTGAAAAATAGCATTTGATTCTTCCGTGGGATTTGCCATATCATAGCCCTTTCCAGTTGTTGTTACACCGTAATAAGCATCATAACTTACTTTCGCCCTGCCTGCTTTTCCCCTTTTTGTAGTGATAATGATCGCACCATTTGCACCTTGTGCACCATATATCGCAGCTGCGGCATCTTTCAACACCTGCATTGACTCTACATCAGCCACATTAATATTATGTAAATCTCCCGGCACGCCATCGATAATTACCAATGGCTGATTATTACCGAAGGTTGTAATACCACGGATTCGTATATCACTTGCACCACCCGGCTGCCCGGAAGTGATGATATTAACGCCGGATGCACGGCCCTGTAGTGCTTCTTCGCCGGTGCCTGCTGGCATCTGGCGCATGTCTTTAATGTTCACAACTGCAACTGACCCAGTAATGTCTTTTTTCTTTTGAGCTGTATAGCCGGTAACAACAATTTCATTAAGACTAGACACTTTTTCTTTCAAGGATACAGCAAAATTTGTAGCAGAGCCGATATTAATCTGCTGCTCTTCAAATCCTACCGAAGTAAATACAAGTACACTTCTTCCTCCCGGTACTGTAATGGAGAAATCACCAGAGGATGATGTTGTTGTTGCAACAGTAGTTCCTTTTACGGAAATTGTTGCTCCAACTAATGGCTGATTATCAGGTCCGGTAACCTTACCAGTAACAACTTTTTGGCCAAAGACAGTGAAGGAAAATAAAAGCACACTTAAGGTTAGTGCAAAACCTCTTGCAGTTAGTTTGGCAAGCATAAGCGTATTAGTTTTGAGGATGTAAATGAATGATCGGTTAAATTTAAAGTGTTTTTGCCTTATAAATATCAATTATTTTAAAAACTTTTAAAATAATATTAACAATAGCAAAAAATGTATTACCTAATGACTGTTAGTCAATTAATCCCTTATTGTGCCGCTTCCTTAGAAAGGTTTTTTCCAAAATTTTAAAAAGCAACAGCGTCAGAATAGTCAATTCAAAAACTTGGTTTCCTGTATCGGAAAAGACAATTTGACCTAAGAGAACCCTTGGCAGCATTCTTGTCCACCTTACCTTTGCGCCAATTTTTCAAGAGTATGAAACACAAAGACGTAAATAATTCAGGAAATAATCGCAATAATGACATTGCTGCATCCGTGGATATAAATTCGGACGCGGATGTGCCAGGTACCGGCCATTTGAATGAACCTGTAGAAACAGAAAGCGAGGCTGAAAAATTAAAAAAAGAAGTAGCTGAATGGAAAGATAAATATGTGCGGCTGGTAGCCGAATTCGACAATTTCAGAAAACGGACGGCAAAAGAAAGGCTCGAACTGATGCAGACAGCAGGTAAAGAAGTAATTAAAGACCTGTTGGACGTTTTGGATGACTGCGACAGGGCCCAGAAACAAATGGAATCCAGCAACGATCTTGAAACAATTAAGGAAGGAGTGTTACTTGTATTTAATAAGTTAAGAGCTGTTTTAAATGGAAAAGGGTTAAAAGCAATGGAAACCGTGAAGACCGATTTCAACCCGGATCTTCATGAGGCGATTACTGAAATCCCTGCCCCAACTGAAGAATTCAAAGACAAAGTAGTTGATGAAGTGACAAAAGGATATTATCTCAACGATAAAATTATCCGGCACGCGAAAGTAGTAGTTGGAAAATAAAGCAATAAGAAGGATAACAATATAAGCCGGTTGCTGCGAAACGGCTTATGAAATCAATTTAAGAATCGCAGCAGTCAAAGCTTTTAGCTTACCATGTCCAAAAGAGATTATTACGAAGTATTAGGAATCGGAAAGAGTGCATCTGC
>JAFDYH010000128.1:10319-35499 GCA_018267535.1 Bacteroidota bacterium
TACGAAATACTAAGTGACAATGATAAAAAAGCACAGTACGACAGGTATGGACATGCCGGCGTAAGTGGTAATGGCCGGGGTGGTTTTGGTGGTGGCATGAATATGGATGATATCTTCAGCCAGTTTGGTGATGTATTCGGCGATGATCTTTTTGGAAGTTTTTTTGGGGGTGGTCAAAGAAGAGGGGGCCAGCGAAACAGGGGTGTAAGAGGAAGTAATCTTCGCATTAAACTAAAACTGACTTACGAAGAAATTGCCAAAGGTGTAAATAAGAATATTAAGGTAAAGAAATATGTTAGTTGCGGCACATGTGGCGGCAATGGGGCAAAAGATAAAAACAGCATACAAACCTGCTCTACCTGCGGTGGAAGCGGACAGGTAAGAAAAGTGCAAAACACTTTTCTCGGGCAAATGCAGACAGTAACAACCTGCCCAACCTGCAATGGTGAAGGCTCAACAGTTACGGCCAAATGCGGAACCTGTAAAGGAGAGGGAAGAATATTCAATGAAGAAACTGTAAGTATTGATATTCCGGCAGGCGTTACAGAAGGAATGCAACTGAACATAAGTGGCAAAGGAAATGCAGGAGAAAGAGGGGGCTCACCCGGCGACCTGATAATATTAATAGAAGAAGAGCCGCATAAAGAATTACAACGGGAAGGCCTGAACGTTGTTTACGATCTTCATATTTCATTTACAGATGCTGTTTTCGGAATTCAAACAGAAGTCCCGACTATCGATGGTCGTGCGAAAATCAAAATTCCTGCAGGCACACAAAGCGGTAAGATATTCCGACTGAAAGGAAAAGGGTTTCCTAATGTAAATTCTTATGAAAAAGGAGACCAGTTGGTTCATATAAATGTATGGACACCCCAGCATGTAAGCGGTGAAGAAAAAGCAATGCTGGAAAAATTAAATAACTCCCCTAATTTCAAACCGAGCCCGGACAAGACAGATAAAAGTTTCTTTGATAAAATGAGGGAAATATTTTCATAAAGATTATGAATCTATTCCTTCAATTCTCTGCTGCCATCTCCCTTTTCTTTTTCTTTTTGGAATAAAGCATTTTTGCCTGCTGAACAAGGTTAATAAATTCCTGCTGCGATAAATTGTTCTGCTGAGCTGATTGCCTGGCAATTGCAGTTACATCATTCAAATTAATTTCTTTCGATAATGATGATTGTTTGAGGTATAATCCCAGCATAATCACAGCGGAAGAAAATTTATAAGATGCAGACAAATCGGTAAACAGCGTAGTTTGATACGCACTCTCATAAGTAAAATTCTTTTCTTCCTTCTTATTGCCCGGTAGTTTATAATTCAACTGAATTTTTGCATAATTACCGGAAACATTTTTTTTGTCAGCCGGTATCACTTCAAATACTGCCATCATCGACTGGCCCGATC
The DNA here is from genome assembly GCA_018267535.1 of Bacteroidota bacterium. Lineage (GTDB taxonomy): Bacteria > Bacteroidota > Bacteroidia > Chitinophagales > Chitinophagaceae > JAFDYH01. Next base: position 11,727 of record JAFDYH010000128.1, read on the forward strand.
CCACTTCCCCTCCTTCTACTTCTGAAAGACTATCTTTTAACGCCCCCATTTTATTATCAAACCCGATCAGCCTGTACTCCTTTACATATTGTTTATTGAATTCAATATTCATATACACCTCATCCGCTACTGCATACAAGGTTTGCGAAAACTCCTTTAGTAAAACTTTTTCCGCTTCACGATAATTATCCAGATAAGCAAAATTGCCGTTTCCTTTTCTAGCCAGCGATTGAATCTTTGAATCCTTATAATTCCCCATGCCGACACCAAGACAGGTAAGATAAATACCGGACTGTCTTTGCCTCGCAATCATTTCTTCAAGATCTTCCTCTTTTTTTAACCCTACATTAAAGTCGCCATCCGTAGCAAGTATTACACGGTTATTTCCCTTTTTTATAAAATGATTGGCAGCTATCCGATAAGCTAAACGTATACCCGATTCGCCCGGCGTAGCACCACCCGGCTCCAGTTCATCTATCACTCTTAAAATACTATCTTTTTCAGCTCCGCTTGTCGGGTTAAGCATGGTTGCAACCAGTCCCCCATATACAACAATAGATACGGTATCCTTTGCCCGAAGATTATTTATTAAAAGTTTGAAAGCTGATTTTAATAAAGGTAACCGGTTCGGCATATCCATAGAGCCTGAAACATCAATTAAAAAAACAAGGTTACTGGCCGGTAAAGAATCCAGGTTTAATTTCTGTGAACATACGTTTACAAAAAATAACTGATTCGCCTGGTTCCAGGGACAAGATGTAATTATGGATTGTATATTGAATACACTTTTCAGTTCCGGCTGTTTATAATTATTATTGAAATAGTTCAGCATTTCTTCTATGCGTACTGCATCCGGCGGAACCAATGTACCCATATTGATAAAACGCCGGATATTGCTGTAAGAAGCACGGTCAATATTTAAGGATACTGTTGTAGAAGGATATTTCGCCGCATCTACAAAACGGTTTTCAACAATACTCGCATATGTTTCGTCGCCGGTGAACCACTCCCTCTGCGATTCACGGGTAAGGTTACTCGTTAGAGAGATAAGCTTATCCCTGCGCAATGCAGAAATATTCGCGGGGAGCATTTTCATTTTTACTATCAGATAATTATCGGCATTTACTGCTATGGTTTGCTTATAATATCCATCGAAAGAGAAACTGAGGCTATCTTTCTGCCAGCTTGTTACTATTCCAAATGAGCCGTCAGCACCGCTACGATAAATGTAACCGGTAGAATGAAGAAGAATATTTACATTCTGCAATGTATTACCCGATTCATCTTTTATTTCGCCCCGGAGATAAAATTGCTGCCCATAGGTAATGGAACATACCAAAAGTAATAACAGTATATGGCAGTTTCTTTTCAAAGAGGAAAGATCCGGTTGAGTTCAATAAATTACGCCTATTGATTCTCTTATACCAACTGATAAATTTCTTTCAGGTTGCGGCCCAATCCATCATAATCCAACCCATATCCAATAACGAACTTGTCAGGTATAGAGAAAGCAAGATAATCTATTATTAATGGATATTCGGTAGCATCAGGCTTATGAAGTAGCGCTGCAATTTTTAGAGATGCCGGTTGCTGGTGCCTTAGCCCCGGTAAAAAATCATTTAATGTTTTACCCGTATCGACTATATCTTCAATTAAAATAATATCCTTTCCATGCACATCTTCCATTAACCCGATAGAAGTTACAACCTTGCCTGCTGACTTTGTACCCTGATAAGAAATTAATTTTATAAAGCAAATTTCCGCATCAATTTCAAGGTTTTTAAAAAGATCGGAGGCAAACATAAAAGCGCCATTAAGTATGCCTATGAAAAGAGGCTGTTTCCCTTTATAATCATTGTTGATAGCTACAGCTAGCTCTTTTACCCTTTTCTGAATAGTCTCCTCTGAAAGAAATGTTTCAAAACTCTTGTCGTGTACCTGTATTACAGACATTGCAGTTATTGGTTGTTAATCGCCGACCTATTATCGTATAAATTATAATCGGTTTTCAGGGTAAGACGGGGCATTGAAGGTGCTTTGCTATGCAAGAATAACCTTTCACCGATTGCAGGCTGCTGGCCTTCGTTCAGCATATTCAGTCCCATTAAGTTTTCAAGGCGGATTGCCTCCGATTGTGCAATATCGAATAATGTTTCTCCCTGCTGTACTATATGGAATTCATTATTACCCGTTCTTCTTTTCCTTTGCAGAAATACCAGTTGATCTTCCTCTGCAATATCTTTTTCTTTCATATCATTAAACTCAAAAAGCCGGGATAACGGAATATTATATTGTTCTGCAATGTTCAGGAATGAAGTACCTTTTTTGGCGAAAATTACTTTTGTATCATTGATCTTAAACAATCCTTCGGGATAGTCATTCACACGGGCTTTCAACTTGCTTACTGCTGCATCATCATCTTCATCTGTTCCGGCAGGAGTTGAATATACATGTGGGGTCGCTTTCGACTTGCCCGTTGCCATATCCTGGGGGCTTTCCTTTAATTTACCCAAAGCAATCAGCGTATAATCATTCAGGTTATATTGTTCAATCAGTTTAATCAGTATCTGCGGATATTGAGGGTTGGTGGCATAACCCGCTTTTTTTAACCCCCAGGCCCAGCTTGCATAATCCGTCGGATCAATAGAAAATAAAGAAGAATAGCGGGTGCTATTTTTTAAAAAATCGGAATGATCGCGGTAAGAATCTTCAGGGCTATCGTATTTGCGGAAACATTCGCCCCTTGCATCATCATCGTGCCTCACTGATGCGCCTGTCCATGTATTCTTACATTTAATACCAAAATGGTTATTTGATTTGAGCACCAGGTCACTCCTGCCTGCTTCTGTTTCATGTATGCCTTGCGCTAATTTTATAGCAGCAGGCACCCCCGTGCGAACCATTTCTTCTATTGCTAAATCTTTGTATGTCTCTACATATTCCTGTACCGCATCAGGGTCCTGCGCAGCAAGTAACTTTGAAACGGTGAGAAATAAAATAAATAAAAATAATCTTCCTTTTTGCATCAGTTCATTTACAATTTTCGTATCAGAAATAATCCGTCCCGAATTGTTAAAATTACTTTATCAATATCATCCCGTTGCCTGATCATTTCGTTAAAGGACTGTATTCCTTTCGCACTTTTTCCTTTTACCTCATCCTCCAGGACCTGCCCGTGAAAGAATATATTATCGGCCAAAATAAAGCCGTTTTTCCTCAGATTTGGCAAAACAAGGTTAAAATATTCAATGTAGGCCGGTTTATCGGCATCAATAAAAACAAGATCCCAGGTTTCGTGTAACCCGGGCAGTATATCTAACGCTGAACCAGTGTGTAAAATTATCCGGTCGGCCCATTGAGACTGATCAAAAAATTCTTTTGCCGTCCGGCTATCTGCCTCCCTTAATTCTATGGTATGGAGCACGCCGTCTTCCGCAAGGCCTTTTGCAAGGCACAAGGCGCTATACCCTGTAAAAGTGCCGATTTCCAGAACCCGTTTCGGGCGCAGCATGTGACTGATCATTTGCAATGCCTGTCCCTGCAAATGACCGCTAAGCATATGTGGCTCGGAATGATTTTTAAAAGTATAGTCCGCTATTCTTTTTAAAAGTTCATCTTCCTGCGAAGAATAAATGGTAGCATACGCTTCAACTTTTGGATCAATTAAATCCATAGTGAAATTTTCGCAAAGATAACTTGCTGTGAAAAGAAAATAAACTGCTTATCGCATACCTAAACCAAATATTAAAAATTCGGCTGCAAGGCATGCTTGGTATAAAATTGTTTGATATGATCCGCTACTTCATCCGGCGTATCGGCTACTTTTAATAAATCCAGGTCAGCTGGTGAAATATTTTTTTCTTTATCCAGCATTATTTTTTTTATCCAATCGAGCAGGCCCTGCCAGTAATCGCTGCCTACAAGAATCAATGGCACTTCCAGCATTTTTCTTGTTTGTATCAATGTCGCTACTTCAAAAAATTCATCCAGTGTACCAAAACCGCCGGGCATCATGATAAAGCCCTGGGAGTATTTTGTAAACATCACTTTCCGTACAAAGAAATAATCGAAGTTGAGATTATGTTCCCTGTCGATGAATTCATTGGAGTGCTGCTCAAACGGTAGTTCAATATTTAACCCTACCGATTTACCTCCCCCTAACTGTGCCCCTTTATTCGACGCTTCCATAATGCCGGGGCCACCACCGCTTACAACACCAAAGCCTTCTTCACCGAGGCGCTTTGCAATATCGACAGCTAACTCATAATATTTATTGCCGGGTTGAATTCTTGCCGAACCAAAGATGGAAATACAGGGACCGATTTTTGCCAATGCTTCAAACCCATCGACAAATTCCGCCATTATTTTAAATATCTGCCAGCTTGAATGTGCCTTTGATTCTGTCCAATTCCTTTGTTTTGATTGCCGGATGTGGTCGTTCATACGATAAGAAAATTTTCATTTGACAAGAATGCCATTCCAAACCTCAAATCCCGGTATCGGAATGGCATATATTTTTTTAATAACGCTTAGAGTCGCAGTTTAGTTTGCCGGATTCGGCTTTTTTGAGATCAACCACAAACCCAAAAATGTAAAAAAGCCATTATATATCAGCAACTCATACCCTATTTTAAATTTACCGAATACAGATTGGGATAGACTTTTTACAGAATTTATCCATTCACCATCGAGCTTTAATTGCTTTTGATACCATTCTATATTATTGATAAAATCAATTCCCAATATCAGCAATGGAGCAGCAATACAAACATATATAGCCAGTTTATCATTGATTATTCTATTCGTCAATATGCCGAAAGAAAATAATCCTAATAAAGGGCCATAGGTAAAACCCGCGACTTTTAATATTACATCAATGATAGATTTATTATCAATCCACTTAAAGATCATAACCATAATAAAAAAGATAATAGCGAAGATGAAGTGAACTGTTAATCTTGCCTTTTTCCTTTTATTTTCATCCAAATCATCTCTTCTTTTGATACCCAATATATCTATACAAAAGGAAGATGTTAATGCAGTCAAAGCTCCGTCCGCACTGGGGAATAAAGCCGATATCAGCCCGATTACAAAAATGATGGAAACAGCCGAAGGCATATAATTCAAAGCTACTGTCGGGAAAAGATCATCCGAAGGAACATTTATCCCTTTACCTGCTGCATACAGATATAGCAAGCCACCCATCAAAAGGAATAAAAAGTTAACAATGATTATAACAAAGCTGAATGTAAGTACGTTTTTTTGTGAATCACCCAGTGTACGCACACTTATATTTTTTTGCATCATTTCCTGGTCAAGCCCCGTCATGGTTACTGTAATAAACATTCCCCCGATGATCTGTTTTAAAAAGAAGCCTGAGCTATTTACATCTGTATTAAAAATTCTTGTCAAACCTTTACTGTTTAGCTCGCTCAATGTTGAACTGAGCGAATGACCCGCAGTACTCATGATATAAACAACGCAAACGATAAGGCCCAACAACATGAACGTTGTTTGTAGCGTATCCGTAAAGACAATTGTTTTCACACCACCTTCAAATGTGTACAATAATATCATCAATAGTATAACAAAGGTGGTAACAGCAAAAGGCACATGCATTTCCTGAAGGATAAATATCTGCAGCACATTAATCACAAGATATAGCCTTGCAGTTGCTCCCAATATTCTTGAGACAATAAAAAATAAAGCACCGGTTTTATAAGATACCATTCCAAACCTTGACTGCAGATAATTATAAATAGAAGTAAGATTCAGCCGGTAGTATAAAGGCAACAACACCCACGCGATAATGAAATAACCAATAAAATAACCAATGACTACCTGGAAATAAGCAAAACCCGCGCCGCCCACAGTACCAGGCACGCTCACAAATGTGACGCCGGACAAGGAGGTACCAATCATACCGAATGCCACAAGCATCCAGTTGGAGTTGCGGTTCCCAATAAAAAAAGAATCATTATTTGAATTACGGGAAGTACGCCAGGCAACAAACAACAATAAAAAGAAATAACCAATAACAAAAGAAAATAAAAGGGCTGGTGACATACGGTTTCTTATTTCATCATTAAATCTCTATAAACAATTTGTATCGCAACCTATAAAGTTTTGAAGGTAAAGAAAAATGTTTTCCTTTGTCCCTAATTATATTAACGTATGTCAATCAAAGCTATTGCTGTGTTTTGTGGTTCGAAGAATGGGAATAATCCTCTTTTTATTCAGCATGCAGTTGCACTCGGAAAAGTTTTGGCAGAAAAAAACATTACTCTGATCTATGGAGGAGGAAGTAAAGGAATTATGGGGGCAATAGCGGACACTGTTATGCATAGCAAGGGCACGGTAACTGGTGTTATTCCCGAAATATTGGTTGAATGGGAACATCAGCATAAAAACATTACAGAACTGATTGTAGTTGACAACATGCATACAAGAAAAAAGAAATTATATGAGCTATGTGATGTTGCAGTTATTCTTCCAGGCGGGCTGGGCACATTAGATGAACTGTTTGAAATGATGACATGGAACCAGTTATCCATTCATAATAAGCGCATATTTTTCATTAACTCCGATGGTTTTTATAATCATCTTATCAATCATATGCGAAGCCTGGAAGAAAATGGCTTTCTATATGATAAGCTTTCCGACAGGATAACTATTCTAGATGAACCTTTCCAGCTAAATCAATACCTGTTATAGTTTCTTGGGCGTTTGCCACCACTTCCTCTTTGTTCTTCATACTCAGGTTGGTTGCCCCTGCTTTTACCTTGAAACAATGGAATTTGAAAACCGCCACGGATGATTGGTATTGCATTTCCCCTCGTATTGGTATATGGTGTAAACAAATTGCCTGACACATCAAATAATACAGAAAGATAAAAAAAAGGAACTTTGGAATATTTTTGACGGCCGAAACTTACTCCTCCCCCTACTAGTAAACTATTCACATCATAAGTATATTTATCAGTGATTCCCTGGTATATCTGCTTCTGTGTACCAAAATTATGTTCAAACTGAGCCTGTGCAAATATAAATTCAACCGGGTAAATCTTAGCAAAACCACCGCCTCCATACAAAGACTGACGAAGCTTACCACCATCATAGGGATAGTCCCTCGTAGATTGATAGTTATAGTTAACAGTTATTCCGGCATCAAGCCAGTTTGTAATGCTATAACCAAATATTGGGCTTGCTCCAATGGTAAAACTACTGCTGCCATAAGCGCTTCCGAAACCCAGCGAAACACTTCCACCGGTAAAAAGATTATCCAGTTTAAATCCCTTTTTTTCTTCTGCATCTTCTTTATCCTGTGCTGATACAACCAAAACCATTGCATTTAACAAAAAAGCCGACAACAATAATTTTTTCATAAAAAGGTATTTATATTTCTATTCTTTAATTAAAAATCTTTCCTGCGTTCAATATATTATTCGGATCGAATGCTTTCTTTATTTGTTTCATTAATGAAATATGCTGTTCGCTGAATACAATATCCATATATTCTTTTTGCACCAGGCCAATGCCATGCTCACCGCTTATTGTACCTCCCAGTTTCTTTACCAATTTAAATAACTCGCGGAGGTTTTCAATCATTCCTTTATCGGTCATACTATCCTTTACCCCTTCTTTCTTTATCCGTATATGCAGGTTCCCATCACCAGCATGGCCGTAGCATACTGCATGAAAATTATTTTTTACTCCCAGTTCTTTCACCCCTTTTATCAATGCCGGTAATTCCGCACGGGGCACAACCGTGTCTTCTTCTATCAGGTACCCCGCCATCTTTACTGCTTCGGCTACACGACGCCGTAATTTCCAAAGTTCGTTCTTCTGTTGTGCATCGTCCGCAAAAAAGATTTCACCTGCATCATATTCGACCAACAATTCACTGATTGCTTCCATCTCCTGCATCAGTATCTCCTGGTTATTACCATCAACTTCTATGATCAAATGAGCGGCAATATCATCATGAATTGGAACTGCGTAACTGTCTACCATTTTACTTACAATCTTCAGAGCATCTATTTCTACCAATTCCAGCGCACTGGGCACAAATCCCGCTCTGAATATGGCACTAACCGCTTCTCCTGCTTTTTCCAATGACTGAAAAGGAACCAGAATCAGCAAATCATACTTCGGCAGCGGAATCAATTTCAGCACTATTTTAGTAACTATTCCTAACGTTCCTTCACTCCCTACGATTAACTGGGTTAAATTATAGCCGGTAGAGTTTTTTAAAACGTTAGCGCCGGTCCATATTATTTCTCCAGTTGGTAATACCACTTCCAGGTTCAGCACATAATCTTTTACTACGCCATATTTCACCGCTTTTGGACCGCCACTATTCTCGGCGATATTGCCACCGATAAAACAGGACCCGCGACTACTCGGATCAGGTGGATAAAACAATCTTTTTGCTTTTACCGCATCTTGCAACACTTCCGTTATTACTCCTGGTTCGGTAATCACCTGCAGGTTACGTTCATCTATTTCAAGAATTGAATTCATTCTTTCTGTAGATAATAAAACGCCGCCGAGATGCGGCAATGCACCTCCACTCAATCCCGTGCCGGCACCACGGGGTGTAACCGGTATTCTTTCATTATTGCAAATAGTAAGTATGGAAGAGATTTCTTCCGCGGTTCGTGGTTTAATAACTATTGATGGAAGAAATGAAAGTGTTTCTGTTTCATCGTGCGAATAATTTATCAATGACTCTTCATCAGTGAAGACAAATTGTTCGCCGACAATTTTCTGAAAAGCAATTATTAACTGCTGCGCAATGGTTACTTTTTCCGCAATTGCGAACATAAACTTTTTTTTTCTGCCTTTGTGTAAAACTCGGTTAAATATGCAAGATTCTAAAATGAGAAAAACGATTTAACAATTATTAGTTTTTAAACGAGGGGCAGAGTGACTGTCGCCGGCTTCCTTTGTAGGTATCGAACATGCCTTGTTTTACCAATGAAAATTCAAAAGCACCACGGGTGTTATTATAATTTTTCAAAGTCGAAACTGTGGCGTCATAAGTAAAAGTGAAAGCATATTCTTTATATCCAAGCCCGATTAAAGGTATAATCGCATCTGAAGAACGGTAGTACAAGCCTGCTGTTAACACATAATCGCCATCTCCGGATGCGTTGTAGTGTGCGTTCAATCCCAGTACAAATTCGTAGGCTTTTGCCTGTGTTGTAAAATAGGCATTAGGGTTGACGATAAACTGGTCGTTGACTTTAAAGCTTCCATTTAAAAAACCTATATAACGGATGGGCACCCGGTTATCAACATTGGGTTCAGCATCAAAAAATGACTCTTTCGGCGTATTGACATGCTGTGCTGAAAAACCAGCATTGATATATGTTTTATTGTTCGGAAAATAAGCATAATTCAACCCTGCCTGCATATCAAAATAATTGATATTATTGCGGGCCAGTACTACTCCGGTTGGAAGTTTTCCATCAAAGAATTTTCCATCAAACTGGTCTGGAAATTTTAGGTTTGATGTGTTGATACGTTTGTTTGACCAGCCAACATTAAAGCCCAGGCTAAGTAAGCTTCCTGCATTAATCATTTGATGATACGCGATAGAACCATATATTTTTGTAGATGTAAGATTACCACTACCGGCAGCATCATGTAAAATAACACCTCCCAATCCCAACCATCCATTTTCAAATTTATCGCGTAGCACCTGCGCATCCCCATAAGCACTCATCGTTTTGTAAGGCACCGCCATTATAGACGACCACTGGTTACGATAGTTTATCCCCAAACGGTAATCCCCATCCGGAATAAATCCCGTATTGGCAGGATTCGTGGTCAGTGGTGAATTAAAGAATTGCGAGAAATGAAGGTCCTGTGCAGAAGATCCGATATAAAATACACTACCCAGCAGTAATCCTGCAATTTTCAACTTCTTCATCTCATTCAGGTTTATCAGTTAAAAAATACGCCAGCCTCTTTATTATAACCTGTTTTCAGAATACGAGGTATTTTCATAGGATTTCTTTCTTTTAAGCAGCATTAAAACAACTCTGATTCATACATCCTATAAAGAAGGTTAAAAAAAGGCTCCTTTACAAAATGTCTTTATTTTATTAAGGTTATATCCCCTTTTCTTGTCGCTTTAGTTCCATCGAAGAACTGTACATCCAATGTATATGCATAAACATCCATTGGTTGCATAGCTCCTTTAAACCTGCCATCCCAGCCGATGTTCTGGTCATTGGTTTCAAATACTTTTTGGCCCCAACGGTTCCAGATAATAAATCTCATTTTGGCTATACCAAATCCCTTCACCATTACCTTACTATTAATATCGCCGCTGTTAGGTGTAAATGCATTGGGCACATCCACAAGCGGGTTTATAATCACCTCGACTGGCTTACAAATTGTATCGGTACAGCCTGCAGCATTGATAGCCACCAGGCAGGCATTAAAGGTACCCGTCGCCCTGTACTGGTGCGTAATCAATGCCCTTGATGATGTTACAACTGAATCCCCATCACCAAAATACCAGATAAAATTTATAGCATCATCCGAGGATTGATTGGTAAACACATTTGGCGTATTTTCTATCGGAGGCACCGGTGTATAACTATAGTTGGCTACCGGTTTGCCATAAACCTGTATGGTTACTGTCGTGTCATCCGTTTTATTACAGGTAAAATCATTATTGGCTGTTAACCTGATTGTATATTGACCCGGCAACTGGTAAGTGTGGGTAGGTTGAAACTCTGTTGAGTTAGCAGTTCCATCTCCAAAATCCCATATAAAGGTTTGACCGGCCTGGGATGTATTATCAAATGTTACAGTATAGGGAGCACATCCCGTAGGAGGTGTTTCAAACCGGGCGATCACCACATCTGCCACACTTAATACGGTATCAATAAGCTCAGGTGCATTACAATAATTAGAATCTATAAGTGTAAGTTTTACATGATAACTACCCGGGGCTGAATAGTTATGAAAAACAGGGTTCGTTCCCGTTGTATCCGGGTTGCTACCATCTCCGAATGACCACACAAATGATTTATTGCCAAAAGGCACACCAGGGGGTGCTACTGAGAGATTATTAAACTGGTATTTAAATGAATCACAGGGATCCAGTTTTGTAAAACTTAGTCCGATAACAGCTCTTTTATCACCTGCACGTATATGCGTAAATACAGTGTCTCTCATGTTACAGGTATTTGAGTCAACCGAAACAAGCATTACGGTATAAGTACCGATAGCAGTATACGTATGAGAAATATTGGGAAGTGTTGTAATAACAGTAGGAGAGCCATCACCAAAAGTCCACTCATAGGTTTTTGCATTTGCGACAGTGTCCTTAAAATCCACCGTCAATGGTACGCAGCCTGCTGTATCTCTTGGCACTCCATCAATGGACGCCTGGATCCCGGCGCCTACACCCGCCAGGTTAAATGAGATTTTGACCATAGCAAGATTACAAAAACGTGAACCATTAGTAGGTGCCCATACGCCTGGCGTAGTAGGAAACCTGGGCTTGCTTCCATTTGCAAGGGGAACACAATTACCGCATATACCCTGGTAAATAATTCCATTCTGGTCGAACCGGCTGGTTCCTCCATCTACATGATCAGGAAACTTTGAATTGTTTTCCCCGAGAAAACTTCCATATAATTGAGCTGTGGCATTTTTTTTCAAGACAAAAAAATAAAAGTCCTGATTGTCTATAGAAGAAGATTGAAATGCATCAGGGGTAACAGGGAGGCCTGTAGTTCCCGACGAAGCAAAACCACTTGGAGGACCACCCCAACCGGAAACATAAACATTTTCACAACGATCCACGAGAAATGCAACCGGGGATATACTCGGTACAAGTGCATTTTTACCAAAAATTGTAGAATAAACATAGGCTGACAGGTCAGGCTGTAATTTGGCGATAAACTGTTTAGCACCTGCATCATAATAAGGAGCGTTGATATGTGGCCAGTCACCATAGGTCTGACCCATAATATAGGGAAACCCAAGCCTGTCAAATTTTAACCCATAAACAGCATCCCGCTGATCAGTTCCTACATAAGTAGATTTAACTAAAGCACCATTGTTGGAAAGTATTGTTATAAATCCATCTATCGCTCCAAAATTGGCAGACCCAATTGTTCCTGAAGCTGTCATACCCGGAAAATTCTGGTCGCTTTCAGTCGCTCCACCCACATATATATTTCCGGATGGACTAAGAGACAGGACATAAGCTGCATCATTCTTATTTCCTCCGAGGTAGGTGCTGAAAACGAAATCTGAAACGTCTGGAAGCAGCTTAATCACCACTCCGTCCTGTTCATCGCCATTATCAGTCATTGTGTTTTTAAAGCCGCCCTTTACCGGAAATTTTCTGGATCTGGTGCAGGAAGCAACATAAATATTTCCGGCGTTATCAAGAATAACCTCACTACGTCCATCATCTCCATAGTTTAACTGCAATGATTTCTCTGTTCTTTCCGTACTGATATTTACGCCATCTTCACCCTCTCCGCCAATCCGCTTAGAGCCCAATAAAATACCGCCACTTGGATCGAGTTTCGTCACAATAATATCGTGTCCTCCGCCGACTCCAAGAACGCCTGTTCCCGTAGTTGGATAATCGTCAGAATTTGACCTGCCGGCCATGATAAGGTTTCCATTGCCATCAACGACAAGACTATGAGGCTGCTCATCGCCTTTTGATCCTCCTATATAGGTGGCATAAATCCTATTCCTTCCATCAGGAGATAATTTGATAATCCCGATATCAAAGGGCCCTTCTCCCTCAACAGGATCTCCAACTCCACCCTGGAAATGTTGCTGAAAAGCGCCGGTACTTGTAGGAAATCCTTCTGAAAAAACAATACCTCCGCCAAACATACTTCCATCCGGCCCATATGTGGCTGTATAGCCCCAGTTATTTGCTGAACTGCCGGAAAAAGAAATAAAGACCACGGTTGGGTCAATAACAATAGTCGAATTCCGGTCGTAATTTTTTACATTAAACCGAACCGTATTGTCTTTAATAACATACCGGCAATCAAGATCTTTTTTCCCTTTTGCATTAAACTGAAAAGTATAAGGAGCAAGTTCTTTAACGCGGCCGACCGAAGTGGAAACAGATAATTCCTTTTTGTCTATTTCAAGTTTATCAACCCCATCATACCTCAGTGCTATTTTATTAATATCCGCACCGGGATTGGCAATAATATCATATTTGAGTGATCCGCCTTGCGTATAATATCTTATATCGACATTGGGATAAACATTTTTTACAGTTATCCCCTGGTAAATTTTACACCTGTTGACCCATTTTGAGGGATCGTTTCCAATAAAATAGTTGTTATAGGTATCCAGGGGTTTATCTGCTATTATTTCAACCCGGGATGAAGCTCCAACAAAATCAACATGAAAGGCGTGAGAGCGAAGTGAAAAATTATTTGCCATTCTTCCAGAAACAGCACCCTTAGTTTTACCATGAACCAGGTTATGAATGGCTTCAAGATCATCTGTATTATGTTGCAAAACGGTAAAACCTCCCCCTTCGCGCACAAAAAAAGAACCTGAGGGAACAGAACCCTGGAATTTTACTTTTTTATCCCACTGTCCTTTATTCTCTATAAATTCAATATTACCCGATTGGGCTTTTAGGGAAGCTACCGGAAGGATTAAGAAGAGTACGTATATAAGGCGTTTAAGGCTCAAATCTCTTTTTATCAAATTAAACAAATTATATGATAAATTTTCAGAAAATATATGTTAAGATATCCTGCTCCAAACTGTTTTTTCCTGTTGTGATACAAGGTATTGTTTAAGCGCCAGATTATCTGTGGAGTTGAGATCGGGATCCGATTCCAATATGGAAATAGCCCAGTTTCTCGCTTCACCCAACAGAAATTTGTCTTTGACTATGTCTGCGACCTTAAAGTTTAATGCCCCACTTTGTCTTGTTCCTTCAATATCACCCGGCCCTCTCAGTTCCAGATCTTTTTCGGCAATCACAAATCCGTCATTGGTACTTGTCATTATCTTCATCCTTTCTCTCGCCTCAGTACCCGTTTTGCCAGTGAGCAGGATACAATAGCTTTTTTCAGCACCCCGCCCTACTCTTCCTCTTAACTGATGGAGTTGTGACAACCCAAATTTTTCCGCACTTTCAATAACCATCACTGTAGCATTCGGAACATTTACGCCAACTTCTATTACCGTTGTTGAAACCATGATCTGAGTATCTCCACTGACAAATCGTTGCATATTCGTTTCTTTTACTGCAGCATTTTGCCGGCCATGCACCATACTTATCCAGTATTTCGGCTCAGGGAAATAAGCTTTTACATTTTCATATCCCTTCATCAGGTTCTCATAATCCAGCTTATCACTTTCTTCTATCAATGGAAAAATGATATATGCCTGCCTTCCCTTTGCTATTTCTATTCTTATAAAATCCATCACTTTCGATCGCTGATTTTCAAAACGATGCACTGTAGTCACCGGTTGCCTTCCCGGGGGAAGTTCATCCATTATACTGTAATCCAAATCGCCATAAGCTGTCATGGCCAGTGTTCTCGGAATAGGCGTTGCCGTCATAACCAATACATGTGGCTGTATCTCTGCTTTTTCCCATAACCGTGCCCGTTGTGCCACACCAAAACGATGTTGCTCATCAATAATCGTTAATCCAAGCTTATGAAAGCGAACCGTATCTTCAATTACGGCATGGGTGCCAATCAGGATTTTTATTTCGCCATCTTCCAATTGTTTTAACAGCTTTTTCCGTTCTGCTGTTTTTGTTGACCCTGTCAATAAACCTACCGCAACCGGCATATCTTTCAGCAAAGAGCTAATGCCCGCATAATGCTGTTTGGATAAAATTTCCGTAGGAGCCATTAAGCAGGATTGATATCCATTGTCGGCTGCCAGCAACATGGTCAACAATGCCACAATTGTTTTGCCGCTACCTACATCTCCCTGCAGCAGCCTGTTCATTTGATGGCCCCTTGCGGTGTCATTTCTTATTTCTTTCATTACCCTCTTTTGTGCACCAGTTAATTCAAAAGGAAGATATTGGGTATAAAACTCATTAAAAAGGGCTCCTACTTTATCGAATACAACTCCTTTTGAATATTTATTACGCCTTAGCTTTAACAGGCCTAACCGTAACTGCGCAATAAAAAGCTCTTCAAATTTTAATCGCTTAACTGCGGCATCATATTCTTCAGAAGTTGCCGGAAAATGAACCTGCATATAAGCATTATACCGGGATAAAAACTTCAACGATTGCATTATTTTACCCGGTAAGTTTTCAGGCAAATCTTTTTCCCGTAAGAGAGATAAAAGCAGATGTGTTAGTTTACCAATCTGCCTTCCACCTAATCCTTTTGCCTTTAGTTTTTCTGTACTTGGGTAAACAGGCTCAAATTTTTTTGTTTCATTTTGTACCCCTGAGTATAATTCCATCTCCGGGTGAATGATTTGCGGTTTTGAGCCATAAAAACCGCATTTGCCATATACGAGATAGGATTTACCCGGCTCTAAAGACTTTTGTATCCAACTTATTCCCTGGAACCAGGCTAACTCAAGGATACCGGTTTTGTCTTTTAATAAGGCTACAAGACGTTTAGCTCTTTTATCCCCTACCAACTCAACATTTATGAGCACTCCTGCTACCTGTACATAATCAGTTTGTGGATTGATTTCGCTGATCGGGCTGATTTTAGTTTTGTCAACGTGCCTGTACGGGAAAAGTTCGAGCAGGTCCTTAAAGGTAAAAATGGATAATTCCTTTTTTAAAAGATCCCCCCTTTGCGGACCTACCCCTTTCAGATACTCAATCGGATTTGATAATATATTTGAAGGTGATGAAATAGTTATCTATTTAAAACAAAGATAAAAACCTGATTTTTAATTTTTTAAATACATTGAGGCCCTTATTTTATCATCGATTGACTTAAAACAAATAAGCTCGAATTATTACTTACAACACATTGAAACTGAATAAAATTTATACCAGTACACAATAAATCTACGCTTGTAAATGTTTATTCTTATTCATATTTTGACGACAATATCTGAAAAACCAAGTTAGTTATCTGATGCTGTACCACCACCTCCACCTTTTGCAAATCAATCTTGATTTTAATTTTCACGACTACAAGTTTGCATTGCTGAGTTTTTTCAGTGCTTTTGTCGTTACGCTGATAACAATTCCACCGATCATCCAGCTGGTGAAAAAATATAGCCTTTATGATGTGCCCGACCACAGAAAGGAGCATAAGGTTCCGATTGCTACTTTGGGTGGTGTAGCCATATGGACCGGCATGGTGATAGCTTTATTGCTTTGGTTTACTTTTTCTAACCAGGCTACAATTATCAGTTTTATGTTTTCATTGGTAATATTATTTAGTCTTGGCATAATGGATGATTTAAAAAATCTCTCCGCAAAATATAAGCTTGTAATTGAAATAGGTCTTGCAACGATAATGGCAATTGCGGGAACAAGAATTTCTACATTCAACGGTTTATTTGGCATATATGAATTGCCCCTGTCTGCACAATATACATTTACTGTATTGGCAATTGTAGGCATCACCAACGCTTTCAATCTTATTGATGGCATCGATGGCCTCGCAGGCGGCCTTGGATTTATGAGCCTGGTTACCTTAGGAATATTCCTCACTTTAACCGGGGATACTAACATGGCCCTGATTGCTTTCTCCCTGGCAGGCGGTTTACTCGCATTTTTATATTACAACTTCAACCCTGCCCGTATTTTTATGGGCGATACCGGATCACTGGTGCTTGGTTTTGTGGTAGCTATTATGTGCATCCGGTTTATGCAGGTAAATAATTCTGCAGCTCATCCAATTGTACCTCATGCCCCCGTGTTTGTATTAGGCATTGTATTAATCCCAGTATTTGATACACTTCGCGTATTCAGTTTACGAATGTGGAAAGGGAAATCTCCCTTTTCTCCTGACAAAACGCATATTCATCATCTGCTTACCAATTCCGGTTTCAGTCATGCTTTTGCAGCCAAACTGATTTGCGTAATTCATGCTTTCATATTGATGGAAGTATACTGGCTAAAGAACTTTCGCCAGGAATGGATACTTTTTTTCCTGGTTCTTGCGATGATTGTTTTTGTTCTCGCACTTAAGCATTTATCTTTTTTAAAAAAGACCCAACTTCCAGGAAAGCATTACGAAGACTACGAATTGAATTAATTTTTTGCTGAAACTGGCAATTTTATTAGATTGCCCTGCAAATAAAAAAGCAGGTCGGCTAGACAACCACCTGCCTGGTCTAAGTTTGACCGTTCACATGAGAAAACTGTATCATAAACCCGGATAAATGTCCGGGTTGTTTATTTAATATTGTAACGTAAAGTTAGTCTCATTTGTTACAGCTAAGGCACATTCTTTACTCAACCATGAAACTATAGAACTTAAATCTGAATAGCCCTTCACATCATTTGCAGCAACCACTCATCATTAACAATACTTTACTTTTTTACAATGGTAAAAATCATTCTCCCTTTATACCATCGTTTATCCTTTCCAAAGCATTATGTCATGCATGCCGATTTTCAAAAACGATTTTTTTTTCTACATTGAAAAGAGATCGCCCTGCAAACTTATGTTCATGGATGAATATCTCCATTACCTGCGTTAACACGGCTTTGTTACTGAAGCATGAATATCGCCGATTCAACCGGCAAAATCCCGTTTCAATTTTTTATATTGAAGCATGAAAATTGATGCCTGATGCGTTATAGATTAACCAGGACTGAATTTTGATGAACGAAGCAGCGTTATTTATAGTTTACTGCTCAACAAATCATGTAAACATGTAATCAATGACACAGGTATGACAGTAGTTTTACCACTTATAACAGTATTTGACCTTGATGTAAAAAATTACTATTGATTAATCAGACAGGCCTATAGATTTGGTTACAATTAAGCACCTGGAACAGCTTTTGGAAAACAAAAATCTTTAACGATTCTTAACCCCTTACCACTGCCGCAATGATTCGGGACACTTACCTGAAAGCCTTTTTCATTCCATTGCTGGGGATTATAATACCACTTATATCGGGCATAATCTCCTATAGCAATTATTCATTTCCAGAAATTATAGCGGCTAATCTTTTCTTTATTCTTACTTCCTTTATTATTTGGGCAGGTTGCAACTGGATTCATGTGAAACTGAGAATATTTTACAAACCCGGCGTCAATCCGTTTCTTAAAATAATAAGCCTGTGTGCAATCTCTGCGCTATATGGAAGCTGTGTCGGTGGCCTTTTGGCAATGATATGGATCAAGCTATCAAAAGAGCCTTTTGTATGGAGTAATATTATCCGGTTTGTTACCGTATGTACTTTAGCCATTACTGTGTTTACATTGCTATATGAAGTATTATTTCTTAGCAAAGAAAGAGAACTGGATGTAAAAATCGTTGATCAATTAGATCATGAAAGATCGCAAGCGGAAATGGCGGCATTAAGAAATGAGCTGGACCCACATTTTATGTTCAACTCGTTAAATTCATTATCTCATCTCATTATCAATGATCCGGCCACCGCCCATGCCTTTAATAGCAGGCTGGCCAAAGTGTACCGCTATTTTTTACTTAATAAAGACAGAGATGTGATTTCGCTGCATGACGAACTGGATTTTATTGACGACTATTTTTTCCTTTTACAGATAAGATATGACAATAAGCTATTATTGGAAAAAAAACTGAATGGAAGGGAAAACGGTAAAACAATGATCCTTCCCTGCGCTTTACAGATATTGATTGAAAACGCGATAAAGCACAACGAATTTACTGATACTAATCCTTTATGGATCCGGATATCGGCAACTGATGAAAATATAAAAGTGACCAACAATACAAAACCTAAAACCTCTTTTACTGACTCAACACATATCGGTTTAAAAAACCTGAGTTCCAGGTACCGTCTGGTTTCTCATAAAGACATATCTATAGAAAACCGGGGAGATGAATTTACAGTGAAATTACCATTAATCAATTAGCATAAAAACTGAAGCCATGTTAAAAGCAATTATTATTGAAGATGAAAGATTAGCCATGCAGGAGCTGGTTAATAATCTTTACGATGCCGCCCCGGAGGTACAGGTAGTCGCCAAACTTTCTTCAGTAAAAGAGAGTATTGAATACTTATCCGGTTCCTCCGCTGCTGACATTATATTTAGTGATGTACAGTTGCCCGACGGGCTATCCTTTGAAATCTTTAGTTATACAGATATAGAAACGCCTGTTATATTCATAACAGGCTATGATGAATTTATCATGAATGCATTCGAATACAATGGAATTGACTATTTGTTAAAACCGGTTTGTAAGGATGACCTTGGTAAAGCGATTATGAAATACAAAATGCTGGAAAAACATTTCAATTCCGGTAATAAGCGGATGGATAGCCTGATCAACCAGCTTGGAGGTAAAAAGAAAACAAGATTATTAGTAAGAAAAGGATTGGAAAATATTTCCCTTCGCCTGGATGAAATCGCACTGTTCTATACAGAAAATAAAATTGTGTACGTAGTAGATCATACCGGCAGAAAATATCTCGCAGATAAAAACCTTACTGATTTGGAAGAAGAGCTGGATGACAGCATGTTTTTCCGGGCCAACCGGCAGTATATTGTCAACATTAATTTTGTAAAAGGCTTTAAAGCGTATGAAAAAGTAAAACTATTGGTTGATCTTACTCTCCAGGAAATAAATCATTGTATTATTATCAGCCAGGAAACGGCGCCTGCATTCAGAAAATGGATGTATGAAGCGTGAGTGAGTTTATAGCTTATTGTTTACTTTTTAACCTTTTATAAATGATTATGCAAAGATTAAATTCAGAAGAAAAATTTAAAACTATTCATTCATACTCAAGTCTTTTTAAAAAGTTTTCTTGCGAGATATACTTTTTACAAGGGAAATGTCCGGTGTTTTTCGTAGCTAAAAAGTAGCAATTAATATAGTACGTAAATATCCTTAGTATTTTAATTTTTTTGAATAAAAAAAATATCGCTTACCTTATATATGGTGTAATGAACTTAATCATGCTGTTATAGAGAAACCAAGAATTGCTCATGATTTCAAAAAAAAGAGATAATGCAACGTAACTGGCAAATGTGAGGTCAGTAAAAAGATTAAAGTGCATTAATTTCTTTTTTGAAGTAATCAGTTATGAAAAATTTCTCTATCATGATTGCTAAGTATTTTTATCTGATTTTTTTATTTACCGCTTGTCATAAAAATCCGGTCGATAATAATTTATCAAACTACTTTCCAAATAATGTGGGCAACACCTGGGAATATGATGTCGCCGATTCTACATTATCATCTCCTGGTAATCCTTCCACTCCACAACACTATGCAGTAAAAGTCTCCATAATTGGTATTAAAAAACTTGCAGATGGACAAGACGCCGCTATCTGGGTATACAAATTCCCTTCAGGAAATGATACCAATTATGTAAGACAAACCGGAGATACCATTAAGACATTCTATAATCAATATTCAACAACAGTTGAAGATCTAAATTTTCCCGCTGTAATTTTTATACCCCCCTTCACTATAAATCAGCGATGGAATGGTAAATTATATGGTGTTGATAGCTTCCGTGTTGTTCGTCAAACTACAATAAATACGCCCAACCATACCTTCGACGATTGCTTCGACATTTATCTCCACTACTTGGGTCCAAACACGGAGCTAAATGATCATTATTATATAAAGCCATTCGTCGGAATAACCAGGAAGGAGTTAATTCATTATATGAACGGCCCCATTTTATATCAGACCTGGACTCTCAAAACCTACATAGTTCATTAAGATCTTGGTTATGAAAAAGACGGCTACATTAATGGGCGTATTGGCTCTTTATCTCCTCATTTTTTTAAATGCAATCGGTTTCAGTCAAAAAAAAAGACTCAACTCTCTTAACAACAGAAAACCGAAAAAAACTGCAGTTGTACAATCGCCAAACACAGGCATTCCCTTATCTGGAAATACAGTGACGCCCTACACACTTATTTCAAGTGAAGTGAGGGTGTTTCCATCTTCTAACCCCCAATCTGAAATTCACATTAGTATAAATAAAACAAATCCACAAGCGTTGCTGCTTTCATCAAATACTACACAAATAGGCAGCTGCATACAGGGGGCTTACTGGAGTACTAATGGTGGAGCTAATTGGAGTGGCAGCGATGCATTACCGAATAACGCAAATGGAAAAGGGGATCCTTCTACTGCATTTGATGCGCTTGGTAACGGATTTGTTGCTACTATGACACCCGCGTCAGGGAATTTTAATGCAGAACCAGTCGGTTATTCTATACAAAGAACTGCAAATAACGGGGCAACTTGGGCCGCCCAAGTCAATGGCGTAAATGGTATTGTGTTTGATAAAGACATGATCGCAACGGATGATCTGCCAGCAAGTCCTTTTGCCAATAGCTTTTATTGCGGCTGGATGGGCGCAAACAATTTTGTTCAATTTAACAGGTCAATAGATCATGGGGCTACTTTTTCACAGCCGCTTACGCTTACTAACTATTGGGGACAAGGTGCAAACAGGCCCTAACGGTGAGGTATATGTCTGTTGGGCAGACTATAATGGTAACGCAGCAAATGATTGGACAGCAAAAAGGCTTGGGTTCTCCAGGTCTTTAAATGGCGGCATTACGTTTACGGCTGCTCAAAGAGTTATTAATTATACTGGCATAAGGCAGTTTAATGCAACTAAAGGCGATGATGAAAATCCTCTCTTCAATGGGATAAGGGTTAACGATTTCCCTGCTATGGCAATAGATAAATCAACCGGTACTCACAGGGGTAGAATATATGTTGTGATGCCTCTCAGACAAAATGGTAACGGAAAGGCAGTAGTGCAGGTTAATTTTTCAGATAACCAGGGAACAAGTTGGAGTACAGGTGTTGTCGTTAGTATCGCAAACGCTACACAAAGTTTTTTTCCATGGATATCTGTTGATGCATCTACTGGTCTTGTATATGTAATTTATTATGCGTTTGACCAGGCTACTGGCTTTAGCACTAACACTTATGTGGCTACCTCGACCGACGGTGGAGCTACATTTACCAATCAGAAGGTAAGCAGTGTTTGCGCACACTACCGCGCCTATCAGCGGATTTCTTTATGGTTATGCTGGAGACTATATAGGAATTACATCTTTTGGGCTAAAGGCATATGCGGCATGGATGGATAACCGTACGGGGCAATGGCAAAATTATGTTGCGAAGTTGGATAACACTCCACAGATAAGCGGACCGGCCACATTCTGCAATTCGGCAATATATACTGTCAGTAATTTGCTCCCTAACACTACAGTTACTTGGAGCGCAACTCCAAGCGGAATAGTTAATCTAACACAAAATGGCAATCAAGTAACTGCGACTAAAGTAACTCAAGGCAATTTTACGTTGAGCGCCTCAGTCAATCAATTTCCCAACGGAATAGGGTCGTTAAACCTTACTACTATTCCTCAAACTAGTTCGATTAGTTATAATATGTCTGGAGCATGCAGTAATGGCATTCAAACTTGGTTTTTAAGTGCTACGCCAAATATGACGCCGAACAGCAACTGGAATTGGACAGTTGATAATCTAAATTCAGGAATCAATATTCAGAGTCCGCATTCTCAAAGCACTTATGCTACAGTATCTAAAGGTGGTGGTGTTTCCGTAACATATACAGATGCATGTGGCGAAACTTCTCAGCGAAACGGAGTAACAATTTATAGCCCATGCGCACGAATGTTTGCAATTTCTCCAAATCCCGCAACAGAAAGTGTGAACATATTGCCAATCACAGTCACCGGTACGGCAACAACATCTTCTTCTATTTCTCAAATAAATATATATGATATGCAGAATATTCTGAAAATCCACACGACTTATCACAACGTAAAGAGTACAAATATAAATGTCTCCAAATTACAAACCGGCGTTTATGTAATAGAAATAATTGATGGCACTTACAAAGAAAGGCAAGAATTACAAGTGCTTCGATAGGTTATAATACTTTTTTCCTAAATAATTAATAGGATTCAACACAATAAAGACAAGCTATTAACGCCTGTCTTTATTGTGTTGCTATAAGCAACCTTAACTCATGTTATCAGTCTACCAACAAAAAACAACAAACCAAAAACAACAAATAGATTAAAGAAACGCGTCACTTTCCCTATACGCTTTAATCAAACGAGCTTCACCTTCTTTTCCTTTAACAGAATTTCCATGCTCCATACCGAGTACCCCCTTGTACCCTTTATGATAAATATGTTTGAAGATATTTTTATAATTCACTTCGCCTGTAGTGGGTTCATTTCTCCCCGGGTTATCGCCAATCTGGAAATAAGCAATTTCATCCCAACAGGAGTCCATGTTATTGATCATATTTCCTTCATTCCGCTGCATATGATACATATCGAAAAGTATTTTGCAGGATGGACTTTTTACTGCTTTGCATATTTCGTAGGTCTGATCAGAAAAACGGAGGAACAGGTCGGGTGTATCGCTTAGTGGTTCCAATACCATTATTAAACCTTGTGGTTCAAGTATCTCAACACCTTTTCTCAATGCCTCAATCACATTTGTGGTTTGAATACCCATAGATAAATCCCTGGTGAAATCGCCCGGCACTACTGTTGTCCATTTCGCATTTACTCTTTTTGCTACTTCTACAGCCTGGCGACAGCCTTTTAAAAAAATATCGATGTAT
>JAFDYH010000129.1 GCA_018267535.1 Bacteroidota bacterium
ACTGTAGCTGAACAAATCGGCATCCGTAAGCCGGTTCATATCTGGGTATCTGATCTTGTTACCTCACCGGTAACAATAGGTTACCTGAAACCTGTAATACTGGTACCCCTTGCAGCTATGAATAATCTTACCTCCCTGCAAATGGAAGCAGTGCTGTTACATGAACTGGCCCATATAAAACGGTATGACTACCTGGTTAACCTGGTTATTCATTTCATCCGGTCTATCCTCTATTTTAATCCTTTTGTAAAAGCATTTGTTCAAACCATAGAGCAGGAAAGAGAAAGAAGTTGCGACGAAATGGTAATGCAGTTTCAATATGACCCGCATAATTATGCCACTGCCCTTCTTACTTTGGAAAAGAACAATACAACTACACAGAATATAGCAATTGCTGCTACTTCAGGTAAGAACGACTTGCTGAACCGCATTGAACGTATTTTAAAGATAGATTCCGCTCCCTTATTTACATTTAACAAACTTGCCGGTTTATTCGCAGGATTGTTTTGTATCATTTTACTGAATGCATTGATCGTTACTGGTAAACCAGCAGCACATCAGCGCAATGATCCATTTGCTTTCGGGCAATTAGCAACGCCTTTCTTTCTTTTCAGCGATGATAAAGAAAAGACTGCATCTGAAAATGCAAGCCCTTCTTCAAAACAGCATGCATTACCCCAAAAAGAAACTCCTTCGCCGGCAATAATTAATCCTATTGGAACAGCAAAAATTGAACATACGGGTCAATCAGAGCCTGAAAATGGAATAATCCCCGCAAATAGTGAAGGGCAAAACTCAATTATTGTAGCAACAGGAACGCCGACCTTCGCAGATGTGCGAACTGTTATCATGCCAGAAGTACCCAAGTTGAATAAACTGGAATTAAAGCATGTTGAACAAACGGTTAAAGCGACAAAGAAAATTGTAGAAGATGTGCAATGGAAAGAAATAGAAAAAAGCATTGCCGATGCGTTAACGCAGGTAGAAAAAGAGGAAGTAAAAGAAAACTATGACAGGGAGCTTGAAAAAATAAACTGGAAGAAACTGGAAGACAAATTAAAAGCATCATACGATAAATTAAACTGGGAAAAAATTAATGACCGGGTAGGCGCTGCAATTACATCCATCAAATTAGATAGTCTTGTAAAAGTTTACAGTATAGCAAAAGAAACCCTGGACAAGGCTGAAAAACTTGCCTCCTCATGCGACACATTAACTTCCGAAGTGCCTTTGCCTGATGTATCAATTGAATATATTAAACAAAATAAAGACCAGGTACAGAAAAACCTTTCCAGGCTTAAAGCAATCCGAGCAAAGAAAATTATACATTTGTAAACCAGCTTATCCTTTCTCCTTTCCACGTATCTTTATACTCAATTTTATCAGCGGTTCTGCCCTTTCGTAAGTCCGGGTATATTTTTTGCGACTGATTTTACAATTAAATCCTACATAATGAAAAAGATCTTCATCCTTCCGGCCATGCTATTGATTTGCGGTATCCTTTCAGCACAAACTTTTCAATTTGGCCCCAAAGCAGGTATAAACGTTTCCAATTTTCAAAATGGCGATTATGAAAATAATACGCTTCTCGGATTTCATCTTGGTGGTTTCTTAAATTTGTCGGCGGGGAAATTTTTCGCCATTCAGCCGGAAGTCTTGTTTTCAACCCAGGGTTCAAAAATTGACGATGTACGATCAAGCTACAAAGAGTTAAGAGCAAACTACCTGAACATTCCTGTACTGGCTCAACTGAAAACAAATGGCGGCCTATATCTTGAAACAGGCCCCCAGGCCGGGCTTCTTTTAACAGCAAAAAAAGATGATCAATCCGCAAAAGATTTATATAAAAGCCTTGATTGGTCGTGGGTATTTGGTTTAGGGTTCAGAAGTAATATCGGTTTTGGATTGGACGCACGTTATAACCTTGGACTTACAAAAATCGGTGATAAAATAAATGCGGTTGAACCAAACGCTAAAAACAGTGTTATTCAAATTGGCTTATTCTTTGCAATTGGCCCTCACTAATAATTAAATTAGCCAGGTATTTACCTGCCAATAAAATAATTTTCAGAAAACCCGGAAGCGTAAGCGTTTAGTCCTTACGCTTATTTTTTTTCCTACCGTATATGCAAAAAAACATCAGTATAGTTAATAGCTTTTTTCAATATTATGGAAAAAAGGATATGAATGCATTAAAAACTATTCTTGCAGAAGATGTGAAGTGGATATTTCCCGGGCACCATAATTTGAGCGGCACCAAAAATGGAATTGATGAAGTAATTGCCTTCTTCGATAAGATGGGTACCATAATGGGAAGTTCAGCAATAAAAGCAGAAAGATTATTTATGGAAGCCAACGAGCATTATGTTGTGGAGTATCAGCATATATGGACAAACAGAACAGACGGAAATAATTTAGATCACCATTGGTGTGTAACCTGGAAAATAAAAAACAACAGAATTACAGAAGGAAGGCATTTTGCCGGTAACCAACATGAAGTCGATCGTTTCTTTCATAAAATCAGTCAAAACAACATTTAAATATTCTTCTTACAAAATATCTAAACAAGGTTTTCAATTCTTTCAAACTATAGAATCGTAATATTACGATTCTATAGTTTGAATTAAACACATTTTTTTCACATAATAATTCACTGAAAATATAACTGCAAAAAGCAGTTTATTTTTATCGCCCTAAACTTTTTTTATGCTGTATTCGACCCGCAGAAGCTTGTTGATTGTGTTGTACGCTGCATGTTTTGGATATTATTCTTTACATGCACAAACCAGCGTTAAGTTAAGTTATAATTCCTCGCAATATGCCGGTATTGAGGTAGGCTCCAAAGGTGTTAAATTAAGCATCGTCGACATCGCAAAGAATACAAAAACAAACAGTGCTTTTACAATTATAAAAGATACATCTGTAAATACAGATTTCATTTCCTTTACTCCTTCCTCTTCCGAAGCCACCTTAAATGGATTATTGGGCTTATATGAAGTGGCCATGGAAAATTATCATATTCCATCCACCAATATCTATACAGTGATCAGCAGTGGTGTAAAAGTGCAGGCGGAAAAAGAAGAAAAAAATGAATTTATACAAAACCTGGTGACCTCATTTAAAGAAAAAATAAATGACGATAAAAGAAAAGTAGACATCATTGATGCAAAAGAAGAAGCGAGGCTTTCACATTTAGGTATAGTACCTGACAGTAAACGCTTCACTACCTTTTTGGTGGACATAGGAAGCGGCAATACAAAAGGTGGTTTCTTTCCCAGCAACAATATTTCCGATTTCAAACTATTCCAGTTGACATGGGGAACGAAAAGTGTAGCTAACGCTGCCGATAAAAGAATGGATGAATCGGATAAAACACTATCGAATTATGCAAAACAATTGCAGCGTGTATTATCCAATGCAGAAAATTCAGAAATCATCTATTCAGTCAATTCAAGTGGCGCATACCAGTTAAGCGATAATATCGCTTTCAGTGGCGGCATCGCATGGTCGGTTGCCACTTTATTGCACCCTGAGCTATATGATCGCCCCATTGTTCCTGTAACGTTTGAAGAAGTAAAAGATTTTAACGACCGGTTATACTCCAGCTTTAATAGTTTTATGCCCGATCTGCTGACAAGAAGGTTGAAGGATTCTGATCCACAAAAACCCGCGGCAACCAAAGAAATAAAAAGGGTATTACAGGTATTCGATCAGAAATCATTGATGGCTGGAACAGGTCTAATGGTAAAAATGATGCGCCAGTTTGCTTCCGTATACGAAACCAAACAATTCTATTTGGTAAAAAACGGGCAGGTAGGCTGGATATCTGCCTATGTAGATCAGAATATCGTTCCTGTCAAATAACTGCCCGGAAATACCCAAGAGCTTCTTTAAATAAATTATTTTGTATAGTTTCGCGGCCACTGTATCTCAAAGCACAGATCGCCCGCTATCATACACAAGAACAGCAGGTAAATAATTATAAATATTGACCTGAAATTTATTTACTAAACTAACCTTGTGATTAAAAAACTATCCGTTTCCTTTTGCCTGATGCTGATTGTCCATCTTGCAAAAGGGCAACAGGACAGCAGCAATTGGTATACCCTGCATTTTCAATTGACTACTGTTACACAAAACCATCAAACCATTAAAGCCCCGTATAGCGGTGTTAAAAGTTTGCAACAGAAAGAAAAGCCCGCCACATCATTAACTGCATCTGTCTTTGCAGGAATCCGTCTGTTTAAAAACACAGAACTATTTGTAAATCCTGAAATGGCAGGCGGTGAAGGAATGAGCAGCGCTACGGGCATTGCAGGATTCCCGAACGGTGAAACATTCAGGGTCGGCAGTACAAAACCTGTTATTTATCTCGCAAGGGCATACCTGCACCATATAATTCCATTGAGCCAGGAAAAGGAATGGATAAATGATGATGCCAATACTATTGCGGAGAAGATACCTAAAAAATATATTTCGCTTTCAGCCGGCAAATTGTCCCTGGGAGACTTTTTTGATGATAACAATTATAGTCACGATCCACGGAAACAATTCCTGAACTGGTCGTTAATGAGCGCCGGCGCCTATGATTATGCCGCTGATGTAAGGGGCTATACCTACGCCTTTGTAGCGGAATATATATCACCGCAATGGGAAGCAAGAGTAGCTACTGCATTACTGCCGAAAGAAGCGAATGGGGCAACCCTCGACTGGAAATACTCAAAAAGCTTTTCCTGGCAGGGTGAAATAGTGCGGAAATGGAATACTGAAAAAAACAACTCAACAATACTACGGCTGATTGGCTTTTTTAACCGTAGTAAAATGGGAAATTATAAACAGGCCCTGGAGTACTTCCCGGTACCAGATGTAATTGCAACGCGGATGTATAGCCGCAATAAATGGGGCTGGGTAATTAATGCCGAAAAGAAGGTGAATAAAAACAGTGGCATCTTCGGGCGGCTGAGTTGGAATAATGGTAAAAACGAAACCTGGTGTTTTACAGAAATTGATCAATCCGCTTCCCTTGGGTATGTTTTAAAGGGGAATAACTGGAAAAGAAATGATGATGAACTGGGCCTTGCTTTTATTGTAAACGGTATTTCAAAAGATCACCGGGATTTCCTTGCTAAAGGTGGCAGTGGTTTTATGATTGGAGATGGTAAATTAAACTATTCACCAGAATTAATTGCAGAACTATATTACAAACTGTTTGTATTAAAAGGGAAAATCACCATCAGTCCGGATTATCAGTTTGTTTTAAATCCGGCATATAACAATGATCGCGGACCTGTGCATGTTATCGGGTTACGTTTTCATACGGAATGGTAACTCATTCTTTGTATTTTTAAATAAAAAACATGACAACTATTACCGACGAATATATGATGCAGATGCTGCCGACCGTTAAACAATACAGCATCGCTATATTAAAAGCCGGACCGAAAAAAAATGAACCCGGTGTTGAAAAAATAATCTGGGAACATGGCCGGAGAAATTTTTCTTTACGTGCTGATGGTTTACTATGC
Organism: Bacteroidota bacterium; assembly: GCA_018267535.1. Taxonomy (GTDB): domain Bacteria; phylum Bacteroidota; class Bacteroidia; order Chitinophagales; family Chitinophagaceae; genus JAFDYH01. The sequence goes on from JAFDYH010000129.1 coordinate 5,526, forward strand.
ATTGTATGCCCTGTTGCCGATGGCAGTGAAGTTTGTGGCGTTGGCATTTTTAATACAACAACCGAAGAACTAAAAACAATTATGGATGAAGACCCGGGTGTTAAGGCCGGTGTTTTCGTTTATGAAATTCATCCCTGCAAAAGTTTTCCGGGAGATAGTTTGCCAAAGTAAGTCTATTTAAGGCTGAAGCGTTTGCAATTCATGACATTTCTTCTTATTTTCTTATAAGAATACAGCCATTCCTTTTGAAAAGAATATTTTTTTCAAAGTAAAAGTTGGCAACCACAATTAAAGCCCAAGACATAACTTCTATACTATATTACACTACTCCTCCCATTCCCGGATCGCTTTTACTCTCCTTCCCTGTTTCCACATGCCCGGCAAACCGTTTGTGAAAATCAGCGCTGCCTTTTACCCTTAGCGTGAAATCATACCAGCCATAGCTCTTTTGAAGGTTCAGAACAACATTCGATGATTTGTTAATTATTTTTGTTTGTTTAGCTGCTTTATAAACGTTGTCCATAATCTCAACCGTCAATGGTTTGCCGCTGTTATTTTTTAGTTTCAATACTACATTACCGGTTAACCCATAGCCGCCTTTTTTCTTTTCATAATCACAATTCATTTCAACGGATGGATCTTTTGCATTACCGGCAAACTCACGATAAAACCCATTCGGTCCGTAAACTCTTAAATGATAATTGCCATTTTTAAAATCATTTAATGCCCATTGATCATTCAACGTATCACCTGCGGCAACGGTATAAGCCCAGTTTTCTACCGGTTCATCTTTATAGCCTTCTGCAGCATAAACACTAAATGGTGAACCTACCGCCTTTTCACCAAACACCTCTTTTCCTGCTTTCAATTGAATAACGAAAGAAGTTTTATCCTCGCTCAAATGTCCGTCAACATACAATTCATAAGGAATCGCTGAAGAAGCACGGATACCTTTCTCCTGCTTTGGTAACAATTCATTGCCATGCGGTTGTTGCCTGACCTCTTTTATCTGTGCATCCGACAATTTAGTATAGCCATCAGGAAGTTTTTTAAACTTAGCTTTATGGATACTTTCAATAGATTCATCCTTCTTCATAAAGCCGGGCAATTTAATCTTCTCCCCATTCCATGGACGGAAAGTGGAACTCAGGTCGCCACATACTGTTCTTCTCCATTGCGTGATGTTCGTTTCTTCGACTTTCTTTCCATACTTATGGGAAAGAAGTTTTTCTGCAAGCTGGATACAGGAAGTATGATCAAACACTTCTGAGCAGACATACCCCCCCCTGCTCCAGGGCGATACAACCAACATGGGTACACGAAAACCGAGGCCAATAGGGCTTTCCCGCACATCATTGGGGCCGGACGATTGCTGATGAGATTTTACATATTCGAGACTGGCATCAATACCATTTGAAACTTTGCCCATACCCTCCTTATGCGGTACTGAATAGGGAGGATGGTGATCAAAATAACCATCATTTTCATCGTAGGTAATAATGAAAATTGTTTTCTTCCACACTTCAGGGTTCTGTGTTAATATATCCAGCACCTCGCTGGTGTACCAGGTTCCATACCAGGCAGCACCCGGGTGATCAGAATAGTTTTCAGGCGCCACAATCCATGAAACCGCAGGAAGGTTGCCACTCTTTACATCTTCGCGGAACTGGTGAAGGATATCCCCCTTTGGCACCTGTACGGTTCGCTTTATATTTCCATCTTCGTAATCGAGGTTTGTTAGTTCATGGTAATAGGGATCCTTTTTATTAGTAGAAAAAGCTTTTTCATAAATGCTTTTTTCCTTTGGTGATAGTTGTTCAAATCTTTCAAGCGTATATTTTTTCTGGTCTTCTAACAAAGTTGTCTCGTATTTCTTTGCATCTTCAATCCTTTGTTTCAGCCATACTTCCTTTTCAGAACCAGCGCTAACTGACTTTAACTCCTCCTCCATCTTTTTTATTTCTCCCGGTATGGCAGCAATCATTTTCGGAAGATTAGCAATATAAAGTGGCGAAAGTTTCACGTTATATTGTTCAAAAAACTCCAGTGGATTATCTGTAAAATTCGCCAGCCATGCATCTTCTTCTCCTTCGAAGCCAACACCAACACTAAGTTCATTCTGGTATACTTTCCAGGGTATTCCATTTTCCTCCAGTCGTTCGGGAAAAGTTGTCCAATCTGCCCAGTTTTCATAATCAGCATCACCATTCCATACTCTCGCCATCGTTTCAGCATCATGTTTGCCTCGTATCGTGCCTGACCAGAAATATAAACGATTGGGCGTAGTTCCTGTAAGTGATGAGCAAAAGTTATGATCACACACAGTAAAAGCATCCGCCAACGCATAATAGAATGGTATATCTTCCCTGTTATAGTATCCCATAGTTAATGGCATAGCTTTATACTCTTCATTACCGGAATGTTTAGCATCGAGCCAGCCATTATGCTTACCATAGTTCCCCGCATCCACCTGGTTGCTCCAGGAATGGGGAAGCGAACTCATCCAGGTTGCTTTGGTATCTTTTATATTCAAACGAAAAGGTGCATAGGTATTACCTTCTTTGCTCGTCTGCAACCATACCGGGTTCTTATCGGGTAGTGTGATGGCCCTCGGGTCATTGAATCCACGGACACCCTGCAATGTGCCAAATGTATGATCGAACGAACGGTTTTCCTGCATCAGGAAAACAATATGTTCGGCATCCATATAGGTACTGCCGGGTGCAGGATCGATAGCAAACGCTTTTTGAATTGAAGCAGGTAATACATGCATCATGCCTGCCCCGCCTGCTAAAAGAGAAGCCTTCTTGAGAAATTCCCGCCTGTTATCCATAACAAATTTTATAAGTGACTATAAAAATAAGCATAAGGTAATGGTTACCCTGCTGGCAAATTATTAATTAAAGAACATATAACTTTCCCCGACCGCCCTCTCACTTATATCAATAATATCCTGCAAACGTAAAGTTAGCTTATGGAGAGGAAGATCAGAAGAATATACTCAGGTGTTCGTAGTTCGCAGCAGGTCTTTTTCAAAAAGGAAAGAACACAAATGAGGGAATAGCGTAATCTGCGCCAGACAGAATTAAATATGATCCACAATCACCTGCCTGTTCCTGGTCATTTGTGCTCCAACCTTAACAAGTATTAATTTTTTAACGAGGCTAAATCAATAACAAAACGGTAACGCACATCGTTTTTTTCCATTCGTTCATACGCTTCATTAATTTGCTGCATTGGTATTACTTCTACCTCGGAAATGATATTATGTTCCGCACAGTAATCGAGCATCTCCTGTGTTTCTTTTGTACCACCTATCATTGAGCCGGTAATACTTCGCCTGTTTTTTAACAGGGCAAATGGTTCCACTTTGGGGTCAACAGAAGGCAATCCTACAATCATCATTTTTCCTTCGTAACCGAGGAGGTTCAGGTATTTGGCATAGTCATGAGGTGCAGAAATCGTATTTAGAAGAACATCAAAATAACTGTCATATTTTTTCATCTGACCCTTATCTGTCTGCAATAAAAAATTGTGTGCTCCTAATTTTCTCGCATCCTTCTCTTTCGATGGAGATGTACTGATCATCGTTACCTCTGCACCAAAAGATGCTGCAAACTTTACGCCCATATGCCCTAACCCACCTAATCCAATAATACCCACTTTTGTTCCGCTTTTAACACCGGCAAAACGCAAAGGAGAATAAGTAGTGATACCAGCACATAATAAAGGGGCTGCACCGGCCAGATCGAGCCTGGGTGACAGACTAAATACATAGCGTTCATCCGTTACAATAGTAGTGCTATAACCTCCCTGTGCCAGCGTTTTTCCATCCCTTTCAATAGCATTGTAAGTGCCGGTAATTCCTTCATCACAGTAATTTTCGACATAATTATTGCAATTGCGGCATTTACGGCACGAGTCAATCATTACCCCGACAGCGGCGAGGTCACCGAGTTTAAATTTTGTAACAGCTGGTCCTGTCTTTACTACCTTCCCTACTATCTCATGTCCCGGCACCATTGGATATTTTGAACCACCCCATTCATCTCTTACCTGGTGCAGGTCGCTATGACATACACCACAATACAAAATATCAATCTGAACATCCTTCGGACCTGGTTCCCTGCGTTCAAAACTATAGGGAGAAAGTTTATCCGTTGGATTCCGTACTGCATAAGCATTTGCAACTGGCATAGAAATTCAATTTTAAAATTTAAGATCGGAAATTACGAAATACACGTTAGTCAATAAACCGGTTCTATTACCCGTGGAAAATAATCCATGATTTATGTAATTTGAAAAGAATGCTGATTATAAGCTTGTCTGTATTACTTAAATACTTACCTTAGGATACTTATAAGTCCAATAGGCCCACGAGGTTCAATATCAATATACTATTTGCTATGAAGTAAGTATGCTGCCTAAGCAAACACATCTTTCAGCTTCTCTCAAAAAGAATGAAAGCGGGTGCAAACTCGTGAATGGTACAAGGCTTTATTATGAAATACAAGGTGAAGGGCAACCTCTTGTCTTCATCCATGACTTTTCTCTTGATAGTCGGATGTGGGATGACCAGTTTTATTATTTTTCAAAATGGTATCAATGTATAAGGTTTGATTTGCGTGGATATGGTCAATCCGCATTACCAGGTCGTCAGTATTATAGTTTCCATAATGATATGAAGTCGCTATTGGAATCATTGGAGGCAAACGACCCAGTTATTTTAATTGGCCTTTCTATGGGTGGCATGGTTGCCATTGATTTTGCCTTGCAATTTCCAGGACTAACAAAAGCGCTTGTTATTGCTGGAACACAGATTGAAGGGTATCCTTACAAGAGTTTCAAATTAGATACTCTTTTTATTAAAGCTAAAAAAAAGGGTATTGATTACGCTAAACGAAAATGGTTTGC
>JAFDYH010000012.1:0-5314 GCA_018267535.1 Bacteroidota bacterium
CAATTGGGCAGGGCCTTCCTTTTCGGAATTTACAAGCACGAGCGGTTTACCCACTCTATTTATAGAAGACTGGTACCAGGATATTCCGGGTTATCCTGTTTACCGTTATAGCAAAGAAGCAATTGAAAACAGTAAAAAAGACAAACCACTCTGGATAGAAATTACCTGGCCGCTTCAGAAAGTTGGCACAAGGGTAAAATCTTTTGAAGTACACCGCGCCATGCTGCGCTATTTTAATTATGACTATGTGTATGATTATTTTTTTAATCCGGAGAAGGTAAAAGGGCAGGTTTATGGTCCGTCAAATGCGGGAGAACAAGCAAGCCGGATAAAGCAGTTAAATAAATAATAGGTGAAGTTGTGAAATAGTACCGGCACCTTTATAATCAAATCTGAAATGAAGTAATATTTTGTTTGTTCTTCAATAGTTCTTATAAACGTATGTCCTTCTCGAATCTATTATTTTGTCAGGTTATAACCTGATAGCTATTGCAAGGATATCATTACTGTTATAGCAACTTGATAGCAGGGATATTCAGTTGTTAATAACATTTGCAGGATTGTAAATGGCTGGAAGAGTTTGCTTATTACACCACTATCGGGCAGCTGGTATTTATTGAGGTTGGGTTGATTGCGCTTATAGTTACGATATTAACTATCAGCTGGCAATCACTAAATGAAGCAAGAACAAACCCGGTGAAATCATTGCTTACAGAATAAATTGTCTGTTAATTTTTAATAATGGTTAGTAAGGGCAAAATGAACTATATTCATTTTGCCTTTTTATTTTTATATCCCCTGCCACTCAAGACCAGCATTATTGCCCGCTGATCGCGGTTAATGAATGGAGTATTTCAACAAAGCAATTACCATTTAAACGGGAGATCATGAACCTGAAAGAAATCAGAAAGAAATTACGGAAAGGAGACTTTTCCGGCTTGTTCAAGCTTAACGGGAATAAGAAAAAAAGCCTTCACCCGGCAGATGTAGCACAGATTTTTGTCCCCTTACCGGATGAGACATCAACGCATGCGTTTGAGGCTTTCTCGCCGGAGGACCAGGTGCAGGTTTTTCCCTATCTCCAAATAGCACTTCAAAAAAACATTATACGCAACCTGTCAAAGGAAAGGGCTTCTTTGATACTAAATGAATTAAGATCGGATGACCGTGTTATGTTTTACTCCCATTTGAAAGGAGTGGAGCTTTCTAATTTTCTTGATTTGCTTAATAAAATAAATAAAGCCAGCGTTCATGATGCGCTGGGGTATCCTGAAAATAGCGTAGCACGAATCCTGAATACTGAATTTGCCTCTGTTGAAAAGGAATTAACCATAGCGCAGGCTTCAGAGAAGCTTCGGAAGTCGCATGATGATAATGAAGTGATGAATGTAATATATGTTGTGGATAAAGAAGGCAAATTGCTGGATGATATACCAGTGAGAAGACTGGTGTTGAATGAGCAGCAAAAGACGATTGAAGAAATAATGGATGGCTTTGTAGTGACTTTGAACATAGCTGATTCGAAAGATGTTGCGGTGGCAAAATTTAAAGAATATGACCGGGTAGTATTACCGGTAACGAATAATGATAACCTGCTTTTGGGGGTGCTAACTATCGATGATGCACTTGACGTGGCGGAGCAAACGGATACGGCAGCCATACAAAAATTCGGCGGGGTGGAAGAACTGGATTATCCCTATGTGCGAACACCTTTCTTTTCGTTGATACGTAAAAGGGCCGGCTGGTTAATTGTACTTTTTTTAGGCGAAATGCTAACGGCAACGGCTATGGGCTATTTTGATAAGGAAATATCAAAAGCCGTAGTGCTCGCCTTATTTGTACCGTTGATAATATCAAGCGGTGGCAACAGTGGCTCGCAGGCGGCTACGTTAATCATACGGGCGATGGCACTCAAAGAACTTTCTATGAAAGACTGGTGGTATGTAATGCGTAGGGAGATTCTTTCAGGATTACTATTAGGTGTTATACTGGGTTCTATTGGCTTGTTGCGGATTACAATCTGGCAAAACCTTCATTGGTTTGACTATGGCCCACAATGGTTGCTGGTAGCCGTTACCATTTTTTTCTCACTGATTGGCATTGTAATGTGGGGAACCTTAAGTGGTTCCATGATCCCTATCGTTTTGAAACGTTGCAAGATCGACCCTGCTACTTCCTCCGCGCCATTTGTAGCCACATTGGTTGATGTTACAGGCCTGGTTATTTATTTTACTATTGCGGCAAGTATTTTGAAGGGTACTTTATTGTAGTAAGTAAATTTGCGGATATGGCGCACGATCATTCCCATCATGAACACGGGCACCCGGTAGTGCTGGAAAATATTAACCGGGCTTTTATTGTAGGAATAGTATTGAACCTTTTGTTTGTTGTTATAGAAGCAGGAGTGGGGATTTATATTGATTCGCTTTCCCTTTTATCCGATGCGGGGCATAATCTTGCCGATGTTGGCAGTCTTGCTTTATCATTGCTCGCTTTTCGTTTATTGAAAGTAAAAGCGAATGAAAAATATACATATGGTTATCGCAAAACATCAATATTGGCCGCTCTTTTTAATGCCGTAATACTGCTGGTGAGCATTGGTGCAATTATCTATGAAGCCATTCATCGTTTTTTTGAGCCGGCTGTTTTGCCAGGTAAAACGATTGCAATTGTTGCGGGTATTGGCATCATCATTAATTTTTGCACAGCTATATTATTCAGGGGAAATAAGGAAAAGGATATGAATGTTAAAAGTGCTTACCTGCATTTAATGGCAGATGCTTTGGTGAGTGTAGCAATGGTGGTGGGAGGCATAATTATTCTTTTTACCGGTTGGTACTGGATTGATCCGCTGTTGGGGATCCTGGTTTCCGTTGTTATATTGATTGGTACTTGGCATTTATTAAAAGATAGTTTACGTCTTTCCCTCGACGGAGTTCCCAAAGACATAGATATGGAAACGGTAAAAAAGAATACCTTAAGGGTTAAGGGGATTAAAGCAGTTCATCATGTTCACGTTTGGGCGATGAGCACGACTGAAAATGCGATGACCGGTCATTTTATATTGGAAGATGGTACCAGTCTTGAAGAGGAAGCAAAGATTAAGCAGGAATTACGCCACGAAATGCAGCACCTTCAGATTAATCACCTGACTATTGAAACGGAAAGAGATGACCTGGATTGCGAAGAAAAGGACTGTAAATAAAAAGAGGAGCCTGGCAGGATTTTCCTAAAAATAGTAGATATTAAAAATGCGGGGCTTTTACACCCCGCATTTTTTAATGGTAAGTATCGCAAGATTAATAGCAGCAGTACTGTGTTGGTTAATTATCGCTATTTGAAACCAACTGCAAAGCAGTTAATCATAGCGGCCAGGTCTATAGCAATCCCAAAAAGGAAAGGGACTAAAACGGATTCTTTTGCTCCTTCCAAATTATGAGCAGTCGGGTAATCTGGTTGTATTCCTTTCATTCTTGGTTTCCTGCGTACAAAACTGGTATGAAAACAGGGTAAGTGTAATGACAATGATTAACAGACAAACTAATTTTCATCATACTGACTTCGTTCTTGAAGATAGTTTGGTTTTAAAATAAAACCCCGCCCTAGAAGAAGGCGGGATAAACCAACTGTGATATTTCAGACTTATTTCACCGCGATTTGCTTAGTTGTATTTTTCTTAATTTCTTCTTTTTGGGGAAGAGATAATTCCAAGATACCATTTTCGTAACGGACTTCAATCTTTTCTTTGTTTACCTCATCCGGCAGTGTGAAAGTGCTGCTGAATGAGGAGTAGCTATACTCTTTTCCTGCAAATCTTTTTTCTTCATTCCCGGAATGGCCTGTGATACCAGGAATTCATTCGTGTCCCCGGTAATACTTACAGTAGGAACAAACAGGATTCTTTCCCATCGATTTCTATCATTGTCAAACTATTCATTCCAAGGCTTGAAAAGGCATCAAACAATAATGATGGTTTACCTGTAGTATTGTTAGTGCCTGATTTGTTATAATAACTTCCTTGAATTTATGGTAAAGATTTATTTCCCGGCAAATGTAAGCCCTGTTGCTATCAGAAAATATGGATTGTGATCATTGCTGTGTATGATTTTTGTCAGAATGGCAAAGGCTGCTTATTGTTTCCAGTACTTCAAAGAGGAAAATGCAACCAGCGTTTTATGAAGGATATTTTAGGGGAGCCTTTTTTTCATTTTCGGTTGTCCCGGATTTCATTTGCTCAAGGTTCAAAAAGGGTTCAATGAACGTTCCCTCAGGTTGCAGTATTTGCAATAAATATTACTATTTGATCCGTCTTTTTCTATACCCTTGTCATCGATGCGATCAATCGGCATTGTACAGCTTTGACAAATAATTATAGTGTTTATAAAATGTTTTGAGTTGTTTATTTCCTGGAAAAATGCCGATTTTTTCCAGCAATTTAGAAAAATACGTTGCTGCGATAACCGTGTAAAAAGCAGGCGCTTCGCTTTTGTTTATTGCACACAATAAGTAAGTGAATAGGGAGGGCAGGCGGGTTTAGTAATAGTAAAGATTGTTTCTGCTATAGTCAGTTGTTTTAATATTATTGTTTTATCTTTTATGCGCAGTAAGTTTCAATAAAATTGATAGGTGTACGTGGATGGGCCTGGGTTGTTTTGTTATAGAAAGTATCATTCTACCATTTTAAAAAGCGATGTCATTTACGATCTTGCCCGGCATTATTCGGATTCAGTACAAGATGATTTTGGTATTTATTTTAGAATCGGCTGACTAAATACAGTTGAAAATCTATAGTGTATTCCTGGCCTGTTCTTTTTTAATATTAATTTACCGGCTCACCAAAAAACTGATATTGGACTCGTTGACACATATTGTTTTGGGTTCCTGCATTGGGGAAGCATTCATTAAAAAAGGGGTTGGAAAAAAGGCAATGTTTTGGGGAGCATTGGCCCAAAGTATTCCTGATATCGATTTCATTGCTGCATTCTGGCTGAGCCCTGCCGATAATTTACTGGCACATCGCGGGTTTACACATTCCATCCTGTTTGGGTTATTAATTGTTCCACTTTTCGCATTTACAGCCGACAGGGTGCATAAGCCACATAACATTACCCGGAGGGCATGGCTGATTTTTTTTGGTACAGAAGTATTTGTTCATTTATTTATTGATGGCTTTAATAATTATGGCGTTGGCTGGCTCGAGCCGTTCAGTCATACAAGGTTTTCGTTCAATACTATTTATGTCGCCGATCCTTTCTTTTCTGTCTGGCCGGCAATCGCTTTTGTTTTTTTAATTATTTTAAACCGGCGCCATCAG
>JAFDYH010000012.1:5490-7148 GCA_018267535.1 Bacteroidota bacterium
GTATCCGGTGATGATAGAGGGTATTATGTAGCATATCGTTCATTATTTGATAGGCAAAAGGATATACAATTTCAATATTTTCCCAGGAATGATTTGTTGCTTTTACCTGTAAGCGGCCATGAAGATTTGCAGAAACTTATTCGTTTTTCAAAGCAATTTTATACAATAGAGAAATGGAATGATACACTTGTATTTAATGACCTCCGCTTCGGGCAAATAATCGGTTGGGAAAATCCACAGGCGAAATTTGTATTCCATTATTACTTGCAATACCCGGAGAATAATAAACTGGTGGTACAACGTGGACGATTTGCGAAATGGGATTGGACGGTGCTAAAAAATTTCCTGAAGAGAGTTAAGGGGAATTAAGGTTTGCGCTTGAAATAGAATGTAAACAGGTGAAATACCAGGCGGATAAATTGATAGGAAAACCACCTGGTAAAACGATTAAATATATTTTTTGTTTTAGCCAATTGGTCGGCTGTAACGGGTATACAATCAGTATCGATTATCTCTTCAATTTTTCTTCTTACATCAGATGTGAATCTCTGGTCATTAATATCCAGGTTTAATTCTATACTGGCAAAAGCGCTGATATCATTAATATTATAAGATCCGATAGTCATCCATTGCTCATCGCATACAGCCAGTTTCCCGTGTAGTATGTTTTTCTGGTATTCATATAACTCAATTTTATTTCGCAGCATCCAGTCATACAACCAGCGTTCGGCGTTTTTAGCCAATGATATATCAGATATACCTGCTGCAACAATTCTTATTCTAACTCCCCGGCTGACCGCGTACCGGATCTGGGTTCTTATTACTTTGCCCGGTAAAAAATAGCTACACAATACCGTTATATCGGATTGTGCATTCCGGAACATTTGTATATAAGAAGCAGTTATTTCATTTTTACGCCGGACCCAGTCATTGCGGCGCATTCTTACTTCAACATTTTCTTCTTTTTTGATGGCAAAACTCAATTTTTTTTCCTCGCAGGGTGTAAGCGGCAAGTTTCGTGAATAGCCGTTCCAGGTCTTCCAGCACAAAATGCAAAGTTCACGGCTAATTTCCCCCTCAGCATATAATGCAAAATCAAGCCATGCTGGTTTGCCCGGCAGGTCATTATACCGGTCTGCAATGTTTACGCCGCCAGCCAGTGAGTAGCGAGTGTCAATCACAGCAACCTTATGATGCATCCTCCTCCCAAAATAAAAATTCCTGCTTTTAAAAATTGGCTCGAAAAAACGAAAGTGTACCCCTGCTTCTTTGAAAAGCCCGATAAATGAACGATGTAAAGACTGGGATGCATAGCCATCTGCTATAACATATACTTCAACACCTCTTGCTGCCGCTTTCTTTAAAGCATTAGCAACAAGGTTACCGGTTTCATCATCAGAAAAAATATAGACCTGCAGGTGAATGCAGTCTTTAGCTTGTTCAATCAGGGTAAGAAGCAGGTTAAAATATTCGCGGCCACCCCTTATTAATCGTATTGTATTCGGCGAAGTGTATTTGCCAGGTGATATTTTTTTCTTAACGGGCATAATAGGCAGCCATATTTTCGGGTTGTATATCTTCTTAATAAAATATTCAGCGGTTTCCATTCGGGACTATAGTTGCTAATCATTTTAAGCATCGCGGCAACCGGAATAAAA
>JAFDYH010000012.1:7229-16299 GCA_018267535.1 Bacteroidota bacterium
ATACCAGCTACTTTATTTTGTAATCCATGCTACTGTAACCGGTAATAAGGCGCTTATGAAAATGCCCCGGTAGGGGATGATTGTCATTATTACAATTAAAAACCGAAAAGGATTGCACGAGTTATTACCAGCACCAATAAACCGGCTTGTTTAAGATACCTGCGATGCTATAAACGAATAGCATCCCTTTTATAAAATGGATGATTTGTCAAATGATGTAACTGACAGGGGTCAGTAACTTGAATGACCATTGTCATTTACCGATAAAGCAAAGGGACCGTACTTTGAACAAAACGGATAAAATGTTTGGAACATTAACTGAAAAGGAAACTGAAAGTCTGATTCACTCCGAATTTATAGGAAGGATCGGTTGCCATGCAGAAGGTACAACCTATGTAGTGCCAATCAGCTACGCTTACGATGGCGAATACATTTACGGGCATACATACGAAGGAATGAAACTGAATATAATGCGAAAGAACCCCAGAGTCTGTTTTGAAGTTGACGATCTTCATAACCTTGCTAACTGGCAGAGTGCAATTGCATGGGGTGATTTTGAAGAGTTGGAAAAAGGAGAGGAAAGAGACCATGCGGTACATATATTAATGGATAGAACATTGCCGCTGGTGCATAGTGAAACCATGCATCTTTCACCACAATGGCCTTTTCCCCTGAATGATGCCGCTGATGTAAACGGGATTATTTTCAGGATACGACTGACCCAAAAGACAGGGCGGTATGAAAAGAATTCACCTGAATATTTTTTTGCAACATAGAGCCGGACGATTATAAAATGTTTACCAGGCCATATATCGACAACGTTTTTTTGTTATGAAGGGATTTGAAAATGAGATATACTATTACCTTTTGATGGTTTCTAACCTTGTGGCTTTGGTTATGTTATTTGCTGCAATAAAATGGCCAAGAGTGGCAAGGTTGTTATTCTTTCTTCTATTTGCCTGGGCATCCTGGATGAACTGGACGACTGTTATGGAAAAGCCGCAAGTGTATCTTGAGTATGCTACATTTACCTGGAGTGCCCTTTACAGGAATTTTATTAATGGATGGTTTTCTCAGCATATTCAGCTTTGTGTTGGTTTTATTGCAACATGCCAGGGGCTGATCGCCCTATCTATGCTTTTGAATAAATGGATATTCCGAACAGGCGCTATTGGGGCAATTCTTTTTTTAATGGCCCTTATACCTTTCGGCTTAGGATCCGGATTCCCAACTACGCTGGTTATGGCTATTGCACTGATTGTTATTTTAAGTAAACATGCTGATCGGGTAATCTGGCTTCCTTCCCGGCAAATAGCGTTGGCTTAAACCTGCTTTGTTGCCTAAGATCAGTTTATCTTCTGATCCGTATCATAGTTTCTGCGTTTTCCGGGGAATAGTTTTACACTATAAATTATTTCCAATGACTGCTAAAAAAGATAAACAATTTTTTTTCGAGGTGCAGTTGAATTGGTTGGAAGGCAGGAGAGGGGTATTGTCTGCAAAAAATGCGGCAGGTACCATACATGTTGCAACACCGCCGGAATTTGGAGGGGAAGGAAAACCGTGGTCACCTGAGCATTTATTCCTGAGTGCAATCAGTAGTTGCTATATGACAACATTCCTTGCGTTTGCTGAAAGATTGCATCTTGAAATTCTGAAAATGGATTACCAGTCAGTGGGGCAAATTGAATTGGTAGAAGACCGGTATAAATTCACGGAAATTAATTTATATCCCAGGGTTTTTATTGCTGAAGAATCATTGCGGGGATTGACTGCCACAGTGATTGAAAAAACTCATAAGTATTCCCTTATAACAAATTCAGTAAATGCTTCAATTTATTATCACCCTGCTGTATTGATAGCCGATCAGTCTCCCAAAGCGAATGAAATCACTTTTGATGGAGCAAGCAATGAAATGGTTTCAGAAGCAGATATTAACAGTGTAACGCATATTTTATGACAAGTTCATTGTTCACCTCATGGCGCTCCATTATCATTAGCTGGCTTTATGCTTTTATGCTAGTGATTATAATAATTGTATTAGCCGGCAAGCAGGCCGTTTCATGGATGCTGATGAGGCTCTATGAATTTTTTATTCAGAAAAGCCCGGTACGGTAATTAAAATAAAATGATCAAACATGAAAGGTATTCTTATTTATAGAGGCAAATATGGCGCTACTCAGCAGTATGCAACCTGGATAGGCGCCGAAACGAAATTGAGTGTAAAGGAAATTCATGAATGCGGGGAGGATGACTTTGTCAACAACGATTTTTTTGTAATAGGAACAAGTGTTTATATGGGAATGCTGGGAATAAAGGAATGGATGAAGGCTAATCTTGATTTTTTAACCGGTAAGAAAATTTTTCTTTTTGTTGTATGCGGTACCCCTTCAGGGGAGGGAGAGTATATCCGTTCCTCTGTTCCTGAACGAATAAGAGAGCAATGCACTATCTGGTTCCTGCCTGGGCGATTAAACTATAAGAAAATTTCCTGGATGGATAAATTCGTGTTACGCATAGGATCCATTTTTGCTGGTAACAGCAAAGAGAAGAAAAGGAGGCTGTATGGGTTTGATGATGTGAAGAGAGAAAATATCAGCGCAATTGTAAAAGATATTAAAGAATTTACGGGAAAAAGGGAGGTCGCCCCGGTCCTGTAATAAAAAATGCATAAATAAGATAATACTAAATGTGATAGCCTGTCGGTTTATTCACCTGTCTTATTTTCTGTTGTCAATCGAAAAGTGGAAGTAAAGCCCTGATGAATTGTGTGTCACTATTGAAAGTGAAAGGTATTTATTTTATAGCGGGCCTATTGGTTTACTTCTTTTCAAAGTCTTGTATACTTCAAACCACATTACACTGATGAAGGAGACGGCAAGGCATAGAAGAAAAGTGGTGTAACCTACTGGCGCCAGTTCAAACAAATTACGAATAAACGGGCTCAGGTGAAGAAGTGCCAGGAATAAACCGGAAACAATAAACAGTAAAGGGGCCAGGTTATTCTTCCGCCAAATCGTATTAGCTATTGTTTTGGTAAACGACCTGTTGACAAAGGTGAGAAATACATTACTGCTGATTAATGTTGTAAAGACTACAGTTCTTGTTTCTTCAATGCTATGATTAATCATAAAGTAATTATACAAAATCAGTATGCCTGTTGTGATGAGGGTTCCCTGTATACTACTTATAAGAATTTCCGATCGTGTAAATAAGCTGCTTCTTCTTTTTTTAGGAGGCACATTCATACTAGAATCTTCTGCAGGTTCCCTTTCAAAAAATATGGAACAGGTAGGGCCCATAATCAACTCAAGGAAAATAACATGAATGGGGGTAAATATATTCGGGTACTTCCAATTCAGCAGAAGAGGCAATGAGGCAGTAAGTATAATGGGGATATGAATAGAGATAATATACCGGATGGCTTTTACAAGGTTATTAAAGATTCTTCTTCCTTCGCGTATGGCCATAACAATTTCTTCGAGGTTATCATCTGTAAGGATCAGGTCAGATGCAATCTTTGCCGTTTCAGTTCCTTTTTTGCCCATGGCAATGCCAATGTCCGCCAGCTTCAAAGAAGGGCCATCATTTACTCCATCACCTGTCATTGCTACAATTTCTCCCTTGCTTTTTAAGGCTTCAACTACTTTCACTTTTGCATCAGGAAACATGCGGGCAAAAACAGAAGTCTGTTTTACGGTTTCGTTTACTTCAGCACTGCTTAACTGCATTATATCATGCCCTGTCTTATAACTAAGATAACCCGGCAAGCCTACCTGGCCCGCAATATTAACTGCTGTTTCCGGGTAATCGCCTGTTAAAATTTTAACAGCGATGCCCGCGTTGACGATTTGTTTCAGCACTGCGGCACTGTTTTTCTTTGGTGGATCATATAATGCCAACAGGCCGGTAAACTTCCAGTTGAAATCATCCTGTATACGCGGGAAGTTGTTATCACTGCAAACGGCTTTGCAAACACCAAGTATCCTATATCCTTTTTTAGCAATAAGCGTTATAATTTCATTTATTTTCATTAAAGAAGTTTCGTCTAACCTGCATACGGATAATATTCTTTCAGGAGAACCTTTAGCGGCGGCGAGATAGACGTTTCCCTGTTTGTAAACATGTGTCATCATCGGTGGATGACCTTCGAGAGGATATTCGTGAATTATTTTATAGTCTTCCCTTTTCTGCCATCCACTTGTTGTATACCAGGCTTCAATAATCGCTTTTTCCATTGGATCAAAAGGCTCTTTTTCACTTGCCAATGCGGAAATGAACAAGACCTCGTCTGATTGATTGGGAGAACCGGGCAAATCTGTTAGCTTGTCCTGTTCAAATTCATAAACCGATTTTACCTGCATTTTATTTTCAGTAATTGTGCCGGTTTTGTCAAGGCATAAAACAGTTATGGCGCCCAGATTTTCTATAACCTGGGGTTGCCTTGAGATAATACCAAGCCTGCTCATTTTATAGGCCCCCAATGCCATAAATGAAGAAAAGGCCACAGGTATTTCTTCAGGTATCGCCGACATTGCCAATGTCAGCGCAAATAAGAGGCTGGTGACAAATGCATGGTAATGCAGGTAGTTTACGAGGAAGATGATAACAAAAGCAACAAAGCCAAAGAAGGCAAATCTTTTTACAAACCGGTTTACCTGTACCTGTAATAATGTTTTAGCTGGTTGGTAAGCAGCTACTGCTTTTCCTATTTTTCCCAATATTGTTTTATTGCCGGTTGCGGTTATGCGGGCAATGCATTTACCACTATTGATTGTTGTACCCTGGTAAATCTGGCTTTTTTCAACGGTTTCGTCCTTTTCTACAGGCAGTGATTCCCCACTAATAACCGATTCATTAATGCTTAAGTCATGGGATTGAATGATTGTTCCATCAGCAGGGACTTTCATACCTTCTTCCAGTAAAACAATATCTCCCGGTACCAATTCTTTTGCTGATAGAATAATTGGATGGCCTTCCCTTATTACAGTTACCCGGGGTTCTGTAAATTCAGCAAGGCTTTTCAGCGCCCTTGTACTTTTTACTTCCTGGTAAAAAGATATAGCAGTAACAATAATAATTGCAATAGCCATCATTATCCCTTCGCTGCTTTTTCCTAATATAAAATATAAAGAACAGGCGATGGCAAGAAGAATAAACATGGGTTCAGTAATGATATCCTTCAGTATATAGAAAAAGCGGAACTCAACTACTGTAGAAAAACTATTTTCGCCGTATTGACTGCGTAACTCAGCTACCTCTGTGGATGAAAGTCCTTTTATATCTTTTATCTCTGCCGGCTGAGTTCCCATCTGCTTAAGCAATTGTAATTTCTTTTTCGAGATACACATCCTGTATTGCATGCAGCAAAGAAATGCCTTCAATAAAAGGTCGTTGAAATGCTTTACGTCCAACAATCAGTCCCATACCACCGGCCCGTTTATTAATGATGGCGCTAATTAATGCTTTTTTAATATCGTCTGCGCCTTCTGATGCGCCACCGGAATTAATTAATCCAATTTTACCTGCATAACAATTCAATACCTGGTAACGGCATAAATCTATCGGGTGAGGAGAGGAAAGCTTTGTATACATTCTTTCATCGTATTTGCCATATTTATGATCAGCATCGTTTAACACTTTATATCCCCCATTGGTTACAGGAATTTTTTGCTTGATAATATCTGCCTGTATTGTTGCGCCCAGGTAATTAGCCTGGCCGCTTAAATCAGCAGAGAGGTGGTAATCATTGTCTGGGCGGTTAAAAGCACTGTTCCTGAGATAGCACCATAAAACAGTTGCCATTCCTAAAGAATGTGCTTCTTCAAATGCGCGGCTTACTTCCGTAATTTGCCTGGATGATTCTTCGGAGCCAAAATAAATAGTAGCACCGATTGCGGCAGCGCCAAGGTTCCATGCTTCGCGGACGGATGCGAAAAATACCTGGTCATATTTATTCGGGTAGGTTAATAGTTCATTATGATTGATTTTGGCAATAAACGGAATCTTGTGTGCATAGGTTCTGGAGACTATTCCCAGGTTTCCAATTGTGGTGGCTACTGCATTACAACCTCCTTCTATCGCAAGCCGTAAGATATAAGCTGGGTCGAAATAAACAGGGCTTGCTGCAAATGCAGAACCTGCGCTATGCTCCACGCCCTGGTCAACGGGAAGTATCGATAAATAGCCGCTGCCTGCGAGCCTGCCGGTATTAAAAATCAGCGAAAGGTTTTTTAGCGTTTGCACGTTCCTGTTGGATGGTATAAATACATCTTCAATAAAACCAGGGGATGGAAGCTGGAGATGTTCTTTATAAATAGTTTTGCAACTATGGGTCAGCAACTCTTCATTTTCCGGGCCTATTATCCGGGCTATTTCATGCGTTGTCATGCTATATTGGTTTATTATGAAAATATTGGTCGGCTGTAGTTTCTTCGGTTGCAGATTTTTTTATTATCGCAAACAATTTTTTTACGTCGTCCAATTTACACAAACCTGTACCCGGGCTTAATGTAGCTGCAGTACCACAGGCAACTCCATATTCAGCAGCTGTCTCCAAACTTTCATTGCGGCTGAGTGCGAAAACAATTCCTGCTACCATGCTATCGCCGGCGCCAACAGTACTTACTTTTTTAACAGGAGGAGGGACAATTTTTTTTACTATCGCCTTAGTAACCAGCAAGGCGCCTTCACTCCCTAATGATACCATAATTGCTTCGCATTTACTTGTGGATAATATTTGCAGCGCCACTGCGGGTATTTCACTTTCATGCAGGAATTCTTTTCCCGCGAGATAACTTAATTCTGCAAGATTTGGTTTTACAAGATATACACCTTCGGCAATGGCATATTTTAGCGCCTTACCTGAAGTGTCGACAATAAATTTTACCTTTTTATTTTTTGCAATCAGGGCAATCTGTGCAAACACATCTTGGGGTACACCTGGTGGCAGGCTGCCGCTGGCAACAATAACATCTATTTCTTCCATGCACTCCAACAGGTACAATATTTCTTTCCATTCATTTTCTTCCAGAGGATTTCCCGGCATACAAAAGCGATATTGCTGGTTGGTTGCCTCATCAAGGATGATAATGTTCTCTCTTGTTTCTTCTTTTGTTTTTACAATTAAAGAAGGCACATTTTCTTTCCGGAGTAATTCGATAAAAAAGTTGCCTGTATACCCGCCGGCAGGAAACATGGCGATGGAATTGCCCCCCAGTTTATGAATTGCTCTCGCTACATTGATGCCACCTCCGCCAGGTTCGAGTTTTGGTAAAGCGCATTTTAATTTCTTTTCTGATATCATCGCTGTTACAGATGTACTCTTATCAATACAAGGGCTGAACGTAATGGTGACAACTCTCTTCATAAAATTACTGATTATTCTTTTTCATATCGCCCTGTCATTTCTTCGATCACTATCCTGTACACGATTGGTTTTATATTACCTGGTGAACGGGGGTGTAACCGTTGCCCTGATATTTCGGGAGGAATAGCCGTCTCGCTTATTTTCATATGCATCGTCCTGTCAACAAATAATTTCATGGCTGTATAGCGGTCTCTTTCATCGGTTAACTCCTGGTAGTCTCCCCATACTATCACACTCTTCCAGTTAGTAAGGCTTTTCATTTCATCCACTTCAAAACATACTTTTGGGTTTTTCCGCATCATCTGGATTTTCATCCCGGCTACAGAGTGTGCAATGATATGCTTTCCATCAAATACATAGTTAACAGGTACAACGTAAGTCTTTGTACCATCAGTACAGCCGATACGGCCGATGATATTAGAAGCCAGTACTTCTTTAGCTGCTTCGAAGGAAAGTGATCCAATCATACCAGTGAATAATTAGAGGTTATTTGTTGCTGACAGTGAAGAATAATTTATTGCGGGTTTATACAACTCGTTGTCTGAACACCTGCCGGCAGCCCAACATTCTATATTATAAAAAGTAGTTTCAGCAATATTTCCCAGCGCCTCTTTTGTCGCAAAAGCCTGGTGGGGTGTAATAAGTACATTTGGCAGCATTAATAATCTTTTCAGCAGGTCGTCATTTAATGCTTTGCCTGTCCAGTCGTGAAAAAAAAGACCTCTTTCTTTTTCATAAACATCTGCCCCGAAATAACCGATATGGCCCGATTCGAGATAATGCAATACATCGGTTGTATTGACACAGGCCCCACGGCCGGTATTTATAAGCATAACCCCTTTCTTCATTATAGAAATAAGGTTTTTATTGATTAAATATTTCGTTTGTTCATTGAGGGGAGTATGAATACTGATAATATCAGATTCGCGGCAAAGTTGTTCCAGCGAAACATAATTTGCATTGTAGTTTGTTACGAGATCATCATTCCTGCGAATATCATAGGCCAGCAATTTGCAATTAAAGCCATTGAGTATTTTTAGTAAGGTGCCACCAATATTGCCCGTTCCGATAATGCCTACTGTTTTACCATGAAGGTCATAGCCAATAAGATTATTCATTTTAAAATTCTGATGGTGCACCTGGTCATTGGCCAAAATCAATTTCCGGTTCATTGCAAATAGCAATGCCAGCGCATGTTCTGCGATGGAATAGGGGGAATAAGCAGGGGCATTTGCTACCTGTATTGCGTTTTCTTTTGCTGCCTGCAAATCCACATTGTCATAACCTGCCGCACGGATGGCAATATATTTGACATTTACTTCTTTTAATTTTTTTATGACAGGGGCTGAGGCATCATCTCCGGTAAAGATGGAAACAACAGTAAAACCTTCAGCGAACGAAGCTGTTTCTGTTCCTAATGCTGACTCCGTCATTTTTACCGGGAAGTTTTTTTTATTTGCTTCCAGTAAGTAAGGGTGCTCGAAATCTTTTATACTGTAAAAAAGGATTCTCATTTTACTTATGTACTGATAAGATTTTCTTTTTCTGCTTCAACAATGTTTTCAATTCCTTTAAGTATGGCATCATGGTTAAAGGAAATACTGCTGATACCCCGGGTAACAAGAAAGCCGGCAAAGGAGGGGAAATCGCTTGGCGCCTGGCCACACAAACCAATTTTTGCACCGGCTGCTTTTGCTTTGG
>JAFDYH010000130.1:0-2069 GCA_018267535.1 Bacteroidota bacterium
AAATAGTTTAATGTATGGAAAAAGATAAACTGGCAGTATCCGTAGTGGACCAAATGATGAAAGACGATTTGTTTTCACAGTGGCTCGGGATTAAAATAATAGCAATAAAAGAAGGCTACAGCAAAATAGAAATGATTGTAAGAGATGAAATGATGAATGGATTGGGAATTGTGCATGGCGGCATTGCTTTTTCTTTAGCAGACAGTGCTTTCGCATTTGCCTGCAATAACCGTAATAATTTATCGGTTGCTTTGGATACAGCGATTAATTTTATAAAACCAGTCCATCCCGGGGACAGGCTCATTGCGGAAACAAAAGAAGTGCATAATGGCAGAACAACGGGCCTGTATCATATAACTATTACGAATCAGAACAACCACATTGTTGCTTTATTTAAAGGCACTTGTTTCCGAACGAATAAAAAATTGATGAAATAACAAAAACAGCGGTCTGAGTAATATTTTTACCTGATCAGTTTTCAAATAGCCAATCGCTTGCAATATGAAAAGAAGAGATTTTATTAAACAAACAGCCGCACTTTCAACAGCCGCTTTTATTGCTTCGCCCCGCATCTTTATGCAACCCCGACTGATTCATAAACCCGGGATCCAGTTTTTCTCTCTGCCGAAATTGCTGGATAAAGATTTTGCCGGTGCATTAAAGCTATTATCCGGAATGGGCTATAAAGAAGTGGAATTGTATGGCCCGTACTCCTTCAGTCCTGAGGCGGAAAAAAAGGGTTGGGATGCGATTACCCCCTCACTGGGGTTTAAAGGCAGCGGCTTTTTTAATCATACTGCAGCCGGGGTAAAAGCCCTGCTGAAACAAAATGGCCTGTCAGCAATTTCCATGCATTCCGGCCTGGAGACATTGCAGCAGGAAATGGGAAAACTGGGTGAAGCTGCCCATGTGCTGGCCGCTGAATTTGTAACGCTGCCAGCCATACCTGCGGAAAAAAGAAAAACACTGGATGATTACAAAAAAATGGCGGACACCTTTAACAAAATTGGCGAAGCTGCAAAGAAAGCAGGAGTAAAATTCGCGTATCATAATCACGGCTATGGCTTGTCGCCTATGGAGGGGCTGATACCGCTGAATATTTTATTAGATAATACAGACCCAAAACTGGTTTTCCTGGAAATGGACCTATACTGGACCACAGCCGGTGGCGCAGACCCCGTTGCCCTTCTGGAAAAATATAAAAACCGTTATCGCCTGATGCATGTGAAAGATATGTCGAAAAAAGTGCGCTTCTCCGGCGATGGGGGCGATCCGCAGCAATGGATTGAATTATTTCCCTACATGACAACGGCAGGTAACGGAGTTATTGATCTGAAAACAATATTGCCCAAAGCAAAAGAAAACGGGGTGCAGCACTTCATCGTGGAGCAGGATATGGTTGCTGATCCCGAAGTGAATTTGAAGAAGAGTATAGATTACCTGGAGTCACTATAGGTTAACTATTTGTTTTGCCACAAGAACTATTAAAGCAGATTTCCCCGTAAGAATTATATCGTTAGGGTTTTGGAACTTTATCTTTTCAAATAAGGGATTTTTAATTTCTTCCACAGGAGAGATGAAAACTTCTTCTGATAAAGAACAGACTGAAGAGATGGTTTAACTGATACAAACTTACTTAGTCCCATGGCAGATGTGCATGATAGCAAGACGCGGAGTTATCCGACCGCCCAGGGTTACGCTTGGCACATTCCATAGCAATGTAAACCCCGCGCAGCAGTTTCCTTTTTTAGGAAGATTAGTTGAAGCCCCCGAGCGGACACAAAATGCCCGATATAAAACAATAGAATCTATTAAATCTTTTCTTTCGTTGACTCTATCTCTATGCCAAATTCAAACTGCATTTCATTCAGTTTGCGATACAGGCCATTATGACTCATTAGTTCGGCATGTGTACCGGTTTCACTAACGATGCCTTTATCAATAAGTACAATTTTATTGGCATTCCGGATAGTAGAGAGGCGATGTGCAATGACAAAAGATGTACGGCCTTTCATCAGGTTGTCCAGCGCTTCCTGAACGAGTTGTTCGCTTTCGCTATCCAGCGAAGA
>JAFDYH010000130.1:2119-7238 GCA_018267535.1 Bacteroidota bacterium
TTAATGCCCCGCTCGCCAACAATGGTTTCATACTGCTCTGGAAATTCAGCAATGAATTCGTGGGCATTGGCATGTTTGGCGGCTGATATGATTTCTTCTTCCGTAGCATTTGGTTTTCCATAGGCAATATTTTCTTTGATGCTGCCGCCGAATAAAATAACATCCTGCGGTACCAATGCCATTTGCCGGCGCAATTGCGAAAGAGGAAATTCACGGGCCGGTCGTTCATCAAAGTATAAAGTACCGCTATCAGGCTCATAAAAATGTAACAGCAAGGAAGCGATGGTCGATTTGCCCGCACCACTCGGCCCTACGATAGCAATCTGTTCTCCATTTTTCGCAAGCAGCGAAAGATCTTTTAATACCGGTATATCTTTACGACCTGGGTAACTAAATGCAACATGGTCAAACCGCACATTTCCTTTTAATACATATTGCGGTTCTATAGTTATTTCTTTTAAATCTACCGGCTCCCCTTCACTACGCAATATTTCCCGTACGCTTTGTGTAGCGCCCAATGTTTTTTGTAGTTGCGAAAAAATATCAGCAAAGCCCGCAAAAGTGCCGCCGACAAACATGGAGAAGATAACAAACATGGTGAGCGAACCCATAGTGAGTTCACCGGATTGTATCATGCCCGCGCCAAACCACATGACAAAAGCAATGGTACCAAACACGCTAAAGATCATAAAGGCAATAAAAGCGCCGCGGTAGCGGGCCGTAGTAATTGCAGTAGTTACAACGGAACGGATACTTTTCACATAGCGGTTGATTTCATAAAACTCGCCGGTAAACGCTTTAACTATTGAAATACCCTGGAAGGTTTCCTGCACAATAGTGCCGCTGTCGGCCAATTGGTCTTGTGTCTTGCGGGCCATTTTACGGATACGCTTGCCGAATACAACCGCCGATATAGCAATGATGGGCACTACAGCCAGCATTACCAAAGCAAGTTTGGCGCTGATCCAGAAAATAAAAAACAAACCAATGATTAAGGTAAATACTCCCCGCAGAAATTCTGCCAGTGTAAATGATATCGCATCCTGTATCTGCGACAGGTCGGAAGAAATGCGGTTGCTTAATTCACCCACTCTTTTCTCTGTAAAAAAACTCATGGGCATAGTGAGCAGCTTACTGTATACATCTTTACGCATATCCGCAAGGGAACGTTCGCCTGCAGAAGTAAGCAGGTACACCCGCATAAAAGAAAAGAGGGTCTGTACCGTTAGTTGACAAAAGATCAGCAAAAGTGTCAGGTTTATGCTCCAGTGAATATTTTTTAATCCGAACCCGAATTGTGAAGCATTGTTTAGTCCCGGTATAGTGGTGCCCGGTGCGGCAGCGTCAATCATTTTACCGAGAAATAAGGGGAATAAACTGGTGGTAAAAGCCGATAGTGCTATAAATAATAAGCCCAGTATAAACTGGCCGCGGTAGGGTTTTAAATAGGTAAAAAGAATCAATGCCTGCCGCAGGTTTTCTTTGTTCACTTTCGCCTTAGGTGATCCTTTATCATTATTTTCTGAACGACGACCTGATTTTGCCATAATTATTGCACTAAGCCTCCTGGCTGCAAGTTAGTTATTGTGTTTGTTGAGGAAGAGGACGGATGAACTGAAGTATTATTCTAAGTTCAGCTATTAAAAAATTTGTTTCTTTCCTGTGCAGGCAAAAAAGAAAGAAAAAACCAAACAATCAGTATCTTAATTCCAAATACCTCATATGAGAATAACCCTGATGCTTGCTGCCTGCATTGTTACTATAGCGCTGTTTTCCCAGCAAACGAATACCTCTTTATATAAAGAAAAATACCGCCCGCAGTTTCATTTTTCCCCTGCAAAAAACTGGACCAATGACCCCAATGGACTTGTTTATTTCAATGGCGAATATCACCTGTTTTATCAATACAATCCTTTTGGTAACGGTTGGGGGCATATGAGCTGGGGCCACGCTGTGAGTAAAGACCTGGTAAGCTGGAAAGAGTTGCCTGTAGCGATACCGGAAGAAGGAAATACAATGATTTTTTCCGGCAGCTGTGTAGTCGATAAATATAATACAGCGGGTTTCGCTGTAAAGCCGGGGCAGGTAGCCATGGTCGCTGTTTATACTGGGCATAATAACCTCGACAGTATTAAAAAAGACAGCACTTTACAAAACCAGCAAATAGCTTACAGTCTTGACAACGGCAGAACATGGACAAAGTATAAAGACAATCCTGTCCTTGATTTAAAACGGAAAGATTTTCGTGATCCTAAAGTGTTCTGGTATGAACCCGGTAAAAAATGGATAATGACTGTTGTCTTTCCGGAAGAACATATTGTGCAGCTATACACGTCAAAAAATTTAAAACAATGGTCCTTCCTCAGTGATTTCGGTCCTGCAGGTGATATCAATGGTATATGGGAATGTTCGGATTTACTCAAAGTGCCGGTAAAAGGAAAGCCGGGACGATACAAATGGGTATTGCTGAATTCTGTTTCTACAACCATGCAGTATTTTATTGGTGAGTTTGATGGAAAAATATTCCGTAGCGAAAATGCAAATGGCAAAATTCTGCGCCCGGACTATGGCGCTGATTTTTATGCAGGCATTACGTACAATAATTTACCTGCCGGGGCGCTGCCTGTTTTAATTGGCTGGGCCAATAACTGGAGTTATGCAGGTAACCTCCCTGTTTTTCCATGGAAAGGCATTATGTCAATGCCAAGAACTTTACAAATACAGGAAATAAATGGAGTGCAGATGCTGGTTCAGAACCCCGTTCCTGCTATTAAAAAATTGCGCCGGGCACAAACACAGCTAAGCAATATACAGTTTACAGGCACAAAAAAACTGGATGCAGAAAGTCAGCAGGTAGAAATAGAAATGACAATGGATCCCGGAAGAGAAGATAGTTGCGGTATCCGGCTGGCTGCCGGTAATGGTAAATATCTCAGCATCGGCTATGCCGAATATACACAGGAATTGTATGTTGACAGAAGCAATAGCGGTGATACCGGTTTTCACCCGGCTTTTAAAAACTGGCTGCAATCAAAAGTGGGGATAATGGAAAACAATAACAAGATAAAACTGCATATTTTCCTTGATAAAAGCATTGCAGAAATCTTTGCAGATTACGGTCAGGTGGTATTAACTGAACAACTATTCCCGGATGAAAAAAATAAGGGTATCATACTCTTCAGTAAAAAC
Organism: Bacteroidota bacterium; assembly: GCA_018267535.1. Lineage (GTDB taxonomy): Bacteria > Bacteroidota > Bacteroidia > Chitinophagales > Chitinophagaceae > JAFDYH01. The sequence goes on from JAFDYH010000130.1 coordinate 5,309, forward strand.
GGGAAAACGGTTTTTGATAGTATAAAACTATGGCCGTTGAAATCAGCGTGGGTACGAAAATGAAATAGCAAAATATAAATACGTATTTCTATAATCAGGGTCGCATTGGAAAGTGTTGGATAGTTCTCAGAAAAGGATATCCGCATTTTTGAAAACTATGTAACACAAAGCTTTTAGATATAGCCGCCGGGTCATCTTCAGGCATATAGGTCTTGTTGTTTGATACAGTGCCTGTATTTTATTCATTGCTTACCTTCGCAGCACTTAAAAAGCAGGTGATATGAAGTTTCGCAATTTTAAAATGGTAGACTATGTCGTGTATGGCCGTGGTAGTTTTAATCAGCTGGATGAAATACTGGCGCCACATCGCAAACAAGGGGCCCCTATGGTTTTTTTAATTGACTATTTTTTCCAGGGAAAACCATTGGTAAACCGGGTGCCTGTCCGGGGTAATGATAAAGTGATTTTTGCCGATGTGACCTATGAACCCAAGACAACTTATGTTGATAAACTGTCCAATGAATTAAAAGACTTATACGGCGCCGTTAGTGGTGTTATTGGTATTGGCGGCGGCAGTACCATGGACCTTGCCAAAGCCGTTTCATTGATGATGAATAACAGCGGTTCTTCTGCTGATTACCAGGGCTGGGACCTGGTGAAAAAACCGGGCGTTTATAAAGCCGGCATTCCGACATTGAGTGGCACCGGGGCTGAGGTATCGAGAACAACAGTATTGACCGGGCCAACAAAGAAACTAGGCATGAACTCCGATTTCACTCCTTTCGACCAGATTGTTCTTGATCCGGAGCTAACCGCCAATGCACCGGTGAACCAGCGTTTTTATACCGGCATGGATTGTTATATTCATTGTATTGAAAGTTTGCAGGGCACTTATTTAAATGAATTCAGTAAAAGTTATGGGGAAAAAGCACTGGAGCTTTGCCAGTATGTTTTTCTTGAAAAAGAGAGATGGGATGAGGAATGTGATGATAAACTGATGATGGCTTCCTATGCAGGAGGTATGAGCATTGCATACAGCCAGGTGGGTGTCGCGCATGCGGTGAGTTATGGGTTAAGCTATCTGCTCGGTACCAAACATGGCATAGGAAACTGCATTGTAATGAACCACCTGGAGGAATATTATCCCGAAGGTGTGAAAGAATTTAAGAGGATGGTGGATAAAAACAAAATTGATATACCCGAAGGAATCTGCAAAGGATTAAGCGATGAACAATTTGATACCATGATCAATGTGTCCATTGGCATGAAACCACTTTGGGAAAATGCATTGGGAAAAGACTGGGAAAAGAAAATGACAAGGGAAAAATTGAGAAAGCTGTACGAAAAACTTTAACGGGATAATAAAAAAGCTGTATAAAAGCCCATGTGATTTTATTACATGGGCTTTTATAGTAATTGCTCCTTTAAAAATAATGCCTGTATATCTTCCGGTAAACCTGCAGGCGCCTGTTTCGTTTTATAAGCCATTGCAGGGTTATTCTATACAACGAACCGGCTCCTCTATTCAAAATATAGTATAATTTTTTCCGTTGTAACCAAAGCAACAGGCAGGTTCAGCTTTCAGAAAACTTTAGATGCAAGAAATCCATCCATTACTTCATAGATGGTTTAATCAATGTAAGAATAACCTATTTTTAAAGAAAATTTAAACGATGAGACAGTTATCACTATTCATACTGGGTATAATCTTGTTAGCAACAGCCTCCGCTCAAACAACCGACAATATATTGGCAAAAAATAAGGCCTATACCGGTGCAAAACCCATCCGTAAAAATTACCGGGCCATTTACCAGTTGGACAATAGTGACCCTAAGTCAATAGAAAAAGCGATCCGCAATATCAATAATGCCTTAACCGATCCGCGGCTGGCAGGAAAAATTCAGATTGAAATGATTGCTTTCAGCGGGGG
>JAFDYH010000131.1:0-1879 GCA_018267535.1 Bacteroidota bacterium
CGGTTTTTCGTATTGAACTGCGCTCCCCTGCCAGCGAAATAATTATCGGGTTTTTGAATTTCTCCATCAGCAGTTTGTCCGTCAGTATGCTTTTTTGGGGCAACCTTATAATGGTCTTGTTTTAGTTTTTCTGACATAGAAATTAGTTTTTTGTACAGATAAAAACGGGCTTTTAAAATACAAAAGGAGAATAAAGAATCTTTTTCTCTTCATATTCCACAACACCACCTATTCATGACTCTTTATTCTCCTTGCCATCCACACATTTCTGAACCACTCTTTTCTTAGCGATAATGGTTTAAGGTTAATCTATGTATTACTTACGCTGTATGCAGGATACTTGTTTTAATTAAAGCTGAATAGAACACCGAACCCTGAACGGAGCGTCGCAACGAAGCTTAATAATATTGATGGAGCTTGCTACCAAAGTAGTTCATGCAAATAACTCACCCTGCTTTGTTACTACCGGCAGATTCTGAAATTCAAACCGCTTTACGATCTGGTATTTCATTTCACCAACCGGTCGCTTTAGTAATAACATTCCATCTGCAATAAATCTTCCAGTAAAATTTTTATTGCTGTATTCCAGCCAGCCCTTTTCATATTGCCAGGGTTGCAGCTTACGGGCAACTGTTAAGTGAGGCTCGAGTATGAAATGAGGCTTATTATCATCATTCAGCTTCATCAGCCGCTGTGCTTCTGCACGAATCGTTTTGGTCAACTCCTGCACCGGTATCTTTGTTGTTACATTTATATATATAGTATGTGATGGGAAACTTCCGAAATCTTTTAATTCTATTTTAAATGGGTATTGTGCCATTGCTACCGCATTTAGCCGGTTTATGATCCGGTCTTCCATCATTCCATACTGCACAAAGTTGACTAACGTAACATGCGGTCTGCCCCATCGTGCATGATCTGATTTATATTCTTCTGCGAATTCTTCTTTAACCTTCATAATCTTTTCCCATAATTCTTTATGGGGATTTAGTACCACGAGGTACTCGTACACCCGATAGCCCGGGATCGTGTCGATAATTGTCTTCATAATAACCCATTTTTAAAACCTCACCCTAGTTCCCTCCCACCTCATCCGCCCTCCGGGCACCTTTTCCTAGAGGAGAAGGGCAATGGAAACGGAATCAGTTTTCAGGGAGGCCAGGCTGCATAATATATTCATCTTCTGATTGCACACTTCAGCTTTCAGTGCTGGCAGCTGATGATCTTATAAGTTGAGGCAGTTAATAAAATATTTTTACCACATTTGTTAGTATAAATTTACTAAATTATTTAGCTTTATACCAAATTTATTTTCCGCCTTAATAACTTTTTATGGAAGAAGATTTTTATGGTGCAGCCTACAAAGGTTCAAAACAGTATTCTCAAAAAGATATACGTACAGCAAATGCTACAGGTTTTGGAGCCGCAGCAGATGATTATGCTGAACGCGGTATCGATTTGAATGAACAATTAATAATGAATAAGCCGGCAACTTTCTTCTTTCGCATGAAAGGGGATGCGATGGCCGATGCAGGAATATTGGAAGGCGATGTATTAATCGTTGACCGCAGCCTGAAAGCGGATAACGGCAAAATCGTTGTTGGCTCAATAAATGGCGATCTGCTGGTACGCCGTTTTCAAAAAACATTTAACCAGGCTTTTTTAATACCGGAAAACAGGAAATACCGGCCTGTAGAGATTGGTGAATTTGTCCGTTTTGATCCGTGGGGTGTTGTTACCTGTGTTATACATGTAGTTGACCCCGTGCTGCATAGTTTTTTAGAGAGTCATAAAAAAGACAATTCAATCAGTTAATGATACAAAGTATGAAGGCAATAGTTGATTGCAATAGTTTTTATTGTTCCTGCGAAAGATTATT
>JAFDYH010000131.1:1953-8056 GCA_018267535.1 Bacteroidota bacterium
CCTGATTGAAGAAAACGATGTTGCTGTATTTTCATCCAACTATACATTATATGGCGACCTGAGTATGCGGGTAATGGATACCCTGCGGGAAATAGCCGGGAAAAATAATGTTGAGGTTTATTCGGTCGATGAAGCATTTGTTGATTTAAGTATTATCCGCGATGAAGAATTATATAAAACCGCTGCCTATATTAAAAAAACTGTTGAAGATTGGACCGGTATCCCTGTATCTATCGGTGTGGCGCCAACGAAAACACTCGCTAAGCTGGCCAATCATATTGCTAAGAAAAACAAAAAAGCATCGCAGGGTGTAACGGTACTGGCCACACAGGAACAACAGCGGGAAGCACTGCAACAAGCAAAAGTGAACAGTATATGGGGAGTGGGCGGTGCCTATGCACAAAAGCTAAACAGCATGGGTATTACCAATGGTTGGGAACTGGCAACAATGTCTGAAGCCTGGGCACACCGCAATATGGGTGGTGTAGTAGGTGTTCGTTTGATTAAGGAATTACGTGGTGAACAGGCTGTAGACATGAAAGAAGAATTAGTAGAAAAGAAAATGATTGCCACTACCAGAATGTTTGGTAGCCCTGTCAAAGATATCAATGATATAAAAGAAGCAGTGGCTACCTATACTTCCAGGGCCGCTGAAAAATTAAGAAGGCAACATAGTGCAGCGAAAGTAATCAGTGTTTTTGTTGTTACAGGTGAACAGGATCACTCGCTTGGCTTCAACCGGGGTGGCACCATTACAACGTCTACTACCTTACCAGCCGCTACTTCTATTACACAGAAGCTAATAAAGCCGGCAGTTGCCCTGGTTGATCAACTATATAGAACCGGAAAAGAATATAAAAAAGCAGGTGTAATGTTAAGCGGTTTGGTAGCAGATCAGTCAATACAGGCCAATTTATTTTTACCGGAAACAAAAAATTGTGAACGAAGGCTGATGGACATGATAGACAATGTAAACTTCAGTCAGCGGAATGATGTACTAAAATTTGCCGCCTCCGGCACTACCCGCGACTGGAAAATGAGACAAGAGTTAAGAAGCCCGAGATATACAACAAGATGGGATGAGTTGTTTGAGGTGAGTTAACTGCTAAATGCATTATTCATCTATCTAATCAAACAATCCTTTTTGTTTCAGTTTTAGATTTCCACTATTCTCAACAATCTTTGGTTTGATCAAATTCAACCCACATTCTTTATTCATTTTATCAACCAATTCAACGGTCAGGTCAGGTGATTTAGCTTCATCATGCATATGCATAAAGAAATAAAGTTCATTTATACCGTTATCCAACCAATACTTCATTCGCTGTATCCATGTATCAATTCTTACATGATCAGTTTCATGCAAGCTATTTCCAACATAGCGAATAAATGCCTTGGGAATCGTTAACCGCATATGGGCACAATCTCTCCGGCCAGCCGTATCCGTTATTACTGCGCCCATTTTATGTTCACTCAGAAAAGAAAACATATCCTCACGTTCTTTCTCCTTTGCAAACCAATCCGGGTGACGGACCTCTAAAAAAAATTGTAAATCTTTTGGTAAAGATGTGAGGTATTCAAATAACTCCCCTTTACGCTTTGGCGAAAAAGTATCACTTACCTGTACAAAGACGGGCCCAAGATGCTCACCAAAACCTGCAATACCCCTGAAGTATTCATTGGTTAAAAACTCTTTTCCTTTTAAACTTCCTTTATGTGTAATGCCCTGATACATTTTTGGGCAAAACTTAAAATCCAATCCTTTCGCCTTCTCTGCCCATTTCTTTATTCCTCCTTCACCCCATATTCTATAATGAGTCGCGTTCAGTTCAATACTATTATAATGATGAACATAATGCTGGAGAAAATCCTTTTCTTTGGTTTTAAAAGGATAAATCTTTCCCACCCATTCCTCTCTCCCCCATTTCGCACAACCGATATACACTTTCGCTTCCTTATCCTTTTTACCGTTTAATACCTTTTTATTCTCTGCAGGCTCTGTAGGTAACCCGAAATCAATAGCATTCAATCCCTCAACCGGAACACGGCCAAACTCCATAAATAAATTTTGTAAACAAAATTACTGAAGTATCAATGCAGATAAAGACAGTTATTCAGCAACAGGTTCGTTTGTATTTACAGATTGCTGTTGCTCTGTAACAATAGCGGGTTGCTCCTCCATATCGGGCAATCTCCCTTTCTTTCCATATTCGCTGATCAACTCAGCAACTAGCGCCGTCCATCCTGTTTGATGACTTGCGCCTAACCCTCTCCCATTATCTCCATGAAAATATTCATAGAACAAAACGAGATGTTCGTTGCCGGGAAGTTTGTAAAACCAATTGTAATCACCGTATAACCTCCGGTTACCTTCACTATCCTTCTCAAATAAGCTTATTACTCTCTTTGTTAATTCCTCTGCTACCTGCTCCAGGTTCATCCTATTTCCCGAACGGGTTGGATATTCTACGAGTAAATTGTCTTTATAAAAATTCCCGAAATTGCGGATAGATTGGATAATTAAAAAGTTAATAGGTATCCATACCGGGCCGCGCCAGTTGCTGTTACCACCAAACATATCTGATGTTGAATCTCCGGGATCGTAGCGAATGGTATACATATTCCCTTCTACCTTTACAGAATACGGATTTTTATCATGGTATTTAGACAATGCCCGAATACCTCCTTCTGACAAAAACCCTTCTTCATCCAGCATACGCTGTAATAAGAATACTAACCTTTCTTTTGGCACAAGGGATAATAATGTTTCTTCCGTATCGCTTCGCTCTTCATTCGGCCAGAATTTTTTATTCTTTTTACGATAGTTCTCAAACCAATTCATCCGCTTGTTGAAATCGGTCAACTTATTCAACACTTTCTTTTCAATAGTTGAAACAGCGAATAAAGATGTCAATCCAACTATTGATTGAATCCGTAATGGCATCGGTGCAGAACCATCCACGCATAATACATCATAGAAAAATTTATCTTCTTCATTCCATAATCCGTGTTCGTTTAAAGCTTCAGCAACTAAAACAAAATGCTCAAAGAATTTTGTAGCTGTATCTTCAAACGAAATATCAACCATCGCAATTTCAAGGGCCATATCCAGCATATTCAATGCATACATTCCCATCCAGCTGGTACCATCAGCCTGCTCCAGTTGCATTTCACCCGGAAAATGAAAACTACGGTTGAATACACCAATATTATCAAGCCCGAGGAATCCACCTTCAAATATGTTATTACCATTACGGTCTTTGCGGTTAATCCACCATGTAAAGTTGATCAGCAATTTTTGAAATGCCCTTTTTAAAAAATTAATATCCCCTCTTCCTGTTTGCTTTTTTTCAATTGCATATACCTGCAATGCAGCCCAGGCATGAACGGGTGGGTTTACATCACTGAAATTCCACTCGTATGCAGGTAACTGACCATCCGGCTTCATATACCATTCCCGCATGATGAGCAATAACTGGTGCTTTGCAAATGTGGGATCAGCAACCGCCATAGAGATACACTGAAAAGCAAGGTCCCAGGCAGCATACCATGGGTATTCCCATTTATCCGGCATGGAAATAATATCCTGGTTTTTCAAATGCTTCCAGTCACTGTCGCGGCCATATTTCTTTCCGTCATTAACGGGGGTTATCCCATCAGAAGTAGTTAACCATGTTTCCACGTCGAAATGATAGTACTGTTTGCTCCATAACAGTCCTGCTAATGCCTGCCGCTGTATCTGCGCCATATCTTCGTTCATCCCTTGGGGTAAGATAGCAGCGTAATACTCGTTTGCTTCCTCTTTCCTTTTCTTAAAAACATCCGCAAAACCTTTCATAAAAGGATTATCCATTGCTTTGCTGCTCAACCTGCAATAAATTGTTTTTGTTTCGCCCGCTGCAACATTCATTTTGTAAACAGGGGCAAACTTCGTCCCTTCCTTTTTTGCACGTAGTTGCGCAATATTCTTTCCACTGATAATAGCATCATGAAATGCATCTTTTACAAAGATCGTTTCATTAGGAACACCGGTTACTTTTTCAAAATTGGTTTCGTTTTCTGTAAATAAGGTATCAGTAGAGGGCTGAAAATAGAAGTAGTAATTCCCGATTCTTTCATTCTTTACACCAACAGATGTCTTATTTAATAATGAAATGGAAGGTTTTGCCTGGCTATTATCATATTGCCAGCGATTATAAAACCACAATGTTGGTAATACATAAAGCGGCGCTGCTTTTGTGTAGCGGTTTTTTATTTCGATACGAATGAAAATATCCTGCGCGGATTGCTTGGCATAGCTCACTACAATATCAAAATATTGGTCATTGTCAAATACGCCTGTATCCAATATCTCATATTCAGGATCATTACGGCCACGTTTTCCATTCTCATTTCGCAAAAGATCATATGGAAATTCCTGCTGGGGATACTTATACAGGTATTCCATATAATAGTGCGTAGGAATATTATCTAAATAATAATATAATTCCTTTACGTCTTCTCCATGGTTTCCCTGGCTATTACCCAATCCAAACAATCGCTCTTTAAGAATAGGATCCTTTCCATTCCATAAAGCAACAGCGAAGCACAAGTTCTGAAAAAAGTCAGAAATGCCAGCCAGGCCGTCTTCACCCCAACGATATACCCGGTAGTGGGATTGATCAAAAGGAAGATAATGCCATGCATCACCATTAGTGCTATAATCTTCACGTACTGTTCCCCATTGCCGCTCGCTCAGGTACGGCCCCCACTGCGCCAATGGTATTTCTTTTGTTGAGTTTACCGCCAGTCGCTGATGTTCTGCAGTCATGCCTATAATTTAACCATGCAATAGATAAGTCATAAGAAGCAATCGTTGGATAGCTGATTTACATACAGCCTTTTCAGATATATGAAATTAACAAATTACAATGACATGAATTGAATTAATAAAAGCGAAATTGTTTGATGCCCTTCCTGATATTTGCTTAAATGAATATCAATGTGAGGGCATTCTTGTAATGCAGCAGTATTACTCAGCGTAAAACTTCCACAGATTTCATCTTTACTTCTGAAAAAATTCCTTTACCCTGCTCCTCTATTCATTTTTCAATTCCTCAACCCGATCCAACACCGAAGACTTTTACTCCGGGTATCTATAATCATCCATACGTGTTACCAGAAGCCCATGCTTCATCTGAATATACACAATACCCGTTTGTTGGGTAAGGCCTTAAGTCAACACCTGCCTTGTCACCATACATGTCGGTAACCGGAATAGTCTATCCATATTCTATAAAGAGCAAAGTCATTATAAAACGTCTGGTACGTAATTGCCAGGGTGGCTACATCTGCAGATTGTGGTGAATTTTGTGTATTATTTACAGCACACCTGAAAGCATAACCGTAAACGAGATTGTTGTCACTGCGGAGTTTTTTAAATGTTTTCTTATGTTCAGAATATTTTATCGTTAGTATTCAACCACAAGGCAAAGATGATACTGCCCCCTCACAATATAATTACAAGCCTTAGGGTAAACAAAACAGATCGGTTAAAACTGAACAAGAATACTTAGTTAAAAAATCCCCTAAAATTTAGGGGATTTTTAGCTATAGGACATATCTATCTATTTTCTACATATCTTTAAAAACCTGCACATTCCCATCCATCGATACATCCAGTATTATTGTTTTATTTCCATTTTGCATTTCCACAAAATAATTGTCCTCATCATCGAACTCGAACCCATACAGAATCATATCGGTGTCATTATTCTCGTTATCATCAAAAAAATAAGTTTGAACAGGTTTATAATTTTTAAATTTTCGCGCAATATACTTTCGTGCACCAGCCGGCAGATCAGTAAAAGGCCGTTCTGAAGTTGTTCCCACCAGTTTCGCATCAACATCATAATAAGCCGTTGTTTTATGTCCGCCTTTAATAAATGAAGCTTCATCAAAATAATCGCTGTGGTTCCATTGCACGTTTTTAACATCACCAAAATCGTGGAAAAACGCCTGCTTGCTTTGATAGCTCACTTCTTTTCTTTCCATTTTCCTCTGCAATATGCGCTCGTGCTTTTTTACTTTCCGGGTTTTCTCGTTATTATTACCAGAATTTACA
>JAFDYH010000131.1:8071-25161 GCA_018267535.1 Bacteroidota bacterium
CTTTTTCATCGTTCAGATTTTTTACATTAAGAATTTGACGTAGTAAAATTATTCACCCATAGAAGGAGTTAAAAACAGGAATAGCTGAAACGGCAAATCGGGTCGGCAATCAGCTTAATTGGTTTTATAAATTATTTATAGCAAAAAAGGTAAAACAACATTATATATAATAAAAAGGGCCTCCAGTTACGTGAGGCCCGCAAAGTTCTGACAAGGATACTTTGCTATTTAAACCTTAACCATGAATTTTTTTTATATCTCATCCACCACACCAGCATTAATTTTTAAGATAATGGGAGCATTATCATTATCGCCTGATACGTTAATATCAAAATCTTTTGGCACAAAGCGAAAAATCATTGAAATCGTAAAGCCATTCTCTATATCGCCAGATGGATCCAGTAAATATTGAATAGGCACATATCTGACAATATTATTTATTTGCAAAACCCCTGTTGAATTAAACATTTTTCCTGTGTAAAGTTGAGAAACTACCTGTTGTTTATTCAATTTCATTTTGAAATCCGCAAAATAATTTACTCCCTGCTGAAGCCGCCTTAGGGAGGCAGGAGTTGTTTCAATTAATGAGGAAAGATCTTCCTTTAGCTCTGCTTGTCCTGAGCGGTCCGAAAAAATAATGATCGATGGCGGTAGTTGCTTTTCTATCCAGTCTTTACCATTACGTTCAATTACTTCAGCACCATTACTGGTATAATACATTTGGGCATATGTAGTTACCCCTGTAAAAACAAGCCCTATCGAAACCAGTATTCCAAAATTTCTCTTTCTCATAACTGTGAACTTTCAATTCAATCCTGCTTTCATTGCTACAAAATACAATGGCAATTCCATTATGGATATACCATTCTCAAAATCAATTTGAATATTAGTCAGCGGCAGGTATGCGGAAATGGAATTAAATTCCGGGGTACTCAACCCTGCAACTGCTAATCCCGATGAAAGGATGCTATAATTAAACTGACTAAGGAGCATTTTTTGTCAATGACACATTGTTCATACTGTAAACGTACGACTGTAATACAGTCTTATGTATATCGACTCGTTGAAACGGCAAAGTCAATAGTTCAAATTCCTATAAAATCCCCGGTTTATTACTGCAAAGAATTAAACCTGCAATACAATATATAAGGCTTGTGCTTCCTCAATTGCTGCCGTACAGATGGCATTAATGGAGTTAATATTCTTACGGATTTTATTTTCATCATAGTTGTCATATTCCAATGAGTCAAGCATTGGTTGCAATTGTTCAGTAAGCCCCATTACAGAAACAGTAGTTTTCATACTGTGTGCTGTCTTTTTTAGTTCTTCATGTTCCTTCTTAACAAATGCGGCCCGAAGTTTTTCCAGCTCTCCTGGCATTATTTCAATGAATTGCGCCGTTACAGTCCTTTCATACCCCTTATTCCCTCCGCTTATTTCCCGCATATACTCAAGATGGATATGCTTATAGGCCGGCGTTTTATTTTCTTTTATCTTCTCCTTTCTGTTTGCCTTTGCAAAATGCCCGATAAGTTTATACAGCTCCTGTTCTTTAATCGGCTTGGAAATGTATTCATCCATTCCCCATTTAATACATTTCTCCCTTTCGCCTGTCAATGCATGGGCTGTCATTGCAATGATTGGAATGCTGTCATTTAATTCATGCCGTATGTACTGTGTAGTTGTATAACCATCCATCACCGGCATTTGTATATCCATTAAAATAAGATCATAATCCTTTGTTACCAGGTTAGAAATTGCATCCTTCCCATTTTCAGCAATATCAAAATTTATATTCCACGAAGTAAGTAAGTGCTGCATCAGGGTTTGATTTATCTTATTGTCTTCAACCACCAATATGCGAATAGCATTAAAGCTATTTCGTCCATTCAACTCATCATCCGGTACGACAGGTGTCCTTGTCGGTTGATCTGAAATCCGGTAAGAAATGGCAAAACGAAATATAGTTCCTTTATTTAATTCACTTTCCACAGTTATTTCTCCACCCTGAAGATTGACCAGATCTTTTACAATGGATAAGCCTAATCCCGTTCCCCCATACTTTCTTGTTATTGAATCTTCGGCCTGGCGAAACCGTTCGAATATACCTGGCAGCTTTTCTTTTTCTATCCCTATCCCTGTATCTTTTATTTCAAAAGAGATTCTTGCAATTTTATTATCAATTTCTTTATTACTCACTTTTATTTTAACGCTTCCTTTGTCTGTAAACTTTATCGCATTGCCAATCAGGTTAACAACTATTTGGGTTAGCCTTACCGCATCACCTTCGAGCAGATCAGGCACATCTTCGTTAATAACAGAAGTTAGCAATACCCCTTTATCCTTTGCCTTTTTCAGGAACATAGTCTCCACAGAATGTAACAACTCCTTCAGGCTAAACGGTGTGGATTCGATCCGCATCATGCCTGCTTCAATCTTTGACATATCCAGAATGTCATTGATAATCGTCAGTAAATTTTCTCCTGATACCTGTATTGAGCTTATATACTGCTTTGATTCACTGTCAAGGTTTTTTCGTTGCAGCAAATTGGTAAATCCAAGTATAGCATTCATAGGCGTTCTTATTTCATGGCTCATATTCGCCATAAAATTTTCTTTCAGCTGTACCACTTCTTTTACTTTCTTTTCGGATTCATTTAGTTGTGTGATTAATTCCTGCTGTTGTTTTATTTTTTCTACTATATACCAAAACAACCCAGCCCCGGCAATAAGAATTAACAGGATCAGGATAATACCCCATTTTCTTGCCTTGCGTCCATTTTCGTCAATGGCTGCCGTTACTTTCGACAAGAGGTATTGCCGGCTGCTGTCTATTTTATGAGTAATTAATGTAATACTGTCCGTGAGCATTTTTTCCCGCGACCCAGCCATGAGGAGCCCGGCAGCTGTTTTTCCCTTGTTATGAAATGTATCCAGCACTGCGTTGCTGACATTTATTTTTTCCTGTACCAGAACCTGCAACTGATCAATGAATTTTACCGAGCTATCATCATCATTGATTTTCTGGAGGCTGGTAAGCCCGTTTTCAATCTCCGCGATATTTCGCTTAACTGTTTCTACATTTTCCGAATCTTTATCGTCGATTATTGATTTAATACTGGTTTCGTAGGCCGCTACTTCTCTTCGCAAATCCCTAAGTTGCCTTTCTACCTGAAACTCATTTAATGTCTTTTCATTTCCGGATACCAGGCCTCCGATATTCTTTGTGGAATTATACTGGATATAAATCAGCAGAAGATTGCCAATAATAAAAGCAAGAAGAATATAGTATATAAACCTTTTGCTTGTCATTGCGATAATATACTCCCATTTAAAGTTAACTATTTATGCAATGAGCGGGTGGCAGGTTGTTTCATATAATGCTTAAATAAAATGACCAGTAATAAAATACTAAGCAGAATGCCTGAACCCAGGAAAATGATTTCAATGCTGCCACCTTTTGTATCTATTACCTGGAAAAAGAAATAAGCAAGCGTTAACAGCAAAACCGTATCTGCAAAAAATGATATAATATAGAAGATTTTCATTTGCTTCTGTATGATCTGTCTCATAACGAAAAGAGTAAAATTATTACTCCCCGGAACTGGTTTAAAAAAAAGGAGGCCATATCGACATATAGCCCCGTAACCAAAACTAACTGCTTTTGAGAAAATTTCGACATAAAGATAGAATCAACAGAAACCGCTATGAAACCAAAAGAGACTAAAGCGGAAAATGAATCGGTGAAAAAGAAAAGGCAATCGGCGGGGTTTATAAAATGTTCATTCGCCTATTCAGGGCAGCCCGATAACTATCTGCAACAGGTACGGGTTTGCCATTTATCACCAGGGCGCCATCCTGTAATGTATCTATTTTATTGACAGCCACAATATATGAACGATGAACGCGGATAAACCGGGGCGTGGACAGGCGATCTTCAACCGTCTTTAGCGTAGTATGAATCGCATAGAATTTTTGAGGTGTGTACAGTTTTACATAATCACCCATGGCTTCGGCAAAAAGGATATCGTCGACTTTCAAACGACGGACAATATTGGAATCCCTGATAAACAAAAATTCATCCTCCTCCATCTTTACTTCTTCCTTCGTACTCTCCAATATTTCTCTTACCTTATCAATCGCCTGGATAAAGCGATCAGGCGTAACCGGTTTTACAATATAATCAGCAACATTTAATTTGAACGCTTCAGCAGCATACTCCTTATTGGAAGTAGTGAAAACGATTACTGGCCGGTTATTACCGAGATTCTTAATTAACTCAAGTCCTGTCATTCCCGGCATCTCAATATCCAGCAATAAAAGATCAATTGATTGCTTTTGCAAAATAGAATACGCTTCCAATGCATCTGCACATTCCGCTGCCACTTCAAGATCCTTCACATGTGTAGCCAGCTGAGCGAGTGTAGTACGTGCTATTTTATTATCGTCGACAATCAAACATACCATATCAACATAAAGATATTAGTTTTTGAAACTCCATAAAAAAAATGAAAAGTTACAATTCGTTTATATCAATATTGACGGCTCACCTGGTATAAGACTTTGTATTGGCAGTCGTTCAAGCCAATGGTAGTGTCCTGCAGCCAATGACGTTTAAAAGAAGAAATAACGGCTGCAGTATCCTTCATATCATATCCGATAATGCGCAGCGCCTGTAAATGATTAAAGTTTGGAGGAATGATTACGTTCGTTGTATCCGCATACCAGTANNGCAATGTCGCCATGCCCGATAAAGTTTGCTGAAGGAATATTATATGCCCGTTTCAACCTGCCGAGCAATTCAATTAAGCTATTTATCTGTGGAGCAGTAAAATACTCAAAGCCATTATTGTCTAATTCAATACCAATACTACTGCTATTTATATCTGTAGTATTTCCCCACTTGCTAATGCCCGCCTGCCATGCCCGCAAATAATCGTTCAGCATATGATAAACTGTACCGTCTTTACAAATTACATAATGGGCACTTACTTTTGTTCTTTCCAAGGTAAATGTTCTCAATGTTTGGCCGCAACTATCCTGTGCCGTATGATGAATAATTACAAAATTGGGGCGACGAACGTCAAAGTTGGTTGTACCGACCCAGTAAGGGGAATTAGCCACAGAATCAACAGGCGGATACGACGAAAGTAGTTTTGCATAGTGCTTTGCCTGCCTTTTATAAATTTTATTGGAAGCCTTATAAGGGTTAGGTGAGCAACTGATAATTAATAATCCTGTTATTATTAATAGCAGCTCATTCCCGTTCTTCTTATACTTCATGTTCTAAAAATAGAGAGAATATAGTAAAGCAGGTAATGAAAAAATATTCTACGGCCCCTTTTAGGAAATAATCATGCGCTATAAGAAGCATAGTATGCAGCGCCGAAAAGGGGTGTTTTTTCATTCAATATAATGTTTACCGGTGTTTGCTGAAGAAGAGTTTCCATCCTGTCGCTTTCAAAAAACTGCTGCCGCCATTTTTCCTTATTGAGCAAAGCCAGGTTTTTTGGAGGGATGCCACCACTTATAAATAATCCACCGGTTGCCTTGTATTTCAACACCAGGTTAGAAGCTTCCGTAGCGAGGTATTGAAAAAATATATCCATAACCCGGATACAGAGTTTTGATTTCCCATTTATCGCATTTTCACTGATCGCGGCTGAAGGGTCTTCTATTTTTAATTCATCGGCGAGCCATGTTGGTACCGGGGTTTTTTTTTCTTCGCTCAAAAACCGGAAAATGGAATGAATGCCAGGGCCCGATAAAATATGTTCATAACAAACATAGCCGTGTTGTTTACTTAACCATGTGTACAATTCAAAATCAAAGGACGATCTGCTGGCCAAAGCACAATGGCCGCCTTCTGTGGCAAAAGGAAAATAATTATTTCCATCCCAATACAAGCCGGCTTCACCTAATCCTGTACCCGGCGCCAGGATAGCCATATTACCTCTCTCTGCTGGTTCTCCTTCACTCAGGTTAAACAATTCTTCTTTCTTCAAAGCGGCTAATCCATAAGCATTCGCTTCGAGGTCATTTATAAAAACTATCTTCTTCCCCAGTTCTTTTGACAATTCAGTACTATCAAGTTGCCAGGAAAGATTGGTAAGTTTTACTTTACCATCCCTTACAGGGCCGGCTACCGCAAAACAAATTGTAGCAGGTATATTTTCTCCTGCAAATTCTTTTATAACTGCTGAAAGGGAAGTATAATCTTTAGAATGAAAGCTTTGTTGCTTTAGAATTTCGAACGCATTGACAGCCGGCTTAAACAATGCAATATTAATTTTTGTTCCACCCAGATCGCCGGCAAGAACAATTTCATTTTTGCCAGGATTATAATTTTTAAAAGCGATAGGTACAAACATAATTGTTCAACATATTATCGAAATAAAAAGATGACCCATTCAAATGCAGAAGCGTGGAGCAATTGCCCGCAGAGGCAACTATAACAAACCATAACCAGCAAACAAAAGCCGGTCACTTAATTTCACTCCATTATCTGCTCAAAATGTGTTAATCTTCCATCAATTGACATTCCTTCTATCACGACACGGAAGAAATCACTTACATCGTTATTATAAAAGCTAAGGGTGACCTGGCGTTTGCCGGGACCAACATTTACATTAGGGTTCCAGTAAATTGTGGTGCGAAAGTCTTTCTCCTCGTTACGTTTATCAAATGTGCCATAATTAGGCGAATAAAACTGCCTGATAGGGGTATACCCATACACTACATTATTGTTCAGCCCCTTGCCAGGTGTTGGCTTTACATCGCCGCCCCTTCTTGTGTAAATGGCAATAGCACCGTTTGCACCACCGCCACTTCCTCCGAAAAATGGAGGTCGGAATACTTTGATATAGGCAACATCATTCACATTTACACCGGATAAAAAACCAGGGTCGGACTGAATTTCGTCAAGGTATAATTGCGGCGCTCCACCACGCCAGTTCAAAGTAGTGGCTCCTGATCCACCGGTAGTAATTTGCAGGCCCGGCACTTTGCCCTGCAGATAGGTAAAAATATTCATAGCGCTGGAAGCAAAAGGGTCGTTCACCAGATCAAACTGGTAACCATCGCCGCCCGAAAAAAAGCCGGACGTATATTTTTCGTCCATTATTTGTATTGGCGATTTTGTTTTCGACTTAATAATGACTTCTTCCAATATCTTTCCTTCAGCCATCCTTCGTGCACTGTTCGCTTCGTCAGCCAGCATTGCATGGCGGTAATCGCCTGATGTGTCCGGAAAAGGGTTTGTATTACCATTAGTTGTATTAGCTGGTGCGGGTACTCGGCCATCCATAAACTGTATAGATGCATCCGCCAATGTAGATTTTTTTGGAAAGGAATAATACACATGGATCGTATCAAAAAAAATCTGGGTCGGGTCATTAAAAGAACCATCGGGCTTTATAGGCTCGCTTAACATTTTTACTTTCTTATCTTTTTCCTTTACAAACATAAATACGTCGCCTGCACCACGGAGTTGTGCCGGTAATGCCCCAATCACTTTCCCTGATAATGATAAATAACTTGTATCCCGTTGGTAGTTTATTTTTGGAAACTTTCCCTGCACCACATCTTCCCATTTAAAGCGGCGCCACCCGTGTGTAAGCATTACAAGATCGAGATGTGTGGCAATGGAATCCTCATCACTTGAAAAATAATAAGCGGGATTATATACCTTCCCCTTCAGATCACTTGTCAATAAAAGATGGGAAATAATATTATTGCTACTATCTGCATCAATCTGCTGGTCGGTAACTGAAACTGAAAGGCTGGCGATTAAACTATCAGGAACCGTTATTTGTATCTGGTCCTTTGCTCTCTTACTTAAACCCCATTGTTTCACCTCCATCTGCGACTGAAAAAGATATTCCTTATTATTTACAAAAGTAATGCGCTCAGCCAGGGCATTCCACTGACCGTCAAACACAGTAATCGTAAGGATGCCGCTTGGCAGGCTTTCGAGGGGAATGGTTTTTTGTATGCTTCCTTTATTAGTTACTTCATCTATTTTGAAGACCGTATTCTGAAACATGGTGCCAAGAATATGTAGCGTTCCAATTGTTTTTGCCGCATCCGGTGTACAATTTATACTAAGGATTCTTTTATTGGCATGCGGAATGACCTGCATCACTATTCCGCTTTGTTTTATTTCCGGCAATGCAGATGTGTGATCCACTCCTTTTTCGTCTTTCCATTTAGCAGAATAAGAAATGCCCGGGGCCGGGTTCAAAAAGAAAAAGCCCATGCCATCATGTAACTGGGTCAACGCTGTTATAACTTTTCCTTTGCTATCCACTACAGAACCCCTGATCTTTACCGGCTTGCCCCATTGATCGTTTACCTTAAATGCAATCTTATTATTAAGGCCTGCTATGGCATCCCCTCCTTCAGGAAAAAAAGTAATTGAAGGAACAACTGTTTCCTTCTTTGCAGTTGACGGATATCTTGATATAATCCTGATGTCTTTATTATATAGAAATACCGAATCAAAATTCAGCATCCACCTGGTATACCCTTTTACATGCAGAGAATTGCCCTTATAATCCACGGGAATTTCAAACTGCCCGTTACTAAGCCCGTTTGTCATCGGGAAAACACTATGTAATAAAAGCTTCCCCGTATTGTCCGTCCAGTCTAAGTAAACAGATTTACTTTGTGCTGCCGGGTAAATCGCATCCATCATATATACTTTAAACCATACCGTTTCTCCAGCTGAATAGGACGATTTATCGAAGTGAAGATACATCCGCTCCTGTGAGTACTTGTCGCTGTATACAGCAATTGTCGAGTCGATGTTTTGTGCTTTAACAAATAATCCGGCAGAAAGTAAACTATACACTAAAAAAAAAGGATAAATTTTTGACAAGCCCACTTTTTTCATTCCTGTATTTTTATTTACGGTGTTTACCAAATACAAATTGATGGCTGTAAATTACAGCACTAATCCAAATGAAACAAAAAGGTTAAGGAGTTTTAAGAACCAGCTCCTGATCAATACTTAGACAAATGCCGGTTTACAAATTTAAATGCTCTGTTGCTATTACACTCATCTTCTTTACGGCGCATGCAATAAAGAGCCAGGGGATACAAAACAATTATACAGGTGAAAAAGGCTTGCCGCATTTAGTAATAGAAAGAAGCATGATCTATTCACCGGATACAAACTGGTTTTATTCACATCATCCTTCCATCACCTATTTTAAAAAAAAGTTTATTGCCGTCTGGTCAAATGGGTATAAAGATGAAGATAACCCCGGCCAGCGTGTGGTTTTCTCTGTTTCAAAAGATTTTTTTCATTGGTCAAAAATTAAAGCCCTCGCCATTCCATCTGTCTACCAGGATACACAAAATGTGTTAACCGCTGCCGGGTTTCATCAATATCATGATACATTGGTTGCCTACTATGGAGAATACACAAAAGATAAAAAGCAAACTCATTTGTGGGCTAAGATCAGTACAGATGGTGAACACTGGGGTAGCCCGATAGATATGCATGTTCCTGTAAATCCTAATCATGGCCCGCAAAAAACGAAAAGCGGTCGTTTGATTATTTCGGGAAATTTTACCTTTCCATATACAGATGATAAAAAAGGGTTAAGCGGATGGAAGATGACTAGCTTTTATCCTGATTCGTTATATAAAGAAGATAACCCGGATACCTATGAAGCCCCTTCCAAAGTACTTGGGTTACCTCCTCTTTGTGAAGGCGCCTTTTATCAAACTGATGACGGTATTATTCATATGCTTCTCCGCGCAACCGACGATGGATGGAAAGGCAGGCTATGGGTTACGGAAAGTAATGATGATGGTGAACATTGGTCAATACCAACGGAAACCGGCTTTTCAGACAATGATTGCAAATTTCATTTTGGCAGGCTTCCGGATAAACGGTTTTACTATGTAGGTCTTCCTGATACACTTCATCGCTCTGAAAGAAACCCGCTTGTTTTTGCCATTTCACAAGATGGCAAATTCTTCAACAAACAATATATCATTGCAAATGATGTGTATAAAATAAAAAAAGATGGCCTTTGGAAAGATGGGCAGTATGGCTATCCACATACCATGATATTAAATGGCTATGTTTATGTAATTGTATCAAGATTGAAAGAATCAATGGAAGTGATACGATTTAAAATACCGCCAAAAAAGTAACCTAATTATTTTATAATTCCTTAATATTTATCAATTATCCATTCCCCAGTCACATACTCCTTCTATATTGTCCACCCACTTCATATAGTGCATGTGTTATTTGTCCGAGTGAACAGTATTTAACAGTGTCCATTAATTGGGTAAAAAGGTTGCCATTACTAATCGCTACTTCTTTCAATTTTTTTAACTCGCTTTCACACCGGTCTTCATTGCGCTTCCAGAAAGCATGTAGGTTTTGTATCTGCTGTTCTTTTTCTTCTTTGGTGCTTCTTATTACCTCGTTCGGTATAGTTGTCGGAGAGCCTTTCTTATTTAAAAAAGTATTAACGCCAACCACAGGCAATTCGCCCGTATGTTTCATATGTTCATAATGCAGGCTTTCTTCCTGAATTTTATTACGCTGGTACATTCTTTCCATAGCGCCGAGCACTCCCCCTCTTTCGGTAATACGGTCAAACTCTTTCATTACTGCTTCTTCAACAAGGTCGGTCAGCTCTTCAATTATAAATGAGCCGCCGATAAAATTTTCTGTTTTTGCACTGCCAAGTTCCCTGTTTATAATTAATTGAATCGCCATAGCCCGGCGCACACTTTCTTCCGTAGGCGTAGTTATTGCCTCATCGTACGCATTTGTGTGCAATGAATTGCAGTTATCATAAATAGCATACAAAGCCTGCAATGTTGTTCGTATATCATTAAAATCTATTTCCTGCGCATGTAAACTTCTGCCGGATGTCTGTATGTGGTATTTCAGCATCTGGCTACGTTTGTTGGCCTTGTATTTATACTTCATCGCTTTCGCCCAGATACGTCTTGCCACTCTACCGATAACACTATACTCGGCATCCATTCCATTGCTAAAGAAAAAAGAAAGATTAGGGGCAAAGTCATCAATATTCATTCCCCGGCTTAAATAATATTCCACATAGGTAAAACCGTTAGATAAGGTAAACGCCAGTTGCGTAATCGGGTTCGCTCCCGCTTCAGCGATATGATAACCACTGATACTTACACTGTAAAAATTCCTTATTTTATTTTCAATAAAATATTCCTGTACGTCACCCATTAGCTTTAAAGCAAACTCCGTTGAAAAGATGCAGGTATTTTGCGCCTGGTCTTCTTTTAGAATATCAGCCTGCACTGTGCCCCGCACCTGCTGCAAAGCGAAATGTTTGCATTGTTCATATACATCGGCTGATAAAATTTCGTTTCCACTTAATCCCAATAATTGTAAACCCAATCCATTATTGCCCTCTGGCAATCTTTCGGGCAGTGAAGGATTATAGTATGATGGCTTTGGAGACTTCCCAAATTTTTCTTCAACAATTCTTTTAAACCTCTTCTCTAATCCTAGTTCTTCAATTTTCTTTTCACATTGCTGATCAATTGCAGCATTTAAAAAAAATGCCAATAATATTGGCGCCGGGCCATTAATTGTCATACTCACCGATGTCTTTGGGTCACATAAATCAAAGCCACTGTATAATTTCTTGGCGTCGTCTATTGTTGCAATGCTTACACCGCTATTACCCACTTTACCATAAATATCGGGACGATGATCAGGATCTTCTCCATATAAAGTAACACTGTCAAATGCCGTACTTAATCTTTTTGCCGGTTGATCCAGGCTTACATAATGAAAACGCTTATTGGTACGTTCCGGGCCACCTTCACCCGCAAACATCCTTGTAGGATCCTCTCCTTCCCTCTTTAAAGGAAACACACCTGCTGTAAATGGAAACAAGCCCGGTGCATTTTCCTGTGCCTGCCATCTCAATATATCTCCCCAATCTCTAAACTTTGGCAAAACAACTTTCGGAACTCTTGTACCCGATAAACTTGTAGTAAACATTTCCTGCCGGATCACTTTATCGCGGACTTTATACTCGTAATAATCCTGCTGATAAGCTTTTATTTTTTCCGGCCAGTTACGGATCAGTTTTTTTGAAACAGGGTTCAATTGTTCCTCATAGAATAATTTCATTTTCTCCAATACCGCAATGGAATAACCATGTGAGCCCGGGGCGAATGAAAAGTTTTTCATTTCATCCATTACCCCATTCAGTTGGTAAAGTTTGGAAGCTATTTCTGCCTGTTCTTTTACAAGTTTATTGTAGTTGCGGATCTCGTCAGTTATTTCACTCAAATAGCGAACCCGTGAAGAAGGAATTATTGCCTGCGAAACTTTTGCCGTTTCAGAAAAAGAAAATTTGCCAAATGTTATTCCTTTTTTCTTTTCAATTGTTTTGAGTAGCCATCCGAATAAATGATTTACACCCTCATCGTTGAATTTACTTGCTATTGTACCTATTACCGGCAATTCTTCATCCTTTGCGGTAAATAAAAGATGATTTCTTTTATATTGTTTCCTTACTTCACTCAATGCATCCAAAGCGCCGGCTTTGTCGAATTTGTTAATGGCAATCAGGTCCGCATAATCAAGCATGTTGATTTTTTCCAGTTGCGATGCAGCCCCATATTCCGGAGTCATCACGTATAAACTCACATCCACATGATCAAGTATCGAAACATCACTCTGGCCTGTACCCGCAGATTCAAGAATAATAAAATCATACCCTGCCGTTTTGCAGATGTCAATAGCTTCCTGCACATGCCCGCTTAATGCCTTATCACTTTCCCGTGTTGCCAGGCTGCGCATGTATGCTCGGGGATGATGAATAGAATTCATTCTTATTCTATCACCCAGTAAGGCGCCGCCCGTTTTTTTCTTTGAAGGATCTACAGATATAACGGCAATTGTTTTATCAGTAAATGAATTGAGAAAGCGACGGACAATTTCATCTGTAACAGAAGATTTACCCGCACCACCGGTGCCGGTGATGCCCAATACAGCCCCCCTGCCCCCCAAAGGTGGGTTCCGGACATCTGATAGTTTGGAAATACTTTTTAATAATAGGGAGTAATCAGAGTGATTCTCAGCAAGTGTTATCGATCTTGAAATTTTAAGAATATCATGCACTTCACCGAGAGGAAATCCTTTATTATTATAAAACTTTAAACCCTCCCCTTCGGGAGGTGGGAAGGCTTGGCTTATCAGATCCTCAATCATCCCTTCTAATCCCATCTTCCTTCCATCATCAGGAGAATAAATGCGTGTGATACCATACTTGTGTAATTCCCTTATTTCATTTGGGAGGATAGTACCCCCACCACCACCAAATATTTTGATATGACCACAACCATTTTCATCCAGTAGATCTTTCATGTACCGGAAGAATTCCATATGACCGCCCTGGTAGCTGGTAATTGCAATAGCCTGCACATCTTCTTCGATGGCGGCTTCTACAATTTCTTTTACACTACGGTTATGCCCAAGATGAATTACTTCCACGCCTTTGGACTGCATAATACGACGCATAATATTAATCGCTGCATCATGCCCGTCGAATAAAGAAGCGGCTGTTACAATTCTTATTTTTTGTGGAGTATTGTAAGCCATGCAAATCGTTTAGGAAAAAGCAAAGGTAAAAGAATAAACCAGATGTTAACAACCGTTAGTTTTTAAATAAACCATTGTTTTCTTAACTTTATTGTCTCCAATCCATCTGCTTTAAAAGTTGAAAATTCAATAACGAGTTAACTAATCACGAACCCATGTCATTAAGGCAATTTATTTCTGCAAGGTATTTACTAAGAACATTTAAACTGGTAGACGATGCAATAGATACCGTTACTGATACTGTAACGGGTAGCTGGAAAGAAGTAGCCCGCATGTTTGGCCTGCATGAAGACCTTTTTGAAAATCCCTTACACAAAAAATTAAGCCGGCCGGTTACAGCTATATTAATCGGCGCCGGTCACCGGGGATCCATATACGCAGATTATGCAACCAAAAGCCCGGATGAATTAATAATAGAAGCTGTTGCAGACACCAATCATTTACGGGTAAGCAAAGCAGCGAAACAACATAATATCAAATCACAGAACTGCTTCAGCAATTGGGAAGATGTTTTTAAAAGGGAAAAGTTTGCCGATGCAGTAATCATTGCAACACCTGATAAACTGCATACAGCACCCTGCCTGAAAGCATTAGAAATGGGCTATGATGTATTGCTGGAAAAACCCATAGCACCAACAGAAGAAGAATGTAGAAAAATTTTACAGAAAGCAAAGGAGACGGGACGTATCGTTGGTGTATGCCATGTATTAAGATATACTCCTTATTTCCGCGAACTGAAAGAAATCATTGATGCGAAAACAATCGGTGAAATCATCAGCGTACAACATCTCGAACCTATCGAGCATGTACATATGAGCCATTCGTATGTACGAGGTAAATGGAGAAACAGTGAATTTGCCACGCCGATTATTTTAGCTAAGTCCTGTCATGATACGGATATCATCCGCTGGCTTGTAGGCAATGAAGCTGATAATGTGCATTGCTTTGGTAATTTAAAATGGTTTACCAATGCCAATGCACCTGAAGGAAGTACGGAGCGTTGTATGGACGGCTGCTTGGTTGAAAAAAGCTGCCCTTATTCAGCCTTGCAGATTTATTTCCGGGATAGAAAACGGCTCTATGTTTTCGATTTGCCCGAAAACAAAAACAAATGGGATGAGATAATTCTCGAAGGGTTGAAAACGACTGACTATGGCCGTTGTGTTTATCGTATGGATAATGACCAGCCCGATCATTTAACGGCGAACATTCTTTTTAAGAACGGGGTAACGGCTGCATTTTCCATGGAGGCCCATGTTTCCTACGAAGGAAGGAGAACGAGAATCATGGGATCGAAAGGTGATATCGTCGGCGATATGGAAACATTTGTAATGACAGAATTCATGACCGGTAAAAAAACAACCTGGTCAATGAAAACAGATAGCCATGGTGGTGGTGATCATCGCCTGATGAAAGACTGGGTACAGGCAATTGGTCAGCAAAACCCTGCGCTTCTTAGTTCTTCTATTGATCTCTCTGTTGAAAGTCATATCATGGCATTTGCAGCAGAGAAAAGCAGGAGGAGCAGAACGATTGAAGATATTATAGTTTGACCAATAGGCAATAAACTACCCTCAACAAAAGACGAACGAAAGCTTATCACTTATAGCTTACTGCCTATTACTTACTTTTGCCGGATGCAGGAAATCATTGATTCTATAAAAAACCTATATAAAGACTGGAAAGGAATTGAACCCGGTTCAATCGACGTTTTACAGCAAAGTGGTAGCGAACGCCGGTATTTTCGTATCCATGAGAAAGATAAAACGGTGATAGGTACCTATGGTGCTAATATACCGGAAAATGATGCGTTCATATATTTCTCGCGGCAATTCAAGTCAAAGAAACTCGCTGTTCCTGAAATTTATGCGATAAGCGATGATAAACAGTTTTACCTGCAGGAAGATTTTGGCGATGTATCATTACTCCACCATTTGGAAAAAGAAGGTTTCTCTGGTAATGTTTATACCCTTTTTAAAAACAGCCTTATTGCATTGGCTAACCTCCAGGTTAAAGGTGATGAAGGCTTGGATTATGATAAATGCCTTACCAATAAAGTATTTGGCAAAGAAGCCATCATGGCCGACCTGCTTTATTTTAAATATTATTTCCTGGATGCTTTGCGCAAACCCTATGATAAACAAAAACTGATCAACGACTTTGAAGCATTGAGTAATTACCTTACTCATACCGAGTATAAATATTTTATGTTCCGCGATTTTCAAAGCCGTAATATCTTAATCACAAATGAGGGCAATGTTCATTTTATCGATTACCAGGGAGGAATGAAAGGCGCTCCTCAATACGATGTAGCGAGTATGTTATGGCAGGCCAGGGCCAACCTTACAGAAGAATGGAAAGAAAACCTGCTTACGGATTATATGGATTCTTTTGAAAAAATAATCGGAGCAACCCTTGACCGTGGCATATTCCGGAGCCAGTACAATGGCTATGTATTAATCAGGTTATTACAGGTACTGGGCGCTTATGGCTTTCGCGGCCTGTTTGAAAGAAAGGCCCAGTTCTTAACCAGCATTCCGTTAGCGTTAAACAATCTGAAAGAATTTTTTCAAAAGAATAGCCTGGGAATATCCGTACCCGATTTCAGGAAAGTATTGGATCTCTGCGTGTCGGATGAAATTATTCAACAGTTTACACCCGTGCAGGCAACTGCCGATACGCCATTAATTGTAAAAGTGAATAGCTTTTCTTATAAGAAAGGGATACCAACTGATGATAGCAATAACGGTGGCGGCTTTGTTTTTGATTGCCGTGGCATTTTAAACCCCGGTCGTATTGAGAAGTTTAAAATACAAACCGGGAGAGACAAAGAAGTAAAAGATTATCTTGAGCAGCAAACATTGATGCCTGATTTTTTAAACAGTGTATTCGACATTGTTGATATCTCTGTAGAAGATTATATCAAACGGGGGTTTGAAAGTTTGATGGTGAGTTTTGGCTGTACCGGCGGGCAACACCGAAGTGTATACGCAGCTGATGCCATGGCAAGGCATTTACGGAATAAATTCAAAGTGAAAGTAGAAGTAAAACATATCGAACAAGAAAGTAAAAACTGGCAAAACCCTCTCCCCGAAAAGAAACAATGAATGCAATGATTTTTGCTGCCGGTTTAGGCACACGTTTTAAACCATGGACGGATAAACATCCCAAAGCACTTGCCGTCGTGAATGGTAAATCTTTGCTGCAACGGAATATTGAATACTTACAACAGTACGGCATAAAAGATGTAATCGTCAATGTTCATCATTTCGCAGACCAGATAATTAATGCAGTAAATACCAACAATGGGTGGGGAAGCAATATTATTATCAGCGACGAAACGGATGAAGTGCTGGAAACGGGCGGCGGATTATTAAAAGCCAAAAACTTTTTTAAACCTGGCGAACGTTTTATTACCTGTAATGCCGATTTTTTGACCGATTTAGATATTCATAAACTGATC
>JAFDYH010000132.1:0-15942 GCA_018267535.1 Bacteroidota bacterium
GAAGGTGATAAAGGATCATTGCTTTGCGACTATGACACGAAAGAAATTGTTATCAATGGGCAAACGCTAACCGATATACCCGAGGTGCCACAGACTATAAAACGTTCACCGGGTCATCAGCAGAATTTTGTGGATGCTGTTAAAAGCCGTATACAGCCTGAATCCAATTTGGAATATGCCCGTAAGATGACATTGCCGATGCACCTTGGCTTAATTTCTTATCGCCTGAAAAGAAAACTGGAATGGGATAGCGAGAAAGAAAAGTTTTTACATGATAAAGAAGCAAACAGTTATTTGCATAGGGAATATAGAAAGAAGTGGGACCTGGTGTAATTGCAAGCATTAAGCTATAAGCAATAGGCTGTAGGCCGTACACTATACTTTGAGGATTAGTTCACTTTAGCAGTTTTTATCTTATTGCGTAAAGCTTATAGCTATTCTCCACTATTCTGAAAGTACAACAGGATATGATCTTTTAAAAAGTTTTCCTGTTCCATCATATTCATCTCCGGCATTGGTTTTAGTTGTTTAAAATGCGGCCAACCATCTGAGTCTTTACCTTCCAGTTCATAATAACCGCTTGGTGCAAGCAAACTGCATACAGCCACATGCATCAGGTCCTGCTTTTGCTCTTTGGTAATTTTTTCTTTTATAAAACCAGTTTCCTGTATGCCTATCAGGAACAATATCGTTTCCAGGTCTGGCTTTTTACCAAATCGTTCTACTAAACTGGCTTCCAGGTTCCACCAACGCTGCTGCAAATCATCTGCTATATTCATAAGCTGCAAAGATAGCGATACAGTAGAGGACTACTTTTTGCAAATAACTTAAGCCGCTTTTTCAACCAGAACAGCTGTGCCATATGCCAACACTTCATTTACACCATCTATTACTTCGTTGGCATCATACCGCACACAGATGATTGCATTAGCGCCACGATCTGCCGCATGCTGTAGCATTTGCTGGTAGGCCTCTTCTCTCGTTTTTTCACACAGGTCTACATAAATGGAAATCTTGCCGCCAAATAAGGTTTGAAAGCCCCCGGCAATATTTCCCAATAGGCTTCTTGAACGGACTGTAATGCCGCGCACAACCCCCAGCGATTTTACAATCGTATACCCATTCAGTTCGATATTGGTGGTAACCATTGAATGATCTATCATAAATCCTGTTTTTATTAATTTAAAATTCAGAAAAAATCCGGAATAATCTGTTGCATAAAGCATTCAGGCAACAGGATGAATTCACTGTAGTAAAATAATACAAAGATGGGCTTTGCCGCATAAGCGTTGCCTGTCTGCCTTTCAAAAACTACCTTTGCGCAAAATTGAAATTCAGATGTTGCAATTGCAGGTATTACGACAAAACCCGGATTGGGTAAAGGAACGATTGACAGTAAAACAATTTAAGGATACAGACGTAGTGGATACTATTCTTTCGCTGGATGATCAGCGAAAGAAACTACAACTAGAGTTTGATACAACGCAAGCCAAAGTAAACAGTGCATCAAAAGAAATTGGTCAGCTGATGGGTAAAGGGCAGAAAGAAGAAGCAGAAACAAAAAAACAGGAAGTTACCGCTTTAAAAAATTCCTTACAACCGATTACGGATAAGCTGGCTGAAGTTGAAAAGCGATTGCAGGATACTTTAGTGATATTGCCCAATCTTCCATCTGAAAAAGTACCTGTAGGTAAAACACCGGCTGATAATATAGTGGTACGGGAAGGAGGAAAAAAGCCCAACTTACCCGCAGGTTCAGTGCCGCATTGGGACCTGATAAAGAAATATGATATTATTGACTTTGAAACAGGCGCCAAGATTACCGGTTCTGGCTTCCCGTTATATAAAGGCAAAGGGGCAAGATTGCAGCGGGGATTGATCCAGTATTTCCTTGATTTCAATACAGCAGCGGGGTATACAGAATACCTGCCGCCATTTATGGTAAATGAAGCTTCGGCTTACGGTACCGGACAGTTGCCGGATAAAGAAGGCCAAATGTATTATATGCCCGAGGATAAATTCTATATGATCCCCACATCCGAAGTGCCTATTACCAATATTTACCGTGATGAAATTTTAAAAGAGGCTGATTTACCAATAAAGATGACGGCATATTCTCCGTGTTTCCGGAGAGAGGCCGGAAGTTTTGGAAAAGATGTACGTGGGTTAAACAGGGTTCATCAGTTTGAAAAAGTAGAAATTGTCCAGATCGTACATCCTGATAAAAGTTATGAGGTGCTGGAAGAAATGGTGAACCATGTTGAAAAACTATTAAACACACTGGAGCTACCTTATCGTATTTTAAAATTGTGTGGCGGCGATATGGGTTTTGCTTCAGCGCTTACTTACGATTTTGAAGTGTACAGTGGCGCCCAGGAAAGATGGCTGGAAGTAAGTTCTGTAAGCAATTTTGAAACCTACCAAACTAACCGGATGAAAATTCGTTTTAAGGATGAAAAAGGAAAACCGCAATTGGTTCATTCATTAAATGGCAGCTCAATGGCCTTACCGCGAGTAGTAGCCGCACTTTTAGAGAATAACCAAACAAGTGATCGTATTCAATTACCCACAGTGCTGGAAAAATACATTGGCTCAACATTGATTTCGTAAAAAATAAAGTAGTAGATTTAGTTTCTAAAAAACTAATTATTTATGAAGAAGGTTCTCGTTTTATCCGTTTTTACCTTGATTATTGCTGCCGCATGTCATAAAAAAGCTGCTCCCACTGCTGCTGTGCCTGCAGGTCCTGCACCTGACCCTGCATTAGTGGAAGCAGGTAAAAATGTGTATGCTGCAAAATGTACAAAATGCCACGCGGCTAAAGTGGTAGAAAACTATACCGCAGATCGTTGGGCTGGTATCCTGAAATCAATGATACCAAAAGCGAAACTGGATGAAACAGAAGCTGCGCAGGTAACTGCTTTTGTAACTGCAGGAGCCAAGAAATAATTTGTAAAATATAATGCTGCACGGCAGTTAAGATTTTTATATCTGTTAAGATAATTGTTCGTTAAAGGGAGTGATCAATGATGATTGCTCCCTTTTTCTTTTTCACATTTGCGCTGTTCACCATTTATAAACCATAAAACAACAGCGCTATGAAAAAGATTTTTATTCTCCTTTTTTTTGCAACATCAATTTGTTATTCTTCTCTAAATGCCCAAATCACAAAAGGCTCATTTTTTACCGGAGGCAACATTGGTGGCAGCATTCAGAAAGTGGAAGCTTATTCTAATGATGTTCCTTATGAACAGAAGGGATTGACAATTTCCCCGGTATTTGGCAAAGTAGTGAAAGAAAACCTTGTATTCGGACTTGATGCGACGATTTCATTTTATAACTCCACGCAATATAATGAAACAACTACCCAAAAGATGAATTCGTATGGAGGCGGTATTTTTTTAAGGCGGTACAAATCAATAGGCAAGGCATTTTATTTATTTCTGCAAAGCCGATTGGGCTATCGATTTGAAAAATATGATTATATCCTCGGCGGACTTAAAACTCAAGATTATAAGAGACATACTGTTAATCTTACTGCAACTCCCGGAGTTTCTTATGCTCTTAATAAAAGACTACATCTTGAAACCGGCCTCGGTAATCTTTTTTATCTTACCTATTCACACGAGGATGGGCATGGCTACAATAATACTATTACTGGTAAATATAAAGCGAACACATTTAATGCTGGGGTTGATTTAAATGCATTTAATACGCTATACATAGGGTTCAGGCTTTTTCTCGGTAAATAATTCCCTAATCAATAGGATATTTGCAGTTAATGAATGACTATCGGGGCAAATATTATATAAAGGGTGGCGCTGAACAGGCAGCCATCTTTTCTTTTTTAAAAGACAGGCTCAGCATAAAATTTAATGATGAAAACAATAATGGCCGGGAAGTATTCTGGTATTATGATGAAATAATCAGGGAAAATTTCAGGCAGGCAAATAATCTTGTTATAAGATATAGCGGTTACCCTGAACAAATCATCGAAGCATTTTCGGTCGAATTTGCCAATCAACTTGAAGTATATACAAGTAAACAATATAAAAGAACAGCGATAAAAATATTGGCACGTGTGTCTCCATTGCTCAGGGTGCTGATTGTTATCTTTCTTTTATTATTAGCCGTTTATCTCTGGCTGGTGCCTTATCTCGCTGTAAGATTGGCGGAGAAAGTTCCGGTATCTTATGAAGAAAATTTGGGCAATGGCATGTATAATTCGATGAAAGCCGGTTTTGATATTGATGAAAAGAAAACGGCGTATATCAATGAGTTTTTTAGCGAGCTAAATATTCCAACACTCTATAAAATTAAGATCACTGTTGTAAAAGATAATGTATCGAATGCCTTTGCTATGCCCGGCGGTAATATTATTGTATATGATAAAATAATTGCCGGTATGGATAACTATACAGAACTGGCGGCATTATTAAGTCATGAGTTTACGCATGTACAGAATAAGCATACAACCAAATCTTTATTCAGGGAAATGGGGAACTCTATGTTCCTCTCCGTAATTTTCGGTAACGCCGGCGCTGCCGGTAATGTAATTATCAGAAATGCGGATAACCTCAAAAGTCTTTCTTATGGCCGAAGCCTTGAAAGGGAAGCTGACCTGGATGGTTTGAAAATTTTAACAAAAAGAAAAATAGACGGAAATGGTTTTGTGGGTTTATTTAAAATGCTGGAAAAAGAAAACAATAGTAAGGTTTCAGAATGGATGAGTCGCCATCCGGATTTAGAAAAACGTATTGCCTATATAAGGCAATCAGCGGATTTTAATACTAATGGGGTACAGGAAAATGAGACGCTGAAAACATTATTTGAAAGAATTAAAGGAGGTTGATTTCTCATTATTTCTTTTTAAACTTCCACCCTCATAGAAAGTCTGAATACAAATTGTGTTGCATGGCATTGACTAACCGGCAAAAGAATCATCATTTGATGTGGCGGGCTGGCTTTGGGCCGGCGGCTCAGCAACTGCCCGTACTTGATAAAGTTTCTACAGCCTCTTTATATAAAGCTTTACAAAAAGAATCTTCAAAACAACCGGAGTATATTAACGTAGCAGATAATTATTTGCAGGGATTAATGATGGGAATAAAAGAGGAGGGCCGCAAGCAGAGAAGTGAAATGTCGAAAGAAGAAAAGAAGATGATCCAGAAAAAAAGCAGGGAAAGCATTAAAAACCTGAACCTCTTTTGGATGAATGAAATGGTAAATAGTAATGCGCAGCTCCGTGAAAAAATGGCTTTCTTCTGGCATGGACATTTTGCCTGCCGCAATCTCAATATTTTTTTTCAGCAGGGTTTATTAGATGTGATCCGGAGAAATGCGTTGGGTAGCTTTCGTGATTTATTGCGTGAAGTATCGATGAGCGCAGCGATGTTGAATTTTTTAAACAATAACCAGAATAAAAAAGATCATCCCAATGAAAACTTCGCCCGGGAAGTAATGGAATTATTTACGATGGGAAGGGGTAATTATACAGAAGAAGATATTAAAGAAGCAGCAAGAGCCTTTACCGGCTGGGGTGCCACGGTTGGCGGCGAGTTTGTGTTTCGTAAAATGCAACATGATAACGGGGCTAAAACTGTGTTGGGCAAGACGGGAAATTTTGAAGGCGAAGAGGTATTGAATATTCTATTGGAACAAAGACAAACGGCATGGTTTATTACGAAGAAGGTTTATCGCTTTTTCGTGAATGAACAAGCGGATAATGATAAAGTGCAATGGTTGGCAGACCGTTTTTATAAAAATGATTACAATATTTCTTTATTGTTACAGGATATTTTTACGAGTGATTGGTTTTATGATGAAAGAAATGTTGGCAACCGAATTAAATCACCGGTCGAACTCATAACTGGTATCCAGCGAATGCTGCCAATGAAATTGCAAAATGAACAGGCTTTGTTATTAATGCAGCGCTTATTGGGACAGATACTTTTTTATCCGCCGAATGTAGCTGGTTGGCCTGGTGGCAGAACCTGGATTGACAGCTCTACATTAATGATGCGGATGCGTTTCCCGCAATTGATTAATGATTCGGATATTCTGAATGTAAAGCCAAAAGATGATGATGACCAGACGATGGGAAGAAAGGATGAAGAAGAAACAAAAATGAATACGAAAAATGACAAACTGAACAGAAGAATGGGAAAGCCGATTGACGCTGAAATTGATTGGAACTCCTATTTGAAAAATTTTGATGGAATTGCAAGGGAACAGTTGGTGGATATTATTTCACAAAATTTACTGGAAGTAAAAAAAGGGGTGGCAAATAAAATAATCACAGAGTATACGGATAGCAGCAACAGGGAAAATTTTATTAAAACGGCAACAATACAGGTGATGAGTACGCCCGAGTATCAGTTATGCTGAATGGCTATAAGCCATAGGCTTTATGCTGCGTAGCCCGGAGTAGAAGTAATGTTTAAAGCATTCGATATAATATTCAATATAAGTTGTATCTCATAGCTTATGGCGTATAGCCTATAGCTTAAAGCTTATCTTATGTTCATCAAACGAAAACAATTCTTACAACTGGGTTCATTAGCAACCGCGTCTTTCCTGGTGCCGAAATTTCTGAAAGCGATTGAAACGGGAAATAAAGTGCCCGCAGGTAATAAAGTTGTTGTGATACTGCAGTTAAGCGGTGGCAATGATGGATTGAATACGGTGATACCTATGCGCAATGATATCTATTATCGTTCGAGGCCGAAACTGGGTATTGATAAAAATGATAGTCTTCATTTAACAGATGAAACAGCCCTTCATCCTTCATTGACGTCTTTTAAAGATTTATTCGATGATGGCAGTTTGGGAATATTGAATTCGGTAGGCTATCCCAACCCGGACCGCTCTCATTTCCGCAGCATGGATATATGGCAAACAGCCAGTAAGAGCACTGAATATCTAACATCAGGATGGATAGGCCGTTATCTCGATGCACAATGCAACGGTTGTGATAAACCGACCTACGCACTTGAAATAGATGATGTATTGAGTCTTGCCTTAAAAGGCGATGCTTCCAATGCAATAGCGATGAAGGATCCGAAGCGCTTATTTGGTACCAGTAATGAACGGTTTTTTAAAGATGTATTGAAGCAACATGCAGGAGGTGCGCCTGGTGAGGAGACCGTAGATTATTTATACAAAACAATGGCAGAGACATTATCTTCCGCCAATTATATTTTTGAGCAGAGTAAATTTCATCCTTCATCTGCTGTTTATCCGAAAACTGAAATAGGGCAAAGCCTTAAAACAATTGCTTCTCTGCTATTTTCTGATATCAATACGAGGGTTTATTATTTATCGCACGGAAGTTTTGATACGCATGTCAACCAGGATGCACAACAGAAAAGGTTATTCACGGAAATGAACGAAGCAATCGGTGTCTTTACAAAAGATTTAAAAGAGAATAACCGGTTTAATGATGTATTGCTGTTTACATTTTCAGAATTCGGCAGAAGGGTGGAGCAGAACGCAAGCGGAGGCACAGATCATGGTACGGCAAATAATATGTTTTTCATTAGTGGCGGACTAAAACAAAAAGGAGTATTGAATGCAATGCCCGACCTGAATGATTTAGACGAAGGCGATCTCAAATACAAGGTTGATTTTAAAAACGTGTATGCGTCTGTACTAAATAAATGGCTGGGTGCTGATGATCAGGCAATATTGGGGAAGAAATATGAATACCTTGGTTTTATTTGATAAAATATTACAAGCAAAGGCACAAAGAATGCAAAGATTTTATGGGCATTCTCTTCTTTGTATTTGATTTCGTAATTGTGCTTTAGAAATTTTAAAGAAAGCCTCTGTTATACCGATTTATTTCTTCCAATAGCAACACGATAGAGTATTAAACACATCAATCCGAATACAATTACTCCCAACCATTTATAACCCTCTTCCCCCAATAACCCTGTAAGGCTTTGTTCAGCATTTATTTTTGCTAACCCTTTGCTTATACTATCGCTTGCTGATAAGAATGCGACTATCACACCCGCAATTGCCCCGCCTGCAACTAAACCTGTTGCAAATAAATTTCCTTTTCCAAGATCTTCTTCTTCTGCAGTCAATTGAATATTCTTTCTTTTATTTTTCCAATCAACCAAACCACGGATAGCGCCGCCAATAAATATGGGTAATGTAGTAGATAGCGGTAAATAAATTCCAATTGCAAAACTCAATGCTTTAATTCCGCATAGCTCCATCACAATGGCGATAAATACACCTACCAATACAAACTGCCAGTCAAGGTTAAATGAAAGGATTCCTTTTATTAATGTTGCCATCAGTGTTCCTTGTGGCGCCGGGTATTGATCAGTACCGATAGCATGTTGAATACCCTGTGCCGCCATCTCCGCAGTTGGTGTATCCAGTATTTTTATTGTCGCGCCAATCGCAAACGAAGAAACGATAGCGCCGATAAAAAGCGCCAACTGCTGGTTTTTTGGTGTGGCGCCAACAATGTACCCGGTTTTTAAGTCCTGTGAAGTACCTCCGGCATTGGCTGCTGCAATACAAATCATACCACCAACAACAAGGGCCATGGGTTCATATACATGTCCCGTCCATTTCACAGCAATAAAAATCAGGCAGGTTCCCATTAGTGTTGCGATAGTCATGCCACTGATAGGGCTATTCGAAGTTCCAATCAAACCAACAATACGGGAAGCTACTGTAACAAAGAAGGCTCCGAAAATAATTACAAGCAAACCAATTAATAATTTACTGGCAATAGAGTTGCCCGGTATTAAAGAACTCGGCAGTATGGCAATTAATAAAACCAATGCAAGGCTACCGATACCCACGACTTTAATTGATAAGTCTCTTTCCGTTCTTGGTATTGCTGATGATGAGCCAACTTCCTGGCCCTCTTTTTTTAATGAACTAATGCTTCCTTTGAAAGAAGATATAATTGTCGGCATCGTTTTAATCAATGTTATAAATCCACCGGCAGCAACTGCACCGGCTCCGATTTGCCGTATATACGCCCGGTATATTGCAACAGACCAATCTGCAAAAGTTTTTGTTACCGGATCCCATCCTCCTTGCCCACCGGCAGTGTTAAGGTCGTGCAGGTAACCCAGTTTCACTAATTGCGATGCAATGACCGTTCCATTGTCGTTTAAGAGGCTTGCCAGCAACGGGGTGAATACAAACCAGCTTAATACACTACCGGCAACGAGTATGCCTCCGATCTTTGGTCCGATGATATAGCCAACACCAAGATATTCCGGCGTTATCTCACCACTGATTTTTGCAGAAGGGAAAAACTTTTGTGTTTGTTTAGTCATGAATGCAGGCACTTCTGCCACAACATGAAATAGTTTTTGTAGTGAAGCATAAACAAATGCGACAGATAATCCGATGAATGCGGTTTTTGAAAAATCTCCTCCTTTTTCTCCTGCTTTTAAAACAGATGCACAGGCAGTTCCTTCAGGGTAAGGTAAGGTGTCATGTTCTTTTACAATTAATGATCTTCTTAAGGGTATCATCATTAATGTGCCCAACATCCCGCCGATAATCGCCAGTATTAAAATGGTGAAGTAATTAAAATAGTTGGCGCTGCTGGCTTCACTTAAGAAAAGAAATCCCGGCAATGTAAAAACCACACCTCCCGCAATACTTTCTCCTGCGGAACCTGTTGTCTGAATAATATTATTCTCAAGGATGGTTGTCCTTAAAAATCTTCTTCCCAGTGTAATTGATATAACTGCTATGGGTATGGACGCTGAAACTGTAAGTCCGGCTTTCAATGCGAGATAAACGGTGGATGCCCCGAATATAATTCCGAATGCAGCGCCGGTAAGAATGGACTTGATTGTGAACTCTGCCATATTGGTTTCCGGAGATACAAATGGCTGAAAATTCTTTTGCGACATAGCAGTTTTTTAGTTTAGTGAGGTAAGTTAGGAAAAAATGAGTATTAGGCATGACCGCAACATTTTTCTTTTATCTTTAATCTTTTTACAGGTTATGGCAGATAAACAACCCAAAGGAAAATTTCCCAAAGCGATACCGTTTATTATGGGAAATGAAATCGCGGAGCGATTCAGTTTTTATGGTATGCGTTCTATATTAACAGTCTTTCTGGTCGCTTATTTTTTCAATCCTGCTGCTAATCCCGCACTCAGTACTATCGCTGATGCAAAAGCGAATGAATTGACACATTTGTTTGTAACACTCGCTTACTTTATGCCAATGATTGGCGGTATCGCCGCCGATTGGTTCTTTGGTAAATACAAAGTAATTCTTTACGTTTCTATTTTTTATTCCCTCGGTACATTGATACTGGCGCTATCAACCCATAATCTTACTTTGTTTGTTACAGGGTTAGTGGTTGTGGCCATTGCAGCTGGTGGTATAAAGTCCTGTGTGTCTGCCAATGTTGGTGACCAGTTTGATAAAACCAATCAGCATTTATTATCGAAGATGTATGGCTGGTTTTACGTAGCTATTAATGTTGGCGGTACTTTATCGCCAATTTTTGTTCCTATCCTGTATAATCGATTTGGACCGGGCGTAGCATTTGGTGTTCCGGGGATATTAATGTGTATTGCGACAATAATATTCTGGTTGGGAAGAAAAAAATATGTAAAAGTGCCGCCTTCAGGCCCCAAAAAAGAAAATTTTGTAAGTATATCACTGTATGCGATTCAAAAACTATTTTCAAGAAAACCGGGACAAACCGTATGGCAGGCCGTTGGTGAAAAATATTCAGCACAGGCCATTGATGGTGTACAGGCAGTATACCGGATATTAGCCGTATTCGCATTTACACCTATCTATTGGGCTATGTGGGACCAAAACCTTTCTGAATGGATTTTACAGGCCACCAAACTGGATTTACATCTCGGGTTTGGAATAAATATACTGGCGCAGCAGGTTAATTTTATAAACCCTTTGTTTGTTGTAGCGCTCACACCTGTATTCACATATGCTATTTTTCCTTTTTTTGAAAGAATAGGTATAAAGACAACTCCATTAAAGAGAATTGGTACCGGGCTTTTATTAATAGGAATATGTTTTGTTGTTATTGCAATGGTTCAGCAAAACATCGATAAAGGCGGACACCCTTCTGTATGGTGGCAGATATTGGCCTATATCCTCCTGGCAATGTCAGAAATATTGGTATCTGTTACTTGTTTGGAATATGCGTATACACAGTCGCCACCTAATATGAAAAGCACGATGAGTGCCTTATATCTTTTAGGTATATCTATCGGAAATTATTTCGATACACTTATAAATGGTAGTATTGCATCAAAAGGATTCTTTTCAAATCTTGAAGGCGCCTCTTATTATTGGTTTTTTATTAAGGTACTGGCAGTGTTTATAATTATATATCTTTTTGTAGCAAAGAAAATACCCGAAAAAAACTACGTACAATCGGCAGGATAAGCCAGTAATCAGGATAATAACAAAAGAACTTTCAATTATCTTACATATTTGATGCCGCCTTTAATATAATACCCCGATATTCGCAATGATATTTATAAAACCAATTGTATAAAATCATGCGTATCCTTTTGTTAGGCTCTGGTGGCCGTGAACATGCATTAGCATGGAAAATTAATCAAAGCGTTTGGACTAACCCATTGTATATCGCACCGGGTAACCCTGGTACGGCACGCCTCGGAAAAAATGTAGCAATTGATATCAGTGATTTCGACGCAATAGGCAAATTCTGCATTGATGAAAAAATAGAAATGGTGGTTGTGGGGCCTGAAGAGCCACTGGTTAATGGCCTATGCGACTATTTTAACGAAAAAGAAGAATTACAAAATATATATTTTGTTGGACCTTCTAAGCAAGGTGCCATGCTCGAAGGCAGTAAAGCTTTTGCAAAAGCATTTATGCAAAGGCATAATATTCCTACGGCAGGGTATAGAGAGTTCACTTTGGAAAATTATGAAGAGGGGGTAGCTTATTTGCAGGAGCACTCTTTGCCCATTGTATTAAAAGCTGATGGCCTTGCCGCTGGTAAAGGAGTAGTGATTTGTCATAATCATGTGGAAGCAATAGCTGAATTTGAATTAATGATTCAGCAGTCCAAATTCGGGGATGCCAGTAAGAAAGTTGTTGTGGAAGAATTTTTAGAAGGAATTGAATTAAGTGTATTTGCTCTTACTGATGGCCAGCATTATATTCTTTTGCCGGAAGCAAAAGACTATAAAAGAATAGGTGAAGGGGATACGGGCTTGAATACAGGGGGTATGGGCGCTGTAAGCCCGGTGCCTTTTGCTACTGCTGATTTTATGAAGAAAGTAGAGGAACAGGTAGTAAAGCCTACCATCAATGGATTGTACGAAGAAAAAATAAATTATAAAGGATTTGTGTTTTTTGGATTGATAAGTGTGAATGATGATCCTTATGTTATTGAATATAATTGCCGCATGGGCGATCCGGAAACAGAGGTTGTTATTCCTCGTCTCAAAAACGATATTGTTGACTTATTTGTTGCTACTTTCAATGGCGAATTGGATAAAGTTGAACTCCGGGCAGATCCTCGTTCGGCTGTTACAGTAATGGCGGTTAGTAAAGGCTATCCGTTGGCTTATCAAAAAGGAGTTGAAATAAAAGGGCTTAATGAAAATTTTGGTAAAAGCTCTTTACTTTTCCAGGCAGGTACAAAAGAAAAAGATGGAACCATCGTAACGAACGGTGGTCGCGTATTATGTATTACTTCATACGGCGAAAATATTGATGAAGCAGTGAATACTTCTTTGGATATGCTGAGTTACGTTCAGTTTGACGGAATGTATTACCGGAATGATATTGGGTATGAGTTTAAATAATAATTGACTTTGGATTTCTACTGGCTAAATTGTTGATGGGCATACGGAATATTCATTGAACAATTTACCAATCAAATCATCGGATATTTATGGCTGATGAAATTCACTATCACGATTATCTTCAATTAGATAAAATTCTGGACGCCCAGTTTCCTGAAAGCGATAGGCTTCAATTACCGGCTCACGACGAGATGTTGTTTATTGTCATTCACCAGGCCTATGAATTATGGTTTAAGCAACTGCACTATGAAGTAAATTCTGTAGTCGGCATTATGCAGAAACCGGTATTGAATGATAATTCACCGGAACTGCAAACTGTAGTTCATCGGTTAAAAAGAATAGTAACAATTCTGCAAGTACTTGTTCACCAGGTTGACATTATGGAGACAATGACACCGATGGACTTCCTTGATTTCAGGGATATGCTTAGACCAGCATCCGGATTTCAAAGCTGGCAGTTTAAAGAGCTGGAAGCGAAGCTTGGACTGAAATTTGAAAACCGCTATGGAAAAGAATACTATACTTCGCAATTAAGAGAAGAGCAGGTAAAAATTATAAAAGAGGCTGAAAGTGGCCAGTCATTATTGGATCTTGTTAATAATTGGCTGGAGCGGCTTCCCTTTTTTAAAGAGGAAAAAGATTTCTGGGTTGTTTATCGCCGTCAGTATGAATTAAGCCTTTCAAAGGAAGAAAAGAATAATCTCAACACTTTTGATGAAATATTTATGAGTGGATCTGTAGCGGGTTCTGCCCGTTCGCTTTCTTCATCTGCTTCCAGGGCTGCTTTGTTTATTTCCCTGTACCGCGGTTACCCATTATTGCAATTACCCTTTCAATTGCTCAATACTTTATTGGAGATAGATGTACAGTTAAGTTCCTGGCGATACCGTCATATGAATATGGTTCACCGGATGATTGGAACCAGAATCGGCACCGGCGGTAGTACGGGAAGAGACTATCTCCGTGCGGCTGCAGAAAAGCACTACATATTTAAAGAAATTGCACAGTTAAATAGCTTCCTGGTTGAAAGAAGAAGATTACCTGTTTTGAGTACAGAAATGGAAAAGAAGCTTGGCTTTGCAACAGTGTAAAAAGGAGTATAAATAAATTGTCACTCCTCTTTTACTGATAGCGAACAGAGGTAGTACATATGTATGGGAGATGCTACAGCGTAATTTTGTACCAGGCTAACCGGGCTTTGATTTGACGGGTAACAACAATCCGCAATATTTCCTGCAGGGAAGATGTTAAGCTGAAAGCTGGTAAAAGGTAAAATAGGGTGGGAGGAACCCGGAAACCCTGGGCTATTGAATCGGGGAATTTTACATACAGTTCCCTACCCTGATTGTAATAAATAGCGCAGGAATACGTTATTTGGGAAATATTTAGTTACACCAGAAAACATTGACACGATTAAAATAATACTGAAAATAACTGCTGCTGTGCTTTAACAAACAGTGTTTGACTATGAAAGCTGCTCTTTGTTATTTCAAATTATTTCCTCGTACTTTGCACACGACTTAAATCCAATCCGGAAAATGGGACTATTTAATTGGTTTACACAAGAGATTGCTATCGATCTGGGTACCGCAAATACCCTGATAATACATAATGATGAGGTGGTGGTAAATGAGCCGAGTATCGTGGCCCTGAACCGGAACAACCCCAAAGAAGTGCTGGCTGTGGGCAAAAGGGCGCTGATGATGCATGAAAAAACACATGAAAGCATCCGGACCGTACGTCCGCTGAAAGACGGGGTAATCGCTGATTTTAATGCTGCCGAACTGATGATAAGGGAAATGATCAAAATGATCTATCCCAAAAAGCCCCTTTTTCCCCCAAGTTGGCGTATGATGATTTGTATTCCTTCATCGATTACCGAGGTTGAGAAACGAGCAGTAAGGGATAGTGCAGAGCAGGCAGGTGCCAAAGAAGTTTATCTGATACATGAACCTATGGCTGCTGCGCTGGGTATTGGCATTGATGTAGAAGAGCCTGTAGGAAATATGATCATAGATATCGGCGGCGGTACAACGGGCATTACGGTGATTGCCCTCGCTGGCATTGTTTGCGACCAGTCTATCCGTATTGCCGGCGATGAATTTACTGCTGATATTATGGAAGCGCTACGCCGTTACCATAGCCTTTTAATTGGTGAACGAACTGCGGAGCAGATAAAAATCAATATCGGGGCGGCCATGAAGGACCTTGAAAATGCGCCCGATGATATTCCTGTAAACGGTCGCGACCTTGTTACCGGTATTCCTAAACAAATAATGGTGAGTTACCAGGAAATAGCGGAAGCGCTGGATAAAAGTATTTTCAAAATTGAAGAAGCGATCCTGAAAGCGCTGGAACAAACGCCGCCCGAGCTGGCTGCAGATATCTACCGCCGTGGATTATACCTCACGGGAGGTGGTGCTTTGCTTCGCGGTTTAGATAAAAGGCTTAGTCAAAAAATAAAACTGCCGGTACATGTAGCAGATGATCCGCTGAAAAGTGTCGTAAGGGGAACTGGCATTGCATTAAAAAATTATGATCGTTACCCGTTTGTAATGCGTTAAAAATTCATAGGTGAACAATATCCTGTTTCTGTTTTAGTTTTGAAGTTGCAGGGATATTAAATTCTTCGTCATTTGCGTAACGTATTTCTTTTCATTCGTCGTTATTTCACTTTCCTTTTCTTTCTTGCTTTGCAGGTTATAGCCTTATGGTTTTTATTCACCTATAATCGTTTTCACCGGGCTGTAGGGCTGGGTATTGCAAATGAAAT
Organism: Bacteroidota bacterium; assembly: GCA_018267535.1. Taxonomy (GTDB): domain Bacteria; phylum Bacteroidota; class Bacteroidia; order Chitinophagales; family Chitinophagaceae; genus JAFDYH01. Next base: position 15,589 of record JAFDYH010000132.1, read on the forward strand.
CACCGGTTGGAGTAATTCCAAATATGCAACTGTTGACCAGTACTTTCATTTAAAAGAAGAAAATGCAAGGGTGCATAAAATGAACGATTCATTGCTTAACCTTCTGCGGTCTGATTATTCTACTTTGGATAGTTCTGTAAAACAGGTTACTGATACTACAAAATATGATACCTTGCCAGGATTTCGCCGTTATTTATATTATCCCGCACGGGTAGTCGATAATTCTGTAAACTCAGAACGAAACTATGTGCAGATTAACCGCGGGGCAAACCAGGGAATAAAGGATAATATGGCTGTAATCAGTTCTGACGGTAGCGCTATTGGCGTAGTCGTGAACGTAAGCCCCAACTTCAG
>JAFDYH010000132.1:16025-19621 GCA_018267535.1 Bacteroidota bacterium
GAGTTTGGAACCATTGAATGGGATGCAAAAGATCCTCGTTATGTAACGCTGAAAAATTTACCGAAAAGTATTGAAGTAAAAATAGGAGATACTGTTGTTACAAGTATATATTCCTATAATTTTCCGCCCGGCTATATGATTGGCACTATTGCCGAGATTGTACCTGATAACAGCACGACTTTTTATGTATTGAAAGTAAAGACGGCAGCCAATTTTTATAACCTGCAACAGGTGTTTGCCATAGAAAATTTACAGAGAGATGAACAGGTAAAGCTGGCGGCCGATACAAAGAAGAAAATTGAAGAGAAAAAATAATTATCAGCCAGCCGTTGAGAATGAAACGGTAAACTGCCAATTCTAAAATGAATTAAAAAACATTGAGCGATTTAGTAAGAAATATAATCCGGTTTTGCTTATTCCTGTTAATACAGGTATATGTGTTGAATAAAATACCGCACCTGCACCGGTTTATTACGCCTTATATTTATTACCTGTTTATACTTTGGTTACCTTTCTCAGTTCCGCGCATCGGTTTATTATTGCTTGGTTTTCTGATGGGCCTTTCATTAGACTATTTTACTATGACCATGGGTTTGCATGCGGCGGCCTGTACATTAGTTGCTTACCTGCGCCCCTTTGTCATTGGTATACTTACGCCGAAAGATAGCTCAGAGTTTAACTACAGAGAGCCTTCGCCAAAAGCAATGGGCTGGGCTCCTTATTCAGTATATGCCTTAATTCTGACGTTTTTCCATCATGGCTACCTGGGTTTCCTGGAATTTCTGGAGTTTGGTGGTTTTTTTGAGTTTATTCTCCGGGTACTGGCCTGTACAGCAATCAGTATGCTGCTGATTTTTACAATCGAGCTTTTATTCCCGCGCAAGCTGAAATTCCGTACAAATACAGCGTAAACCGGTGCCTTTATGGCGGGTAAAAAATCTTTCATAAATTTTCAGGTAAAAGGGTGCAAAAGGGTATTTGCATTGTAGTTTTGATGAAATTTTCCAGTTTCACGTATGCCTGTGTTTAACCAGTCAAGGAGCCGTATTATCCGCCTCATCTTTTTGCTGACCTTTTTAATAATTATTTCCCAATTATTTCATCTGCAGGTGATATCGGGTAAATACAAAAGAATGGCTGATGAAAATGCCATTTTTGAAAAAAGAATCTATCCTTCCCGTGGCATCATTTTCGACAGAAAAAATAAAGCGATACTTAATAATACAATGATGTTTGACCTGATGGTGACACCATCGGAAGTAAAAGGGGTAGATACAACGCTTATATGCCAACTACTGGAAATAGATACAACAGAGTTCCGCAAACGGGTACTGAATGCTAAGTTTCGTAATGGACCCTACCGGCCATCAGTATTCGAAGATTTATTGACTCCGGAGAAATATGCAAGATTGGATGAAAATATCTGGCGCTTTGGTAATGGTTTCTTTTTACAGGAAAGACCGGTAAGAAAATACCCCTTCAATTCCGCTGCCCATATTCTGGGATATATTAATGAAGTAGATACGGCAATGATCAACCGCTCCAATGGTTATTATCAACCTGGAGACTATGTGGGTAAAAGCGGCCTGGAACAGTATTATGAAAAAGCATTGCGGGGAACCAGGGGAATTCAGTATTGGATAAAGGATAATAAAAACCGGCTGGTTGGAAGATGGGAAAATGGATCATCCGACACATCCGCAATTGCAGGGCGTAACCTCAGAACTTATATTGATGTAGATATACAGGAGCTGGCAGAAAAATTATTGACGGGGAAAACCGGGGCAATTGTCGCCATTGAACCAAAGACAGGCGGTATATTGGCTATGGCTTCCGGTCCTGATTATGATCCCAATGATTTAACCGGTCCGAACAAAAGGAAGAACTACGGTAAGATGCTTTTGGATGTAAGCCGACCATTATTTAACCGTGCCATTAAAGGACAGTATCCCGGCGGTTCTACTTATAAACCCCTCGGGGCATTGATTGCATTGGATGAAGGAGTAATAACCCCGGAATTTGGTGTAGTTTGTAATGGTGCCTATTACGGTTGCAAACGCCCATTAAAGTGCACTGAAAAAATGCCAGGTCATGCAAAAGATATGAGAACGGCAATCGCCTGGTCCTGCAATTCTTATTTCAGTGAAATTTTGAAAAGGACAATCGACAACCCTGCTTATAGAAGTCCAAGAACAGGAATAACCAAATGGAAAGAATACTGTAATGCTTTTGGATATGGGCATCGGCTCGGCGTTGACCTTGTAAGTGAAGATGGTGGAAATATACCCGATACAACCGCCTACGATAAAGAATACCGCGGGCAGTGGAATTCCTGTACAATGGTTGGTGGTGGTCTTGGTATTGGACAGGATAAATTATTGGTAACTCCACTTCAAATAGCAAATGCCATCTGCATTGTGGCTAACAAAGGATATTATTATATTCCCCATTTTGTGAAGTCGATTGATAATGAAACAGAAGCAGATAGTTCATTGGTAAAAAAGTTCAGAAAGAAACATGAAGTATTAACACATATTCCGGATGCGACATATGATATTGTTATTGATGGTATGGAAGATGTAACGGTAAAAGGCACTGCACGTGGCTTGCCTAAAATACCCGGTATTAATATTTGTGCAAAAACAGGTACAGCGGAAAATAAAAAGGTAATTGATGGTAAAGTGGTTCAGTTGAAGGATCACTCCTTATTTGTTTGCTTCGCCCCAAGGGAGGATCCAAAAATTGCTATAGCTGTAATTGTTGAGAATGGGGGATTTGGAGCAACCTGGGCCGGTCCGATGGCCTACCTGATGATCGAAAAATATTTAACAGATAGCTTGAGAGCGGACAGGGTAAAAGAAGTAGACCGTATAGCAGCCGCTAATCTTATGCCTTCTTATCTTACAAGAGAGCAATTCAAAGATGATTCTATCCGTGCTTTCAAATGGTTTGAAATGACAAAGGATAGCAGCTATATTGAGAAGTATGTAAAAGTGAATACTCCTTTAATTAAGGCAAGGAAAGAAAATAAAACTCCCGGCAATGCTTCAGCGCAGCGTAATTCAATACTGGCACTACTGAATGATAAAAAACAAAGACGAACAGCAATGCGCTGATTAACATATGAACCAACGGAACGCAACAATATCAAAAGGCATTGACTGGCTGCTTGTCTGGATATATCTTTTCCTGGTAGCAGTTGGAATTACAGCTATTTTTGCTGCAACCTATAAAGAGGGTGATCCTATTTTACAAAGCTTTTTCCGGTTTAAAACAGACTATAGTAAAGAATTCTACTTTTTTGTTGCCGCAGCAATATTAGCTTTATTTATACTGCTTACGGATAGTAAATTTTTTACAGCAACAGCAAATCTTTGGTATGTATTAGGAATAGTGTTGCTTTTATTAGTGTTTCCTTTACACTCTCGTGTAAAAGGAACGGAGTCCATTATCCGTTTCGGCGGTTTTAATTTTCAACCGGCAGAGTTTTGTAAAATCTGTGTTTGTCTGGCCCTGGCTAAATATCTTTCCTTACCGGATATTGATTTTACAAAAACACGGTCGCAGCTAATTGCAGCAGGAATTACGTTGCTACC
>JAFDYH010000132.1:19713-41139 GCA_018267535.1 Bacteroidota bacterium
GCTACTTTATTACTTGAGAAAAATACATTGGCAATTATCCTGACAATAATTGCAGGAGTAACTGTTTATATTTTAAGGAAGCAGGTAAAGAGAAACAGGAGTTTATTAATAGGCATTGTTATTATCTGGTTTATTTGTGTAGGTGTACAGCGATTTGGAGTGCCTTTTATTTTCAAGCATGTTTTACAAAAACACCAGATTGAAAGAATATACAGTACAATTGGCAAAGATGTACCAGCCGAGTATATCAAGGCGGCTACCGGAGACGAAGAATCAACGCCTACTAATAAGAACACAGCAGATTATAATGTAAAGCAATCCAAGATCGCAATAGGTAGTGGCGGAGCATTTGGAAAAGGTTTATTGAAGGGAACACAAACCCGTTATGATTTTGTACCGGAACAAAGAACGGATTTTATCTTTTGTACAATCGGAGAAGGGTTTGGATTTACCGGCAGTTTTATATTATTAGCCATATACCTTATTCTTCTTTTCAGGATTGTTTTCATTGCTGAAAGACAGCGGAGTGTATTCAGCCGTTGTTATGCATATGGAGTGGCAGCGGTATTTTTCTTCCATATTGCTATCAATGTTGCCATGACTGTGGGCCTGGCGCCAGTTATCGGTATACCTTTACCGTTTATAAGCTACGGAGGTACCTCATTAATTACATTTACTATTCTTCTTTTTATTTTGATCCGGTTGGATGCAGACCGGCAGATGGTTTTGCGCTAAGAAGTGCATATTAGGCTAATCTAAGCTAATGGAGATATCCTTATCCATTTATTAAAGTTCATTGGCGTAAATTAGTGGCATTAGTGAACACAACGTTCATGATGTATTATTCGGTATGAAAATAATTCCTCTTTCAGAAGGCAGCTTTACAATAGATAAATCCAAACTTTTTGTTCCGTTTGATAAAAGTAAAGATGATCTGCAAGCCAGATCAACCGGTAGTTTGCTGGTAGAAGTGCAACCTTTTGTGATTATCACTTCAAGAGATGTGCTGCTGTTAGACACAGGGCTTGGTTTTGAAAAAAACGGTAGTTTGCAAATACATCAAAATTTGAAAAATGCAGGTGTGAATCCTGCAAATATCACGAAGGTATTAATGAGCCATTTGCATAAGGATCATGCCGGAGCTGTCGGTATCGAAGATAGACTAAGCAGTTTGAAAGAATTGAGCTTTCCCCATGCAACCTATTATGTGCAACAAAGAGAATTGGACTTTGCATTTGAAAAAGGTTTTCCTTCTTATATTCCACACGAGCTGGAAATATTAAAAGAATCAAAGCAGGTCTTTTTACTGAACGATGATAAGGGAGATATCGATAGTTATATTTCCTATGAAATCACCGGGGCCCATTCTCCTTTTCACCAGGTATTCTGGATCAGAGACGAGGATGAAATTATTTTCTTTGGGGCCGATGATGCACCACAATTAGGGCAAATGAAGCATCGCTTTGTAGCCAAGTATGATTATGATGGAAAGAAAGCAGCAGATCTGAGGGCGAAATGGTGGGACACAGGAAGGGAAGAAGGTTGGAAATATTTATTTTATCATGACATTAAGACGCCGTTTTATACTAATTAGCCCCTATTAGGTTTATTGGTATTTAAAAAAAAGGCCCGCTCTGGAAAGAGCCGGCCGTTGCTAACCTATGAAAAACACCAAGTTCAAAGATATACTAAAAACTCATTTACAGAATTATTTCTTTATTGTATTATCAACGATTTTTTCTTGTACGGATAGGGTCATTTCTTTCGAGGCGTTCCTGCCTTAAATTTCTCATCTCTTTTATAAATGTCCGTTGATGATCAAAAACTTCGTTGCTTCTTTTGTCCCCGATTATTCCTTTAAACTGATCCCTGTATCTTAATCGTAAATCTACGATCTTTTGCTCCCTTATTAAGACAGGCTCATCTTTGGTAGTTCTTAAAGTTGTTCTCCATTCATGGAAATAGCGAAGAAAAACAGGGCTGAATTTTTCAGCTTCAGCTTTTGAGAGATTTAAACGCTGCTGAATAAACTCATTCATTTTGTCCCGGATTTTTTCATTGCCGGCATCATCGTCCTGGGCATATAGTTTAAATCCGGTAAATGAAAAAAGAAAGAATGATATAAGTAAAATTTTTTTCATATTGACCTAGTTCAATAAAAGATCTTCATTGTTGTCCTCGGCAACAGTAGTTTCGTTCAGGAAATTCTGAATATCCTTGTCTGATACATCTTTCATCAGTTCGTTTATATCCGTTGTTTTCGCAGATGCAGTCGCATTAGTAACGGACTGATCATCTACGGGCTGAATAAAGGTATTAATATCGTCAGTACTTACTTTTTTCATATTTGCCTTTACCCACTCATGTGGGTTAGAAACCGAAACAGCGCTCTTATTGAAGAATAGAGAAATTCCGGTTAGCGCAACAAAACCTATAACCACAGCAGCCGCGGCAAAACGGAACCATTTACGGCTAACCAATGAAATGGTTTTAGCCAGTGGCTTACTCTCGGTTTTTAAATTAACATCCTTTCCAAAATTTTCAAAATAGCTGTCAGGAATCGAATAAAGGTTTTGTTTATTTATGCTGCTCAACAACGGGGAAAGCGATAGTAATTCTTCATTCGCAGTCAGATAATCCTCATGAACTCTGATTCCTGTCATCAACGATTCAGCTAAGTCAGTAAAATATCCTTGCGGAACGGAATAAACGTTTTCTTTCTTTAATGAAGCTATAAAGGGTGACAAATGACTCAGCTCCTGCTTCGAATCAAAAGCATCTAATGCTTTAATACGATTTAACACAAGACCTGCAAACCCTTCAAAATAGCCAGCCGGAGCAGTATAAATGTTTCCTGCCGGAGCATTATAGAGAATGCTGTTTAAATCCTTTAATTCCTGTATGGTCTCTTTTCTTTCCATTTAACTGTAGATGAGACGATTTTCGCTCCTGAAAGTTTAATGATTTTTGATGTAATCTTCAATTTTCTTGACTGCATGATGATAGCTTGCTTTCAGTGCCCCTTCGCTGGTTTCTAATACCCTGCTCATTTCTTCATAGGGCATTTCATCATAATATCTTAACTGAAATACAACCCTTTGCTTTTCAGGTAATTGCTGGATTGCTAACTGAAGTTTCCATTCCAGTTTATTACTATCAAAATATTTATCAGCCTTTATTTTATTGCTGAGACCACTTTCAACGTCACTTAAGCTAACAGATGTTCGCTTTTTTTGTTGTTCAAGAAAAGTCAAGGTTTCGTTAGTCGCAATGCGGTATAGCCAGGTATATAATTGGCTGTCCTCCCGAAAATTCTCCAGTCCATTCCATACACGGATGAAAACATTTTGTAATACATCGTTAGCATCGTCATGGTCAACCACCATTCTGCGTACATGCCAATACAGTTTTTCCTGGTATTTTTTTATGATCGAGGTGAAAGCCTTTTCTTTTGTAACAGGGTTACGGAATTGCACTAATAACTCACTATCACTGGTAACAGTTAACTGCATGTTGTGGCTTTGGAAAGTATTGGAATAATTGAAACTATCAGCTTGTTCAAATTTATACCTATAAAAATAAAAAAGCAGGCTCAATTTGTAAATGAACCTGCTTAAATATTATAAACTTTTTTTTAAGCTTTCTTTCTTAGGATTACTTTTTCTGCTGCAGCCACGATATCTGGTATATCCAGGCCATATTTTTTTAATAGCTCTTTGGGAGTACCACTCTCACCAAATGTATCTTTTGTGCCAACATATTCAATCGGTGTAGGAATACTTTTGGCTGCAACCTGTGCTACGGCATCCCCCAATCCGCCAATAATATTATGCTCTTCTGCAGTAACGGCACATCTTGTTTTGCTTAATGAAGTGATAATTGCTTCTTCATCGATTGGTTTAATAGTATGGATATTTATTACTTCAGCACTAATGCCTTTATCCTGTAAAATTATTCCGGCCTGGATTGCATTCCACACCATGTGCCCGCAGGCAAAAATGCTTACATCCTTTCCTTCTGAAAAATATTGTGCTTTGCCAATAACAAAATCTTCAACCTTTGTAAAGATGGGCCATACCGGGCGACCAAAACGGAGATAAACAGGGCCAACATAATCCGCAACTGCAATTGTTGCTGCTTTGGTTTGATTGTAGTCGCAGGGAACAATTACAGTCATTCCAGGCAACATCTTCATTAGCCCGATATCTTCCAATATCTGGTGAGTAGCTCCATCTTCTCCCAATGTTAAACCTGCATGCGAAGCGCAAATTTTTACATTTTTACCGCTATAAGCTACACTTTGACGTATCTGGTCGTATACGCGTCCTGTAGAAAAGTTAGCAAAGGTTGTTGTGTAAGGGATTTTACCCCCGATTGTCATGCCGGCAGCAATACCAATCATATTAGCTTCAGCAATACCACACTGTATAAACCGTTGCGGAAACTCCTTTATAAATTGTTGCAATTTCAGGGAGCCTGCAAGATCCGCTGTCAGGGCAACAACATTTGAGTTCTTTCTTGCTACTTCAGCGATCCCGTCGCCAAAACCACTGCGTGTATCTTTATTTCCTGTTGACTGAATGTCTTTTAGCATGTATTAAAGTTGGTGGGCAAAATTAAGATAAACCAATAAGTTTATGAGTTCAGAGTTTTAAAGTTTCTAATACTAAGCGTCAAACAATAAAGGACGTATAAATTCTAGAATTTAGTTCAACTCTTTTGGTTTACCGGAAAAAATAGTGTTATCTGCTTTTAATCGCTCTTCCCATTTCCAGGCTGTAGCCATCATTTCATCCAATGTGTATTTCGGGTTCCAGCCCAATACTTTACGGGCAAGATCGTTATTCGCATAGATTGCAATAACATCCCCTGGCCGGCGTGGGCCTATTTCATAGTTCAATTTTACGCCGCTTACTTTTTCAAAAGCCTTTATTGCTTCGAGTACAGTAACGCCATTACCAGTTCCAAGATTAAATACTTCGCAGCGAACATTGCTTTTTGCTTGCTGCAGATATTTTATTGCCAGCGTATGGGCATGGGCGATATCGCATACATGTATAAAGTCGCGTAGGCAGGACCCATCTCTTGTATCATAATCGCTGCCATGAACGTACATCTTTGTTATTTTGCCAATCGCTGTTTGGGTAATGGCAGGAACAAGATTTTGTGGTTTACCAATTGGCATTTCACCTATTATTGCTGATGGATGGGCACCTACCGGGTTAAAATATCTGAGTAAAATACACTGAGCAGGAAAGCTTTTTGAAAACTCATTTACAATTTGCTCACCCATTTGTTTGGTGTAGCCATAAGGTGATTCAGCAGGTTTGGGTGGTGTTAGTTCAGTTACCGGGATGTGATCAGGATTGCCATAAACTGTACAGGAAGAAGAAAAAACAAACCAGGGAATTTTAAATTCCTGTACACACTTCAGCACATTAATCAGGGAATTGATGTTGTTTTCAAAATACATCAATGGTTTCTCTACTGATTCGTTTACAGCTTTATAGGCTGCAAAATGAATGATTCCCAGTATATCTTCATTTTCCTGGAAAATGGCAAAAGTATCATCAAAATCACAGAGATCAACTTTATAGTTTTTGATTTTTACACCTGTAATTCTTTCTACCCCTTCGAGAATGCGGGGATTTGACCTTGAATTATCATCTACTGAAATTACCTCGAATCCATTTTCGATGAGGTCAATAATTGTATGTGCTCCTATATATCCACAACCACCAGTAACTAAGATTTTTGCCATGCCAGGTATTTAAATGGTTTGGCAAAAATGAGGAAAAAATTTTAAAGAAAGAGATGAACAATTGCATACACTCCCGCTGCTAATAAACCACTTACGGGAATTGTGAGTATCCAGGCCCAAAGCAGGTTTACTGTTACGCCCCAGCGTACAGCTGATAATCGCTTGGTTGCACCTACTCCTATAATTGATCCTGTTATTGTATGCGTAGTACTGACAGGTATTTTAAGATTTTCTGTAATGAATAAGGTGATCGCTCCGGCAGTTTCTGCTGCTACTCCTTCAAATGGGGTTACTTTGGTAATCCTTGTTCCCATTGTCTTTACAATTTTCCAGCCTCCGCTCATAGTACCGAGTGCGATAGCTGTGTAACAGGAAAGCGGCACCCACACCGGCATTTGCTCAAAGCTTGTGATAGAACCACTGGAAATAAGCGCTGCTGTTATTATACCCATTACTTTTTGTGCATCATTTCCACCATGGCCCAGGCTGAAAGCTCCTGAAGAAACTAATTGTAATCTTTTAAACCATGCATTGGCACGATGGGCATTCAGGTTGCTGAGATAGAGCGAAAAAACCGCCATGATCATAAGGATCAATCCTAATAAAATCCATTTAAAATTTTTCGAGTAGAAAATTACTTTAAGAATATAAGATTCAAAGTGAGATTGAAGGTTTTTAGGGTTCAGTTCAAGCGTATTGTATAAGAAGACGATAACAAGGATAATAATTGCAATTGAAAATAACTTTGGTCCGATACCCTTTTTAAAAGAATTAATAAACCAGACTGAAATGACAAAAGCCATTATCATTCCTACAAGAGGGGCTAGAAAGATAAAACTGACCGTTTTAATAACCGGTTCAGAATTAATAGAACTGAATGTACCGGCGTGAGCGATAGCTGCACCGGCAAATCCGCCAATTAACGTATGCGAAGATGATGAAGGAATACCAAGCCACCAGGTTAACAGATTCCATAAAATAGCCGCGACAAGCCCTGAGAATATAACGGGCAGTGTTATAAAATCCGGTTTAACTGTTTTTGAAATAGTATTAGCTACGCCGTGGTCTTTAAAAATAAAAAAGGCAAGGAAATTGAACAGAGCGGCCCATAAAACAGCTTGGAATGGGGTGAGTACTTTTGTGGAAACGACCGTAGCAATTGAGTTGGCCGCATCATGAAAACCATTGATATAATCGAAAATCAGAGCCAGCGCTATAATGATAATGAGAAAAGCCGTCATAAAAAGTGTGCTAATTGGTTAATATGCAAATGTGATGAGGCATTATAAATTGATATCAGCATATTTGCAAACCAACTAATTATTTTAAGCGTATTTAATAATTATAGATTCAATCACATTTCCGGCATCCTCACATTTATCGGTTGCTATTTCCAATACCTGGTATATTTCTCTTTTCTTGATTACCTCTTTTGCATCTGGTTCAGTAGCAAACAGTCTTTCGATACTCATATCAAACACATCATCCGCCTGGTTTTCCATGCTATTAATTTTTACCAATGCCTCTGTAACCTGCCGCATATTTTTCATGTTGCGCAATTCAATTACAGCTTTGCTTACATGCAGCGTACCCTGCTCAATCATTTCTGCGAGTTTCTTTATACCCATATCATTGGGGTTCACCCTGTAGAAATTGATTTTTTTGGCAGAAGCATATACATAATCGGCAATATCATCAAGTGCAGAAGCCAGGTAATGTATATCCTCCCGGTCAAAAGGAGTAATAAAATTTCTGCCCAATTCTGTAAAGATGCGATGAGTAAGATCATCATTTACATGTTCAAGGTCTTCAATTTGTGCCAGAATAGTTGCTCTTTTATCAAAATCAGTTTCAGAAACCATTTCTTTTAGCCTGGAACCAATCAAAGCCACATTTCCCGCCACGCTTTCGAAAAGATCAAAAAACACACGATCTTTTGGCAGGAATATTTTTAAAATTGAATTAAGAGAAGCCATATAATTATGTATTAATCGCAGCGAAGTTATGGTTGCCTTTCGGTGCTTACCAAAAGCTTTAAAAATTAATAATTAATTAATATGAAAGGTATAATCCTCTAACGATCAGATAATCATTTTATACTATTCAAGTAAAAAAGGTTCATGCCGATTTTTGCTCTTTTTTATTCATTATGAAAGAGTTGAGCGCTTTTTTTGAGATTGTGCGGACTCGTTTTAAAAACGGATTCCTTGCCTCGGCTAAATATTGGAAATACTACCCTTATTCCGGTGATTATATATGGGGAAGTTTCGATTTGCGTGGTTGTGGATAATGCAATTGTGTAATCAATGTGTAGCTACTTTCAATGGTAATTCTTTTTTGCAATTTTTATTACAAGCGTCGGGTATTGCAAAACGTTTCGGATAAAATAACAAATAATGAGGCAGGTGATCCTATTATTGGCGCTTCCATAATATTCCCGGACTCAGGTAAAGCTGTAAACTCCGATATAGGGAACGGCTTCTTCATTTCACCAGGGAAAAGAAAAATGTACAATCAAAACGGTTAACAGATATTGATATTACAGGTACAGCGATACCCTTTAAATGTATCTAATGAGCGTTCAGAAAAGTAGTAAGGGTGCAATTGTACAAAATGCTGTAAAAAAAGTAGCACTTTCTTCATTATAATATACAGCACAAAAACAGTTCGGCTATAAAGGAGACGATTTTAAATAAAGCTAATGGTTTTTATGTAGCGAGATATCTACAATAAAACAGTAAAATTTACTATACCATACCGGTAACTTAAGTATTTTTTTTACGCAGTTATACAGATGTATAACAGTGATCCATTATCCTTTGACATCAGTTACCAAATATAGTTGTTGCCAGCTTTTTCTGCTGTTTACCTGCAATGCATTCTGTCAATTGTCTGCCGGGCTCGAAAATTATCATTATTTCGACAAAAAGACCGGTTATACATGGGTGCCCTCAGTTCATGTAATCAATGATAAAAACTTATATACTTCTGTTCGGTATAATTACGAAGAAGCTGCTACATTCTCCGCTATTACAGGAAAAAGCTTTAACGGGGGAAACACAATTAAAACAGTATTAACGCCGGCAGCCGGGTTTGCGGCTGGAAAGTATAATGGCCTTATTCTGGCGTTGAATGCAGATATCAGTTATAGGAATTTACAATTCAGTTCACAGGGCCAATATTCTTTTGGTCTTGGTAATGTCGACATCAATTCTTTTTACAGCTGGACAGACTTATCCTGCAAACTCTCTTCCCTTTTTTCAGCCGGAGTTGCACTACAGCAAAGAAATTACGGTCATTCGCCTCTTACTGCGGATCCTGGTGTTTTTGCAGAATTAAATTTTGGCCGATGGAGTCTCCCTTTTTACTATTTCGAAATAGCAGGCGGTGAAAACATGATTGTCGCAGGTATTAATATGGAATGGGAAATAAAAAAAAATAACAAATGAGTCCTCAATTATGTATAAAAGTGGTTTTTGTATTCATGGTTATTGCAATAGTTTCCGGAAAAGAAGGGTTTGCCCAAACAGGGATTGCCACCACATCTCCCAACTCAACATTGGATGTAAGAGGTTCAATGGCGACTAAATACAGGACCTTTAATTCAACCACTACAGCAACTGCGGCAGATCATATTTTGGTTTTTTCAGGATCTGTTGCAAGCTCGCTCAATTTGCCATCTGCAGTCGGGTGTGCAGCTCGTTTTTACCTGATTAAAAACAGCTCCTTAACTAATCCGTTGCCTGCTTTACAAATTATACCGGCAGGCACTGAAAAAATTGATGGAGCTTCAAGCTGGACCCTGGACGAACCTTACAGTTCAATACTGCTGGTCAGCAACAATTCCAACTGGCATATTGCGGCTCAGTATTCACCCGCACTTCTGTCGGGACTTAACTGGATTCAGAATGGAAATAGTCTTTCTTCGGCGAGGCCAATAGGCACCATTAGTAGTTATGATCTTCCTTTCATTACCAATAATACCGAGAAAATGCGGTTATCTGTCTCCGGTAGCTTAGGTGTTGGCTCATCGGTGTTTGATGCTGTTAACCCTGAAAAAATGCTGGTTGACGCTGGCACCACTACTTCCTTTAATATTGTAAGTGGCAAAGGCACTATTAATAACTACCTGCAATTAAATATTCAGAACAGGTCAGCCGGGAATGCTGCAAGTTCTGACGTTGTAGCCTCTGCAAATAACGGAAGTGAGGCTGCGAATTTCATCGATATGGGGATTAACTCATCTGCCTATAGTAATACGGCATCTCCGGTTCTGGATGGGGCAAATAATGCCTATCTGTATTCCACCGGTAATGACTTTCTAATTGGTAACGGAACTGCATCAAAAAGATTAGCGGTTTTTACCGGGGGCTTAAATACGACGAATGAATATATGACGATAACCGATGCCGGAAACGTAGGAGTCGATACAATTTCTCCCTCGGAAAAGCTGCAGGTTGAAGGCAATATCCGGCTGTCTGGTAACAATCAATCTGTTTTTTTTGATGCCAGTATTGACCCATATGCAGGAATCAAAAATATTGTTAGAGCAACGGGCATAAATGAACTAATGCTTTGGTCTGGAAATGATATTGCCGGTAGTTATGGACCGGATAGAATACGACTGGCTTCACATGAAATCTATTTTGCAACAACAACTGCTGGGGCTGGTGTTAGTGGTGACCCCACTTCTTTTTTTGAGGATACCTCAGCTGTTCCTACCCGCATGCTGATAAACAAGGATGGTAATGTAGCTATTGGTACTACAAATTTCAACAGTATTAGTCCCGAACAGCTGCTTGTAGATGCCGGTAATACTTCTTCTTATAATGTTATAAGTGGGAAAGGCTCCTATAATAATTACCTGCAATTGAATATACAGAACAGCAGCGGAACCAGTTCAGCCAGTTCTGATATTGTCGCGACAGCTGATAACGGCGATGAGTATTCTAAATTTGTAGACCTCGGGATTAACTCCGGAAGTTATACAGGAACCGGAATTACGGGAGGCGCAAATAATGCTTATCTATTTACAACCGGCAACGATTTTATAATAGGTAATAATACTGATAATAAAAGCCTGATTTTTTATACGTCAACCGGTGGCAATAGTACCCAGCGGATGTCAGTCAGCAATGCCGGCCTTATTCCGGCTGCTAATAATTCTTACTCTCTTGGAAATAATACTAAAAGAAATACAGCTGTTTGGGCCGTAAACGGGACAATACAAACCTCCGACAGGCGAATGAAAAAAAATATCTATCCGCTCGGGTATGGGCTGAATGCTGTTTTGCAATTGCGACCAGTGCGCTTTAACTGGACCAACGAAAATGACAACAGGAGTAAGATTGGGTTAATAGCACAGGAAGTGAAGCAAATAATTCCTGAAGTGGTTATCGGAGATGATGCAAAAGAAATGCTTGGTGTAAACTATGCAGAGCTTATACCGGCATTGATTAATGCGGTGAAAGAATTAAAAGAAAAAACAGAAGCGCTCAGGAAAGAAGCAATGGCGCTCCATTTGATACAATAATAAAAATTTCAATACTCTTTTATAATCCAAACTATGAATTTCAAGAATCTTACCCTATCAGCCTTTGCAATCCTGATAGTTGTTCAGGTAAATGCGCAGGTGGGAATTGGAACGACGACTCCTAATTCTACTTTACAGGTGATGGGATCCTTTTCAACCAACTACAGGGCTTTTAGCACGAATAGTGCCGCTGCAGCTACCGACCAGGTGCTCGTATTTACCGGTAGTTCTGCAACAACGCTTACCCTGCCAACCGCCGTAGGTATTACGGGCAGGAGTTACCTGATTAAAAATACCGGTACCGGTATTTTGACAGTAGCAACAACCGCTGCCCAGACTATTGATGCACTCACTACGTGGATACTTGATCAGCAAAATCAAACAGTGGTTGTTGTGAGTAATGGGAGCAATTGGTATATAGGTGCCCAGGGGCTGCCTGGTGGATCAGGAACCTACTGGAGCCTGGGTGGTAATAATGTAACTGCAATTAAAACATTGGGTACAACGAGTAATTACGATCTTCCTTTTATTACCAATAATACGGAGAAAATGAGATTAACATCCACGGGTCGCCTCGGTATTGGTACAAGTACATTTGATGGGACCAATCCCGAAAAATTATTAGTTGATGCCGGTGCTACAACATCTTACAATGTCATTAGCGGAAAAGGAAGTATCAATAATTACCTGCAACTGAATATTCAGAATAAATCTTCAGGAACAAGTGCAAGCTCCGATGTGGTAGCGACAGCCGATAACGGGAATGAATCTGTAAATTATATTGATATGGGCATTAATTCCAGCGGGTATACGAACACAAGCGCCCCGATACTTACGGGCGCAAATAATGCTTATTTGTATGCTGCTGGTAATGATTTTATGATTGGTAATGCGTCTTCAGGCAGGTTTTTATCTTTTTTTACGGGTGGTTATGCCACTAGTAATGAGCGCATGCGCATTACCGGTAGTGGTCTGGTAGGTATTGGTAATACTTCTCCTACCGAGAAACTGCAGGTAGAAGGAAATATCCGTTTATCCGGTTTAAACAGGGCAATTTTCTTTGATTCAGATTCAGATCCCTATTCGGGGATTAAAAATATTTCCAGATCAGGTGAGGTGAACGAGTTAATGTTGTTTTCCGGGAATGATGTTGCGGACCCTGCCGGCGCAGACCGTATCCGGCTTGCAAGTAATGAAATTCATTTTGCTACAACAGCGAGTGCCACTTCCATTAATTCAGGCGATCCTACATCTCAATATGGAAATACAACAACAGTGCCTACGAGAATGTATATTAACCAAAATGGAAATGTAGCTATTGGTTCTACAACTTTCAATGCTACAAAACCAGAAAAGCTGCTGGTAGACGCAGGCACTACTACTTCCTATAATGTGATCACAGGAAAAGGTTCAATTGACAGTTACCTGCAGCTGAATATTCAAAATGCCAGCAATGGCTCATCGGCAAGTTCAGATATAGTTGCAACAGCGGATAATGGTAGTGAAACAACCAATTATGTGAACCTTGGCATTAACTCCAGCGGCTACACCAGCAGTGGTATTACCGGTGGAGCCAATAATGCATATTTATACAGCACCGGTAATGATTTTATTATAGGTAACTCAACAGATGATAAGAGCCTGATATTTTATACTTCAACAGGCGGAACCAGTACGGAACGTATGAGGATTACGAACCTTGGTTTAATCCCTGGTCAGGATAACAGCTATTCGTTGGGCAATTCAACTAAAAGATGGACAGCCGTTTGGGCGGTAAATGGTACCATCCAGACGTCAGACGCCCGTCTGAAGAAAAATATTCAGCCTTTAAATTACGGCCTTAATGAGCTGATGCAATTGAAACCGGTCAGTTATAATTGGATTGACAACAGTATGCCTGGTAAAAAAATCGGTTTGATTGCCCAGGATGTAAAGAAAATAGTACCGGAAGTGATAATCGGGGATGAAAGCAAAGAAACACTCGGGATGAATTATGCTGAAATGGTGCCAGTGTTAATTAATGCAATAAAAGAATTAAATACAGAAGTATCCACACTTGAGCAATTAATACGAAAAGCAAAGCGAAACAAGTAATACCGGCTTTATTTTAAATCCGCTCTATGAAAAAATCAGTCCTTAAATCACTTATCCTTCTGGTTCCCGTTATTACACAGGCCCAGGTAGACCTCCAGAATACAGGAGTATTATATTCATCTAATGCCAGTGATATCCTTTATATTAACGGAAACTTTACTAATACTTCTGCAGCTTCACTAACGAATAACGGTAATATGTATGTGTTGCAAAACCTGGTCAATGATCAGTCATTTGGTGCTATTGGTACCGGCACTCTTTACCTGAATGGAACTGCTGCACAGGCCGTAAACGGGACACAGACTTTTAAAACGTATAACCTTGTAACGAATAATGGGGCCGGCATTACAATAAATAATAACCTGAGCGTTACCGGTAGTCATGTATTTACAAGCGGCCTTATTACGACTTCAGCAACACCTAACTACCTTATTTATGAAGCCGGTTCTTCTTATTCTGGTGATAATGATAGTCGCCACGTTAATGGGTGGGTGAAAAAATTCGGGAATACCTCATTTGTTTTCCCGGTAGGTGATGCTACCTATGAGAGAACGATCCAGTTATCTTCATTGTCAGCTTCTTCAGAGTTTAATGTATCCTATAAAAAACCAACGCCCAATGCCTTATCTGTTTTATCCCCACTTATTGTAATGGACGCAGCAGAATATTGGCCAGTCACTAAAATTTCGGGTGGAACCGCAAAAGCAACCTTAAACTGGGATAATAGTAAAGTTGCATTTCCTAACTGGGTTTTATCCGGAATTGTTGTGGCAGGATACAATGGATCACTCTGGACAGACCAGGGCGGAGGCGGTACTGCAACCGGTAATGTTATGACAACCGGGTCTGTAACTTCTTCATCAATGAGTTCTTTTAATCTTGTTGGCTTTGGAAGTAAAGCGTTTCCCATACCATTAAAACTAATCAGCTTTACAGCCCAGAAAGAAAACAGGTATATCCTTCTTTCCTGGATAACTGAAAACGAAGCCAGCGTCAGTCACTTTACAATTGAAAAAAGTACTGATGGGAAAAGCTTTGCGCCTTTTACTGAAGTGCCGGCAAGAAATTCCGGTAATCGCGAAACTTATAGCGTAAACGATAGCACAGGCCTTCCAGCAATTATCTATTATCGTCTCAAAAGCGTCGATATCGATGGCAAGTTCAGCTATTCGAATATTATAATAATAAAATCATCTGACTCTGCAGAAGGGCTTTTCCTTATAAACAACCCTGTTCATGATAATATCATTATAAGGGTTCAGCAAAAAGAAAGTATTCAATGGAATGTACAAATCCATACTTCATCTGGTCAGCTGGTAAGCAAACAATATTTGGCTACGACAGGCAATGGGTATTACCGGTTGCCAATAAATACTGAACTGGCTGCCGGAATATATTTCCTTACTCTTACAGGTGGTGATAAGCAGTATAATTTCCGGGTTGTGAAAAATTAAAACCGCATTTTCTTTTCATACTATGAAAGCCGTTTCACGAACCACGCCCAATGGAAAAGATAGTTTCGAAACTGTCAGCATATTCCTGATGGTAAGCCATCAGAATATAGCTGAACATTTCAATGCGAATGACCCTGCACCGATTTATAAACGTCAGCTTAGTCATGAGTTTGAACAATATATAATGCTTACAACGGTTCCGGCTCGTCGTTACAGTCCATTTCAGTACAAAGTGACCTGTAAAACAGAGCAGGACCGGCAATACGTTGAACCACTTATTTATGCTATTAAACGTCACTTTGAATCGAGGAAATCATCCCGGCAAGCAGCATTTGAGCGTTTCAAAAGAAGAAATTATGTGCTTTTGATTCTTAGCCTCGCTGTCATTCTTCTCTTGCGTCTTGTAAATCCGTTATTATTCAGGGAAGAAGAAGGATTTCATTCCGCAATCGTCAGTGGTTTAGATATATTCAGTTGGGTAATGTTATGGCAGCCTATTGAAAAACTGGTGTTTTGCTGGAACCCTTATCTTAAAGAAATTAATCTATTGGACAAACTATCGAAGGCAGAGGTCATAATAAACCACGTATAAGCATATCCTATGGAACTATTTGGAAAAATAAATTTGTTGCACTCGCTCTTGTTCGTACCGGATGCGGGCAAATTGGCTTTATGGGGAATTATCTTTTGTATGCTTTTTTTTGCTTTTCGTTTTTTCCTTTCCAGTTTAAGGAGCGCAAATAATCGGGCAGCTACCCTGGAAACAGAGCTTAACTCGATGCAGCAGCAGATGGATTATATCACCAGGATGGAGAATGAAGCAAAAGAAGAAGCAGAAAAGGAAGGAAAAGCGAAAGGCAAGCTATTGTCTACAATCAGCCATGAAGTAAGAACTCCTATGAACGGGATACTTGGTATGGCGGCCCTGCTGAAAGAAACAACGCTCAATGCTGAACAAAAAGAATATACCGATACAATTATTTCTTCCGGCCAGATCCTGTTAAGTAAAGTCAATGAAATCCTTGTTCAGGATTTACTGGAGTCTTCAAAAACAGATGCATTGTCTGCCGAGCCTGAATTGAAGGTGCTGGATATTATATCCTGTATCGAAGAAGTAATGGAAATGTTTTCCAGGTCAGCTGCGGATTTTAAAAATAATCTTTTATACAGGGTCCAGGAAGGTACTTCAACCCGGTTCATCAGTGACGAAAAGAGGATACGAAAAATACTGATTAATCTTGTAGAAAATGCGGTAGCTGCAACCAGGGAGGGAGATGTGATAGTGAAAATCAGAGAAGACAAAAAACCAGGTAATCATCCCTTCATGATTATTGAAGTAAGTGATACCGGTTCTGGTATTAGCCCGGAATTAATGGATCGGCTGTTTATCAGCAATCTTCCTCAAGACTATTCTACCCGTTATCGTGAAAAGAACAAGGGTTTGGGGTTAATTATCTGTAAAAAACTGGCTGAACAATTAGGAGGGGGCATTACGGCAAGGAACAATACGGAAGGAGGCGCGACTTTTATAGTTACAATTCCTGTTTCACTGGTTGCCGGAGCTGTAGATAACGGCAATAAATATACGATGAAGGGTTTTGAAGGAGCACAGGTATTAGTAATAGCATCAGATGCTGCGGCAGCATCGGTTTATTGCGAATGGTTAGAACAATGGGGTTTACTTGCAGCTTGTGCAGGTACAGTAAGCCAGGCAATTGAAACGCTTTCACAGGCTCAATATAACCTTGCCATCATTGACAGCACAGATAGGGGCCTCCCGGGTTTATCTATACCTGATGAACTGATGAACAGATTCCCATCATTGCCACAACTGGTTCTAATTTCGGCTATAGATGAAAGTTATAAGCAACCTCCCGGCGTTCCGGTCATTGCCCTCAGGAAGCCATTGAAGCAGCACTCTTTTTTTGATGCCGTACTGACTCAATTCCGTCACCAGGAAACCAAAAACTCAGTTTCGCCGGTTACTGCCGGCCGTCTTTCTGAAGAATTCGTCAGGAACTATCCTTTACGTATACTGGTAGCTGAAGACAATGAAGTAAACCAAAAATGGACAACAAAAATCCTCAAAAAACTGGGTTATACTCCTGTAATCGCTGAGAATGGAAAGATCGTATTGGACAAAATAAGTCACGAGGTTTTTGATCTTATATTAATGGATGTACAGATGCCGGAAATGGATGGGCTTGAAGCAACAAGAATGATCAGAGTCTGCCTTGAAAAACAGCCGGTAATTATTGCCATGACAGCTAATGTTATGCATGGTGACAGGCAAGCTTGTATTCAGGCAGGCATGGATGATTATATAAGTAAACCTGTAGAGTTGCCTGCATTAGTAAGCATGCTGGAAAAATGGGCCTTATTGATCAATGAAAGAAAACCTACAGCTTAAATACAGAGATAATATCATGGCAGTTGAAAACATCGGGTAAAACAAAGAGTAGCAAAATATTTTTGAGTGGCTTAAAAGAAAAAAGAAAACGGGGTACGGCTACTGATTCATTTTTTGGTGTGGGCCTGCTATTGAAATCTTTTTGAAAATGATGATGCAGTATTTTTTAACTTTTTAATTGTATGCTCATGGTCGCGGCTCAATACCAAAAAGTTTTATTGGTGGATGACAATCCTTCCAACCGATCCTTTTTAAAAGATCAATTGGATTCATTGAAACTTGTGACCACTGTGGCAACATCAGGAAAAGAGGCACTGGAAATACTTTCGCAACATCCCGATTTTGAGTTGGTGTTGATAGTCATGCAAATGCCGGGAATGAATGGGTGTGATTTTGCAGCTAAGGTAAAAAATATATATCCTCAACTGCCTTTAATTCTGCTGGATTTAACAGACGGTAAAATGGAACAACGTTATAAGGGTTTATTCAAAGCAGTTTTAGTAAGGCCAATTAACCAGGAAACACTTGATCAGTATATCGTAAATGAATTAGGCGGAGGCACTACTAAGATAATTACGCCGGCACCTGTTAAAAAACTGTCTTCAGAATTTGCAAATGAACATCCTATGAAAATCCTGGTTGCAGAAGACAATCTTGTAAACCAGAAATTGGCCATTAAAGTTTTAGAAAAGTTAGGCTATCAGCCAGACCTGGCAGAAAATGGACTTGAAGTTCTTGAAAAAGTGAGTATATGTAATTACGATCTTATATTGATGGATATACAGATGCCGGAAATGGATGGACTTGAAGCTACCCGTGCTATCCGGAAAGGAATGGCGATACAGCCTTTTATAATAGCAATGACGGCAAACGCAATGAAGGAAGATAGAGATGATTGCTATCAATCAGGCATGAACGATTTTTTAAGTAAACCTGTGAAACCGGAAGATTTAGTTAGCATGTTAAAAAAATGGTCAGTCAATTCTTGGTAATTACGATGTAAGTGATAAATAAAGAAATTATGAATAACACATCTGCAGGAAAAATATTTGACTTAAGTATTCTGGAAGCAATGGAAGATCCGGAATATACCCGTGATATGATTCGGTCCTATCTTTCAGATACACCATCTGAGCTTAAAAAAATGATGCTTGCATTGCAAAAATCGATGCTCGCAGAGCTTGCAAAAATTGCGCATAAACTAAAAAGTGGCACCGCGGTTTTTCAGCCGCCGAGGCTTGTCGTCTTACTCGATGAAATTGAAAAAAATGCAAAATCCCAGGCAGGATGTCCTGAGCTCAAACAAAAATATTCCGATATAGAAAAAGAATATAATCAGCTGGCCGGTGCTTTGCGATCTCATCTTCGTGAGTTAGAGAAATAAATATTTTTTTGAAGCGGGGAAAAATACAGACTCAGCTTTGCAGGGTATCAATCGTTTGTAAGCGCCGCTGGTTTTACCAGAGAATAAAAGAGGCATTGATAAAAAGTAATTTTAGAATCTAACTTTTTGCTGTTTGACTCATGCAGTTGATGGGTTGGTAAAAAATAGGGGTTTATTAGTAGTGTTTGTAGAGCCATATCTACAGGTTTTTGATAAGATAATGTATCAATATCAGCAGCACTTATTCCGTTTTTAGGTTATTAATTATTCCAATATCAGTCCCATGAAAAAACTTACTCTTGCTGCATATACTTTTCTGCTTGTATTCAGTGCGTCTGCCCAGATCGGTATTGGAACTACTTCACCTAATTCTACGCTTGATGTGCGGGGGTCATTGTCAGTGGTGTGTAAGACATTCAGTGCTAATACAAGTGCCACTATAGCAGATAATTTTCTTGTGTTTACAGGCACTTCTGCGGCTACATTGACACTACCATCTGCAACAACCTGTGCAGGCAGGGGATATTGGGTGAAGAATGCAAGCTTTTCAATAAATGATGCAACTACTTTCATCTATACAACTACGGAGCTGGTAACGGTAACATTGGCAGGAGTAAACGCCAATGCTGCCAATACAATTCTCATCGGTTTTACCAATTCGGATGGAACAGCCAGGGCCGTTGGTCCTGTTACTTTCGACGCAACAATTATTCAATAACCACATCGTTATGAAGCTTAGTAAAGAACTTCTTTTTTTGTCTATTCAATTTTTAGCGATAACTGCTTTCAGCCAGCATGAAAACCTTAAGTTCGATCACCTCGATATTAATAACGGGCTTTCGCAGAACAATGTCATGTGTATTTTACAGGATAGCAGGGGATTTATGTGGTTTGGTACCCGGGATGGCCTGAATAAGTATGACGGGTACAGATTTACAATTTATAAAAATGATCCTGCTGATACAAATAGTATCAGCAGCAATTTTATCACATCTGTCAGCGAAGATAAAAACGGAATAATATGGATCGCTACAAGGGGCGGGGGCCTGAACCGGTACGATAAAGAAAAAGACAGGTTCAGTCATTTTAAACATGATCCGGGAAATAAGAAAAGTATTGCTAATGATATGCTGACTTCCTTGTATACTGATCATGAAAATAACCTCTGGGTTTGTACTGAAGGAGGCCTTGATTTTTTTTCTCCGTTATCCCGCGATTTTGTGCATTATCCAATTAATGCCCGTTGTGTTTTTGAAGACAAAACGTACACTACCTGGGTAGGCACTTTTGCAGAAGGCCTCTACGCATTTAACAAAGACCGGAAAGTAATCAAAACCTACCGGTACGATCCCAATAATATTAAAAGTATCAGCGACAATGAGGTTTCTTCTATTTTCCAGGATTCAAAAAATCAATTATGGGTAGGTACTCTGGAAAATGGTTTAAACAGGCTTGAACCTGATGGAAGCTTTCAGCGGTTTATTCATGATAAAAAAAATACGAACAGTATACCGACGGGCTCAATATTTTCAATAGCTGAAGATGATCAACATAACCTTTGGATCGGGACAGAAAATGGAGGACTGAGTATTTATGATCCTCTTGTTAATAAATTCAGCAATTACACCTACGATGAGATTGATAATAACAGCATTAGTCATAACTCGATTGATGTAATAACAAAGGATCATAATGGGAATATGTGGATTGGCACTTTCGCAGGCGGAGTCAATATTTATAACGAAAACAGTAACAAGTTTGAACACTTTAAACATAATAGCAACCCGGCAAGTTTGAGTAACAATAATGTCTTATCAATGACGGAAAGCAGGAATGGTAAGATCCTAATTGGCACGGATGGCGGAGGTCTTAATGTATTCGACCCGGTAACAAGACGGTTCACCCATTTTTTACACGACCCGAAAAATAAAAACAGCATCTGTGGTAATTATGTACTGAGCGTTTGTGAAGACTCAAAAGGAAATATATGGGCAGGCACCTGGGATGATGGAGTAACTGTGTTTAATCCGGAAAAAAATACCTACAGGCATTTTAAGAATAATCCTTTGGACTCACAAAGTCTTAGCTGTAATAACGCATGGGTGATTTTTGAGGATAAGGAAAAAAATATATGGGTTGGTACTTACAATGGTGGCTTGAATCTTTTTAATTCAGCTACAAACTCTTTCTCCAGGATACTTAACCCACAAGGTAACAGTAGTTCTTTGAAAATATGTGCAATAACAGAAGATACAGAAGGGAATTTATTGATTGGTACTGACGGGGGAGGGATGGAAGTATATAACAAACAGACCGGTCGCTTTCAAACCTTCTTGCATAGCGACTCTTCCAATAGTTTGGTTGATAATGAAATTACTAATATTCTCGTTGAGAATTCAGGTAACCTGTGGATTGCAACTCTTGCAGGATTGAATTATTATGATAAAGTGAGTAAACATTTTACCGCTTATACCAATAAGGATGGGCTGCCGAATAGCACGATTTTCGGAATCCTGCAGGATAAGTATGGCAATTTGTGGATTAGTACAAACAGGGGCCTCTCTTGTTTTAATCGCCGGCAGAAAAAGTTTACAAATTATGGCATTGATGACGGGTTACAGTCTTACGAATTTAAAATGCGTGCGTTTTGTAAATCTTCAACAGGTGCTTTTTATTTCGGGGGAATTAATGGATTTAATAAGTTTTACCCGGGAAATATCCGGATTCATGTTTTTGATCCTCCCTTATTACTTACCGGTTTTCAGATTTTTAATAAAAAAGTGAATATAT
>JAFDYH010000133.1:0-12353 GCA_018267535.1 Bacteroidota bacterium
CAAAAACACATCTTTTAAAGGAAGACTGGAAGTGAAAGGTGTGTGTATGAACTATACAATTAAAGTGCTGGAAGGAGAAATTGACAAGTCATTGATTGAAGAAAAATGGACCGACGAAACAACCGGCAAATTTTATACCAATGTATTTGCTTTAGGCAGCCGCTGCACATTCCCTTCTTCGATCAGCCAGGGAGAAGAATTTACTTTTGTAATTGATACAGCACGGGTACAAAATTGTGCTGTTTGCCTGGCCTATTATCCCACTCCATCAAAACATTTATCCATTAAGGTGCTTGATAAATGACCCATAATCCGCCATTACTGGAAATAAAAAATCTTTCTGTTGATTTTATTGCTGAAAAAAATACAACAGCTGCACTAAAAAATATTTCCTTCACCATAAACAAAGGAGAAATTGTTGCACTGGTGGGTGAATCGGGCTCAGGCAAGTCGGTTACAGCACTTTCTATTCTTCAATTAGTGCCTTCACCACCGGCATTCTACAAAAGTGGAGAAATCATTTTTTCTGATAATAAAAATAATAGCATTAATATCTTAAAGACAGATCGCAAACAATTGCGGCTTATCAGGGGCCATAAAATGGCGATGATCTTCCAGGAACCTATGACCTCCCTGAACCCCGTTTTAACCTGTGGTGACCAGGTAATGGAATCAATCTGCATTCACAGGAAGATATCTCCAAAAAATGCCAAAAAAGAAACAATTAGCTGGTTTGAAAAGGTGAAACTTCCTGACCCTGTCGGTATTTTTAATCGTTATCCTCATCAGTTAAGTGGCGGGCAAAAGCAAAGAGTAATGATTGCAATGGCGATGTGCTGCTCTCCATCCCTGTTGATTTGTGATGAACCAACAACAGCATTGGATGTAACCGTTCAGAAAAACATACTTCAGCTAATAAAAGAATTGCAGCAAAAGCAGGATATGGGGGTATTATTTATTACTCATGACCTGGGTGTTGTTGCTGAGATTGCAGACCGCGCAATTGTAATGTATAAAGGTGAGATTGTGGATCAGAATGAAACAAAAAAAATGTTTACAGAACCCCGGCACCCATATACTAAAGCATTGCTTGCCTGCCGGCCAGTATTGCATAACAAAGGGGAACGTCTGCCGGTAGTGAGTGATTTTTTAAATACAGGTGTTACAGTTAACAGGTCAATGGAAAAAACAAGTGATAAGAAGATAAATGTCGACCATGAAAATCCTCTTATAAAAGTTGAAAATTTAACTGTAAAATTTACTCCGCGCAAAAACGTACTGGGCAAGCCCCTCCGGTTTACAACAGCCGTTGACAATGTGAATTTTGAAATTTACAAAGGAGAAACTATGGGATTAGTTGGTGAATCCGGTTGCGGCAAAACCACCCTTGGAAGAACACTGTTAAGACTAATAGAACCGACCTCAGGAAAAATCATTTACAACCATATTGATCTCACATCAAAAAAAAAGGATGGATTAAAAGAACTAAGAAAAGAAATACAGGTTGTTTTCCAGGATCCCTATTCCTCATTAAACCCCCGATTAACGATTGGCTCAGCTATCACAGAACCCCTGAAAGTACATGGCATTCTTAACACAATAAAAGAACGAAAAGAAAAAGTGATTGATCTCCTGGAGAAAGTAAACATGCAGGCTGATCACTATAACCGTTACCCGCATGGGTTTTCGGGTGGTCAACGCCAGCGAATAGTTATTGCCAGGGCATTGGCATTAAACCCCTCCTTTGTTATTTGTGATGAGTCGGTATCTGCGCTGGATGTAAGCGTACAGGCACAGGTGCTAAATCTTTTAAATGATTTAAAGCAGGAACTTGGCTTTACCGTAATATTTATCTCCCACGACCTTTCCGTAGTGAAATATATAAGTGACCGGATTATGGTAATGAAGGCAGGCAAGATAATTGAAACTGGTAAGGCAGAAGAAATCTATTTTAATCCACAATCTGACTATACAAAAAATCTTATTGCATCTATACCGAAAGCCAATTTTTACTAAAATTTCCTATTGCCATTCAGGTTATAACCACCTTCCTCCTTATCATAGAAGTTTTTAGCGCTGCTATGGGTAGAGTATAGTAATTTCTTCAACGCTGTTTTAAGCTGATCGGCTTCCGGTTCATCTTCCCTTAATTTGGTATCACTTAACTCTGTAAAATCGGAAATATAATCGTCATAATAAATACCACCTGCTCCCTGGCCTGTTTCATTATCAAACTCAAATTGTTTAGGATCCTCGGGAACAAGCCCAACCGAAGCGATACTCCATATATCATCATCTTTCTTTTTTTTGTATTTGAAGAAATATACAAACCCTTTGTTCGATTTAACTGCCGCGTGTAAACGATCCAAATAAACCAGTGAATCAGGCTTATCATACAACTTTGTATCGAGCAATTTACTTTTTGCCAGGTCAAGATGATTATTATACTTATCCGGAAATTTTTCCGATCTGCTTATTTCTTTTAAATCTGAATATAATTCATACCTGTATTTCTCTTTTGCCGCAAAATACGCAGGCAGGCTATCAGGTATTTCTTTATTATTTCTTAGCAACAAAAACATTATACTATACTTTAGTTCATCATCACCCGATTGCAGCAATTGCTGAAAAAGCGTTTGAACAGAGGCATTTTTATCAAGATAAGGAAGCAGTAAAGTAGCGTAGATACTCAGATCATCATTCCCTTTATCTTTATCCTCCAGCTTGTCATATGCAGAATATACCGAAGGTCTTTCCATCCTGCTATCTTCTGCTTTTTTAATTGCTTTCTTTTTCTCAGCAATCAATTGTTTTTTCAATTCAAGCTTTGCTTCCAACAAAAATTTGTTCAACCACCCGCTATAATCTCTTGTAGCTACCAGGTTGCTATCTACCATTCTGGCAAGTAGCTTCATAACAGGCCATTTATAATCATCAAGGTTTAATAATGGCAACAAGCCGGGCAAAATAGTTTTCGTCAGCTTCAATGAATCATACAATTCGTCCATAAAGTCGCCATTACTTATCTGGTACTTTTTATAAAAAGATGCTGCATTCCATCTTGTATAATTTGAATAATCCGGAACCTTATCCGTTTGAAGAACCGGCGGCTCTTCGGTAATAATATCCCGAAACATACTGATAGAATATTTTGTCTGCTGCTGTAAAAGTGTTTCCAGAACAGTGTACTGTATTTCTACCGTATCTCCGGCAGCATAATACAAGTGCTTCAGGTAATCGGACGATTCTTTGGAATCAATATCCTTTAGCTTACTGATAAAAGACTTTTTGGTATCCAGGTATTTTTTATCTTCCCAGGAAAAAGAGCCAATAGCCTTTTTAAACTGCTGCAAATCGGAAGCCGAAACGTCAAACTCATCGATGCTTTTAACCGCACGACGGTGAGCGATAGAATCACTACTGAAAAAATCTTCAAAAAAATCTTTCGACTTACTCGTAAAAGGAGAAATACCCCTTAAAGTATCAGCAGGTGTAAAACTGTTAAAAAATGTTCTTATAAAATTATCCGGCTCAGTTAAAGAATCAGATTCCGTAATAAGCGAAAAGCTGATCCCGTTTTTATAAAAATCCTTCTTCAGAAAAATACGGCTGCTGCCTTTTTTTGTCAGCTCATACTCCCACACTCTCATTTTATCCGGGGAGTCAAAGCTTTTCAACTTTCTCACAATCCACGTGGAGTCGCCACCGAGGTAGGATTTCAGGTTTTTCCGGTTCAGCCAGCTGCTATCGCTTTCATAATGATAACGACCATATTTATTAAATGAAACATACACTTTCTGACCTGTGGAATCATTCGAAATAATTTTATTCCGGTAAATGCCATTTTCCAGGGCATCTTTTTCATTCTTATCATCATCATCGTTGTTCAGGTAATCATACTGGTTCGGAAATTCCAGTTTTTCTTTTTTCAATTCAGGAAAGACAGGCGTCAGCACACTATAGTATAATGCAGTATCTTTCCTTTCCTTTGGCTGCCCATATACAAAAGGTTTTATCTCGAATGAGTCAAAGAATAGTTTGGTCTTCGGGTTTTCCTTTTCAGAATGGCTGATCAACGAATAATAATGCGGGCCTTGTATAATGAACCGAGTAGCAAATATAGAGCCGTCCTTGCCCAAAAATTGACAATCCAAAACAGGGTACCCCTTCCAGTTAGTTTGTTGCCGGTTGATCTCTTTATCAATATATTCAGAAGACTTAAAGCTTTCTTCCATCAGGCTAAGATCAAATGTATCAACTTCCACAAAATGATAATTATGAATATCGGTACGCACAATACGATACCTGGAATAATCCGATTTATCTTCCGCATCAAATAACCAACTGCCGTCGTTACTTACAAATGCGTCATGCGGGAGTTGTACACTAAAGCCGCCAAAGGGAGGAGAATATTTCTTCCAGCCCGTATTATTGTAATCTTTTAATTTAATGCTATTAAAAAACAGGTGTGCCTCTTTACCATTTTTTACATACTCATCATTACCGCTCATCTTGAAAAAAATAATTTCAAACGGAGTAATAAAAATGTTATAGCGCTGCACATCTCCGCGACGGGTCCGGTTCAGGATATCAAAACCTTTGTAGCCGTTTCTATAAATGGTTTGTTTGTTTAAAATTTTACCGGGAATATTTTCATATAATACACTATCAATCTTTTTATATATCTCATCTATTCCATGCCCCCACATTACATTATTGGTACGCAGGCGGGTAACGATATAGTAACTGCCATTCGCCATATCGGCATATTGCCGCTGGTCAAACATTCCAGGGCTATTATCCGCGCCATATAACTTGCCGGGAATATCTACTTTAAAAAATCCATCATCAGCCGTATAAGTACTAAACACAACGGGCACATGCAGCTTCTCTACCGAATCCTTCTGGCGGCTATCTGCTTTTTTTTCCATTATTACCGGCCGTAACGAATAGCCTCTTTGGCGCAATATTTCAATCACTCCCCTGGAACCGGGTAAATGTGCGGCACCCACTCCTACAAACAAAGAAGACCCGCTTTTCAAAATAGAATCAATAGAATTAGCCTGTATTTCATTCCGGCGATATAAAAATTTTTCATCAAAGGCATTTGAAAAACTCTGCAGTTTGTTTAATGAATCCAGTAAATCAAGATTACCCGACCTGTAAGCCTCCTGCAATTTATCCGCGCTAAAACCATTTTCAGCATCATAGCTTCTCTCCCTCCTGTCTTTATCTTTCGCAGCATCTTTATATGCTTCCATCATTAGCTTCATACTCTCTCCATAATTCTCCACTCCTGCAACTTTTTTACCCCATTTCTTTCCCACCTGGTAGATGTACATATCGAGATAAGTGTTCTCTTCAAAATCGCTTGAAAAATCGCCGTAGGTCCGGTATAACAGGTTATTAATTACAGCCGGGTTGCTGTATAATGCCTGCTCTATTTTCTTTTCATACTTTCCAAACTCAAGTGTATGTATGCTTAAGTAATCATTAGGCAATTGATCAAAATTACCGTAGCGTCCCTCCAGCATATAATTATTAGACAGGTCATATTTACTCATGTCCTCCTGCCATGACTCCGGATTGGTCTCCAATGCCACAACATTTGCATTTTTAATGCCTATATAGAATGAATCAGCCAGATTGAAAACCACTTTGCTGCTGATATGCATGGTGCCAAAGAGGTAAGATGGCTTTTTTATTCCATTGCCATTAATCTCCCACAACAGGCTTGGGTATTTCTTATTCTTTATTTTAATTTGGGAAAAAGAGGGCAGGAAAAAAATTATTACTGCTATCAGAACTAAAAGTCTCTTCATAAGTTAGGTGTATCGGTATTGATATGGACAAAAGTAAGATGCCGTGTTTCACCTAAAGTCATAAAATATAGAATGAACCTTCGCCTACTCTTGATTTTGGGTGAAATTATGTGAATAATTAAACGATTTTTCCGGGTAAAATGTTATACTTTTGCGCCTTTTAAATCTGCCAGATAGACCCAGCCCGGTGCCGTAAGACCGGATTCGGATCAAATCCATCCCGGTTTACACTTCCCGGTTGAGTCGAAGGCCCGATAACCCACCAGCCGCAATCATTAGGTACTTGAAAAACGGCGGTATAAAAACAAGTTTTAATTCATGAAGCTCACACAGTTCAAATTCGATCTGCCCTTAAATCTGATTGCACAGCACCCTACTAAAAGACGCGAAGACTCCCGGATGATGGTCGTCCATCGCCATACCGGGCAAATTGAAAACAAGCATTTTCGGGATGTTCTCGATTATTTCGATGACAAAGATGTGTTTGTCGTAAATAATACCAAGGTTTTCCCGGCCCGTATGTACGGCCGGAAAGAAAAAACAGGAGCCAAAATCGAAGTATTTCTTCTTCGTGAACTTAATAAACCCAATCGTTTGTGGGATGTAATTGTTGACCCTGCCCGTAAAATACGCGTAGGCAATAAGCTTTATTTCGGAGATGGCGAGGAGCTTGTAGCAGAAGTAATAGACAATACGACCAGCCGTGGCCGTACCATTCGGTTTTTATGGGAAAACAGCGAGGAAGAATTTCGTGCCATGCTGGAAAAGCTGGGCGAAACTCCTTTACCAAAATATATCAAGCGCAAACCGGAAGAAGAAGATAAAGAACGTTACCAGACCGTATATGCGAAACACGAAGGAGCAGTTGCTGCGCCAACTGCAGGTTTGCACTTCAGCCGCGAACTGATTAAACGGCTTGAAATAAAAGGCATTCGCTTTTCTGAAGTGACTTTACATACAGGTCTCGGCACTTTCCGTCCGATAGAAGTAGAAGATTTGAGCAAGCATAAGATGGATGCAGAATATTATCGTATTGAAGATGCTGCGTGCAAAATTGTAAACAAAGCAAAAGAAAGTGGCCACAGGATCTGTTCTGTTGGCACCACTACAATGAGAGCCATTGAATCCTCATTCACTGCCCAGAAATTTTTAAAACCATCTGAAGGCTGGACTAATATGTTCATCCACCCGCCTTATGATTTTAATATTGCAGATGCATTAATCACGAACTTTCATTTGCCAAAAACTAGTCTGCTGATTATGACCTGTGCATTTGCCGGTTATGAACTGACAATGGAAGCATATAAAAAAGCGATAAAAGATAAATACCGCTTCTTTAGCTATGGCGATGCCATGCTGGTTGTTTAAATTTATAATACTATATTCTAAAAAACTCTTTCAATGAAAGAGTTTTTTTATTTCTTACAGTGCTGCATAGTTGTGTCATGCAGAAATATTACTTTTAGAAACAAGAGCAGTAATATGAAAAAAATAACTTTCTTTATTTTCTATCTTCTCATTTCTATGCTGACAATTGCCCAGGAAACTATCCCGCTGTATAGTGGAGGTATCCCTAATTCAAAACCTGTAAAAGACGAAGAATACAGCGAAACATCCGGTGGTATTCTTGTCATTCATAAAATTACCCGCCCAACAATAAGCATATACCAGCCTCCAAAAGAAAAAGCGAACGGCACTGCAATAATTATTTACCCGGGCGGAGGCTATTGGATAGTAGCGGCAGGACATGAGGGCTCCGATATTGCCAAAAAGTTAAATAAAATGGGCATTACTGCATTTGTTGTGAAATACCGTATACCGGACAGCAGTACGATGATTAATAAAGAAATCGGCCCACTGCAGGATGCCCAAAGAGCGATTCAATATGTTCGTGAAAATGCAGCAACCTGGAATATTGATAAAAACAAAATTGGCATTATGGGGTTCTCCGCAGGAGGGCATCTTGCTTCTACAGCCGGTACCCATTTCAAAAAATCGTATATAGACAACCCTAAAAACACAAGCCTACGCCCTGACTTTATGATCCTAGGTTATCCTGTTATCAGCTTCACCGATAGCATCGGGCATATCGGCTCAAGGGATCAGTTGATAGGTAAAAACCCGACTCAGGAAAAGATCAAAGAATACAGTAATGAACTGCAGGTAACCAAAGAAACGCCACCGACTTTTTTAGTACATGCAAAAGATGATGATGTAGTTAATGTGAAAAATACTTTATTATTCGCAACAGCACTTAACGCATACAAAGTAAACAATGGTTACTATTTATACGACTATGGCGGGCATGGCTTCGGATTAAACAACCCAACCACCAAAGTAAAATGGATGGTTAAATTGGAAATATGGATGAAGCGCAATGGCTGGTTACCCAAATAGATTTACTTTAATCGGGATAAAATTTATTCTTCCCTGCTGCATTCACTGATCTATGATTAGCTGATCTTCAACAAGTTTCACCAGCCATAAAAAGCGTAATTCTACCTGCCAAATTTTCATAAAAAATATATGAATGATACACACCCGGTTAGGAAATGTACGGGGATTATACGATAGAATTATGATTGCAGGATGTTACTTTTGATTTGCCTGAAAG
The DNA here is from genome assembly GCA_018267535.1 of Bacteroidota bacterium. Classification (GTDB taxonomy): domain Bacteria; phylum Bacteroidota; class Bacteroidia; order Chitinophagales; family Chitinophagaceae; genus JAFDYH01. Next base: position 8,437 of record JAFDYH010000133.1, read on the forward strand.
AATAATTAAATACAAGTTTCAGTAACACGATTCCGGATTATGAAAAGCCTTAATAACCGTCCCCCGGAATTTCCCTGATTACTGATTTCTTCTATCAATCATCCTATGTTTAATCGCTAATCCAAACCCCGGGTCGGCATTGTTTTAATCTAAACCCTAAAACGATGTTGAAACGAAAATTATGGAGGATGAGTTTCTTGTGCCAGGGCGCTTACCTGGTCATCGCTGCGTCAAATGGTGGTAATCTGAAACATTCGCCCGAGTCTTCAATCGGCTTTATTGATTCAGCAGACTCCGTTATAATGTATGATTCTTTATCAGGTCCTAAAGTCAGGCTGAATACTAAAGTCGCAAAATTTGCAGCATCTTATATCAGCGAAAACGAGGAAGCTTTGAAAAAAGTAAAGGAAAGAAGTAAACTCATTTTTCCGATCATGGATTCTATCCTTACAAAATATGAATTGCCCGTAGAGATAAAATACCTGGCGGTTGTTGAATCTGATTTAAAATCGGACGCTCTTTCTAAAGTAGGCGCAGCGGGCCCATGGCAGCTGATGCCAACTACCGCCCGGCAATTAGGTCTTAAAATAACTCATAATTACGATGAAAGAAAATCGTATAAAAAGAGCACTGTCGCTGCAGCCAAATACATTAAAGATCTGTACGGCGAATTCGGCGATTGGTTGCTGGTAATAGCTGCCTACAATGGTGGGCCTGCTCCTGTGTATGCTGCAATCCGCAAATCAGGAAGCCATAATTTCTGGAAATTGCAAAACTATCTGCCAGCAGAGACAAGAGGCCATGTGAAACGATATATCAGCACCCATTTTTATTTTGAAGGACAGGGTAGCGCAACGACCCTTACAAAAAAAGAAATGGAACAATATCTGTCGAAAGTAAAAGAGTTTAATGTCGCTAATAACATAAAATCAGTTGCTGCAGATAAGCGCCAGCTTCCGATAATTGACTCTGTAGAATATACATCTTCAGTAGCAGGAAAGCTGATTGCCGAGCGTTAGTCTTATTAGCATACTATAAAAATAATGCCCCGGGCCGGGGGCATTGTTTTATGCGTTTACCTTTAGCGTCATTGCACTCTTCTGCTTCAAGGCCCTTTCAACCCTATCTCTTAAATTTTTATATGTAGGTTTACCTTTTACCCGATCATCGTCAATATAAAACACAGGTACATCGGTAATACCTTTGTTTAACCCTTCAATGAGGTCAGCCCGAACAGTCCATCCATAATAACAATCGATCATTTTAGGTAAGAAGTTTTTATCTCTTACACCGGCCCTCTTTGCATACTCTTTAAGGCTTGCTGTCCCAAGGTTGCTCCTGTTCGCAAACAGGATAGTGTGCATTTCCCAGAATTTCCCTTCCTGCGCTGCAGCAACGGCCGCTTCAGAAGCCTTATGTGCCTTTTGATGAAATTTTATTAATGGGAAGTGACGAAAATTAAAGCGGAGCAAGCCATCGAACTCCTTTAACAACTTTTTTACAACTTCATTTGATTTGGCGCAGGCTTCACTTTCATAATCTCCAAATTCAGTAAGAATAATCGGCGCATTGGAGTCGCCAATAAAAATTTTCTTCGACGGAATGATCCCGGTAATTTCTTTTTTCATTATCTCTACCTCTCCTTTTCTTTCTCAGCCGCGGGTATAGGTTATTGTTATATAACATACTTCAAAAGGTTTTGTTCAACGTTGCCGATATCAGTCACTTTTCATTGTAAAATCGCCCTCTCATTATATAAAATGATTTAACGCATAAATAACCGTCAGATTATAAAAACTCACTTATCCTGCGTACATTTGCATTCTAAATTTGAGTTCTGCGTCACTGGTAATCGAACGATTTCTCTGCTAAGCATCTTCTGCTAAATAGTTAGTCTTCTTTACTCAACGTTTTTCTCAGATCATTTAATCACTTAATTTAAAAGCAAAACATGAACATTTATGTTTCCAATTTAAGTTTCGCCGTACAGGATGAAGACTTAAGAGAGTTTTTTGCAGAATACGGAGAAGTAAGTTCTGCAAAAATTATTACAGACAAATTAACGCAACGCAGCCGTGGCTTTGGTTTCGTAGAAATGCCGGACGATGCTGCTGCTGAAAAGGCAATTAAAGAACTGGATGGCGGTATGGTAGATGGCCGTGCTATTAAAGTAACAGTGGCAAGGCCAAAAGAAGAAAGAAGCTCAAAACCGGCTTTTTCCAAAAACAGATGGTAATTAACAACTGACCATAAAAAAGGAGTTCAAAACCGAACTCCTTTTTTTGTTTGTGCTTTTCAGCTATTTTAAGCTCTTTGTTTCACACCAGATTTACGCTTTGACTTTTTCAACGCTGCGTCAATTGCTTTACTCAGGTTATCAAAGGTGGGACGGCCTTCTACCAATTCATCATTAACAAAAAAAGTAGGTACATCTTTTACACCACGCTCAATCCCTTCTTTTAAATCACCCTGCACCTGCCATCCATAAATTGCATTTACAAGATCATCAAGAAACTTCTTATTGTTGACTCCCGCTTCTTTTGAATGTAATTTCAGGCTGGTCGTACCCAGGTTACGCCTGTTGGCAAACAACACATTGTGCATTTCCCAGAATTTTCCTTCCTGGCCAGCAGCAACTGCTGCTTCACTGGCTTTTAAACTACGCTGATGTATTTTGGTAAGCGGAAAATGACGGAAGTTGAACCTTATTTTGCCATCATATTCATCTAACAATTGCTTAACTACTTCATTTGCTTTAGCGCATGCCTCACTTTCATAATCGCCAAATTCCATAAGCGTCACAGGCGCATCTATATCGCCTACAAAAATGTTTCTTGGTTCAATGATCTCGACTATTTCTTTTTTAAAAGCCATGATTAACTCCTTGTTTTGCTCTTCCCCCTGACTAGTGGTTCCGATATTTATATAACAATCCTTGAAAGGATTGGTTTACAGGGACCTTTTATCTTTTTATTTGCCCTGAAACGGCTGAAGGTAATATATTTTTTTGCGCTGAAATATAAATAAATAGATAAATTCCTCCGAAATAAATAAAGAATTGATTATCAAAAGAAAACCCCGGTTATAGCCCGGGGTTTTCTCCTATTTCAGCTTTGTTATTTCTTCTTTCCTTTCTTTTCCAAACCTGGTGTTACCGATTCAGGCAGTTCATTTCTAAAGACTACCACACCATCAAATACGTCTACCAGCACCGGTTTGCTTTTATCAATATCTCCGGCAAGTATTCGTTTGCTCAACTGGTTCACGATTTCCTTTTGTATTAACCTTTTCAACGGCCTTGCGCCAAACTGTGGATCAAACCCCTGCTCGGCAAGGTACTCTAAGGCATAACCACTAAACTGTAACTGGATGCCACCTTGCGCAACAAGTTTTTTCAAATTATCCAGTTGAATCTTTACAATACCTATAATCTCTTTCTTTAACAACGGTTGGAACATGATGATCTCATCCACACGGTTTAAAAACTCAGGTCGTATGGTTTGCCGCAGCAAATTCATTACATCAATCTTCGCTTTCTCTGTAGCTTCTTCAAGGTTCTTTTCATTCACATTTTCAAAAGCATCCATGATCAGGTGGCTACCAATATTGCTTGTCATAATAATGATCGTATTCTTAAAATTAACCACACGCCCTTTATTATCTGTTAACCTGCCATCATCCAATACCTGTAATAAAACATTCCATACATCAGGATGGGCCTTTTCGATCTCATCCAACAAAACAACACTATAGGGTTTGCGACGAACGGCTTCGGTTAATTGCCCGCCTTCGTCATAACCTACATATCCCGGAGGTGCACCTACTAATCTGCTTACTGTATGCTTTTCCTGGTATTCACTCATGTCAATTCTCGTCATCATACTCTCATCATCGAAAAGATACTCAGCCAAAGCTTT
>JAFDYH010000133.1:12422-18503 GCA_018267535.1 Bacteroidota bacterium
AAGCCTGCCCGGCTCCTGCGTATGGCATCTGCAACCGCAGTAATTGCTTCGTCCTGTCCGACTACTCTCTCATGAAGATGCTCTTCGAGATGCAATAATTTTTCTTTATCCGTTTGCATCATTTTGGTTACCGGTATTCCTGTTGCCTTTGCTACACTTTCAGCAATATCTTCTGCATCCACTTCTTCTTTCAACAACCTTTTTTCGCTGATAGACGCTAACTGTTTTGAATACTCACTTATTAGCTCCTCCTGCTGTTTTATCTTACCATAGCGTATCTCCGCCACTTTACCATATTCTCCATTACGTTCAGCCTGCTCTGCTTCAATCTTCAACTGTTCAATAGTAGCCTTCCCATTCTGTACTTTTTCTACAATTTCTTTTTCTTCTTTCCACTTTGCCTTAAATGTATCCCGCTCAACAGAAAGATTCGCTATCTCTGTATTTAGTTCTTTCAATTTTACTTCATCGTTTTCTCTCTTGATGGCCTCCCGTTCAATTTCCAGTTGACGTATCTGCCTTTCCAGCCTATCCAATTCTTCCGGCATGCTGTTCATTTCCAAACGAAGTTTAGCAGCGCTCTCATCGATCAGGTCGATTGCTTTATCCGGCAAAAAACGATCGGTAATGTAACGGCTCGATAATTCAACAGCAGCAATGATCGCTTCGTCTTTTATACGCACATGATGGTGTGTTTCATAGCGGTCTTTCAAACCGCGCAGAATAGAGATCGCATCTTCAACAGATGGTTCATCAATCATCACTTTCTGGAAACGACGTTCCAACGCTTTATCTTTTTCGAAAAATTTCTGGTATTCATTAAGTGTTGTGGCACCTACAGCACGGAGTTCTCCGCGAGCCAGTGCAGGTTTCAGTATGTTGGCCGCATCCATAGCGCCTTCACCGCCACCTGCACCAACCAGGGTATGTATCTCATCGATGAACAAAACAATTTCTCCATCGCTTCCACTTACTTCTTTCACCACTGCTTTCAATCTTTCTTCAAACTCACCTTTATATTTTGCACCAGCAATTAACTGGCCCATATCAAGAGCATAGATAATTTTTGATTTCAGGTTATCCGGTACATCCCCATTTACAATACGATGGGCAATACCTTCGGCAATAGCTGTTTTCCCCACACCTGGTTCTCCAACCAATATCGGGTTATTCTTTGTTCTTCTTGAAAGGATATGCAATGTCCTGCGGATTTCTTCATCACGACCAATAACAGGATCGAGCTTTCCTTGTCTTGCCAACTCATTCAAATTCTTCGCATATTTATTCAATGCATTGAATTCCTGGGATTGAGTTTGAGAAGTCACTTTCTCACCCTTACGGAGATCCTTAATCGCTGCGATCAATCCTTTTTCCGTTAACCCCGCATTCTTCAGCAATTTTGCTGATGCATCATTTCCTTGTACGATGGCTAATAATAAATGTTCAGGCGTTACAAATTCGTCACCAAACTGTTTCAATGCAGCGCCTGCTCTTAATACGACGCTATTTGCATCGCGGCCAATAGCCTGTGCCGGTTCACTGGTTGTTTTCGGCAGTTTACTGATTAGCTCATCCAGCTTACTTTCAACAAGGTTCATCGTCACGTTGTTCTTCTTCATCAGGTACTCCACAGGGGAATCCTGCTGATCAAGCAACGCCTTCAGAATATGTTCCGTTTCAATATTTGGGTTCTGTGAATTAAATGCTAATTGCTGTGCCTGTTGCATGGCTTCAGCAGCTTTTATCGTGAAATTTCCTAAGTTCATAAATTGATTTTTGTTTTTGGTTTTTAATTACCGGCTTTTGACTATTATTTTGTTTTCGTCGCATCCACTTTGTAGGCCCTTTTGTTCTTTGTCTGCATTTTGATAAAATGTCAAATAGAAAAAATGAACTGATACAATACCTATCCGTTATGTTTCACATTTGACGTCTCATAATTTGCCAGATAGCCCTACTGAAAGATAAACGAAGCGTCGAAACAAAAGTCCAATAAATAGTCAAAGTCGATTTCAAAAAACTGAATATAAATATCAAAACATAATCCAGTCCAAAAATTCCGAAAGAATGTCATATAAAGTTAATACTATCTGCATGAAAGTCATGACCGTAGGTGCTTTCCTGCTATTATTTCAGTCTTTGTTTGCTCAGAGTCTTATCAGCCTTGACGGCCTGCTGGAAAAGAATAAAAAACAGATGGGTAATAGCCTGGTAACAATGATCTGGATGGATACAATGATCCATAAAAAAGAAATTGGCGAATTCAATTCAAAAACTGCTGCCCCGATCGGCTCTGCCAGTAAATGGCTTACGGCTGCTTTAGCTATGATTTTTATCGACGAAGGAAAAATATCCATTGATGATAAAATCACAAAATGGCTGCCGGAATATGCAAAATATGGAAAGAATTATATCACGATACGTAATTGCTTATCCAATTTTACAGGGATACAACAGGATGAAAAATTTTTGCAAAAGATGTTTGACCGGAAAAGATTCGCTTCGCTGGAAGATGAAGTAAATGCTTATGCGGCAAGGGAAATTCAGACCAATCCGGGAACAGAATTCCGTTTCAGCGATTATGGGTTTAATATAGTGGGAAGAATATTAGAAATTGTGAGTAAGCGGCGGTTTGATGTATTGATCCGGCAGAAATTATTTGTCCCGTTAGCCATGCGGAAAACAAGCTTTACTGATATAAATGGCGGCCCTATCGATCCTGCTAATGGCGCCCAATCTTCGGGAGATGACTATATCAAGTTTCTCGCAATGCTTTTAAACAAAGGAAAGTTTGGAGGTAAACAAATCCTTTCTGAGCAATCAATAAACCAGTTATTCGAAATTCAAACTACCCCTGATAAAATAAAATTCACTCCCAAAATAACACTTGGGGAAAATTATGCATTAGGCAGTTGGGTGTTGGATTATGATGCGAACGGCAAAGGCACTGCATTCAGTTGCCCGGGTTTTAACGGGACATGGGCTGTCATTGATTTTTGCAAAGGCTATGCTTATTTTATATTACCTAAATCATCAGCGGATGATGATAAGAACACAGGCAATAAACCGGTTAAAGATGAGATCGATCAGCAGATAAGTTCTTCAAATTGTAATTAGATCACTGTGGTATAGGGTATCGGATGTATGATTTCGGATTTGCAAACGATTTTTTCCGAAATCATACATCATCGATCAGATATCCTAAATGTATTGGTTGATAATATTCTCCAGCCATTCCTGTTTACCACTCAATTGCTTCGGCTCACCGTTGGCAATAGCGAAATCACGAAGATCTTCTAACTTTAATTTCCCATCTTCATATTCTTTTCCTTTACCACTATCGAATGATGCATAGCGGTCTTTACGGATTTTTTTATACGGCGACTTCTGCAAAATATTATCAGCAATCACCAATGAACGGGCGAAGGCATCCATACCGCCGATATGTGCAAGGAATATATCTTCCAGGTCAGTTGAATTTCTTCTTGTCTTTGCATCGAAGTTTACTCCGCCACCAGCAAAGCCACCTGCTTCAAGAATTATCAATATACTTTCTACTAATTCATTCAGGTTTGTTGGGAATTGGTCTGTATCCCAGCCATTCTGATAATCACCACGGTTAGCATCAATGCTGCCCAGCATACCGGCGTCTGCCGCCACCTGTAATTCATGCTGAAATGTATGTCCTGCTAATGTTGCATGGTTTACTTCAATATTCAGTTTGAAATCTTTTTCCAAACCATATTTATGAAGAAATCCGATTACTGTTGCACTATCATAATCATACTGGTGTTTGGTTGGCTCGCATGGTTTTGGTTCAATAAAGAATACACCTTTGAACCCCTGCTTGCGTGCATAGTCTTTAGCCATATTCAGGAACCGCCCTAGATGATCCACTTCTCTCTTCATATTTGTATTCAGCAAACTCATATAACCTTCACGACCACCCCAGAAAACATAGTTCTCACCACCTAAAGCAATCGTCGCATCCAATGCGTTTTTTACCTGTGTACCTGCAAAAGCTACTGCAGCAAAATCTGGATTGGTAGAAGCACCATTCATATAGCGAGGGTTGCTGAATACATTGGCAGTACCCCATAACAGTTTTACACCGCTTGCTACCTGCTTTTGTTTTGCATAATCAACCATAGTTTGCATTCTGCTTTCATATTCTTTAATTGAACCCCCTTCATCTACTACATCTACATCATGAAAACAGTAATAAGGAACACCCAGCTTTGTAATAAATTCGAATGCTGCATCCATTTTATCTTTTGCCCTTTGTACGGCATCATTGGAAACATCCCACGGGAAATGCTTAGTGCCGGGACCAAATGGATCAGCACCTGTATTACAGAAGGTATGCCAATAGCATACTGCAAAACGGAGAAACTCCTTCATTGTTTTGCCGCCAACAATCCTGTTTTCATCATACCATTTATAGGCAAGCGGGTTATCACTTTGGGGCCCTTCATACTTTATCTTTCCAATGCCGGGAAAGAATTCTTTACTGCCGGTAGTAATACTCATAAAAAAACTATTTAGATTTTAGTTGTTTCACGCAAAGAGCGCAACAAATGCAAAGTGCACAACGAAATTTTCGAAAGAAGATTTATTGCGTTTTGCAAAGCCATGCCATTGACGTGTTGTTTAATATTTTTGTGTTACTATTTTTCAATTTATCAAGCGGAAATAACTTTTTCAAGATCTTTTTTCCATAATTGATAAATTTCTTCGTAAGCCTCTTTTTTCTTTTTTTCCGGCTTTAGAACTGATAATTTTTCCATACCGGAAAAAGCATCTTTAATTTTTTTATAATAACCCCAACCCAAACCCGCCCCCCTGGCGGCTCCTATAGAACCATCGGTATTATACAGTTCAACAGTGCAATTAGTGATATTCGTAAAAGCTTCACTAAACAAAGGGCTCAGAAACATATTTGCTTTTCCTGCCCGAATAAGTTTGGGGTTCATCCCATTTTCACGCATTATATCCAATCCATACCGGAAAGAATAAGCAATGCCTTCCTGCGCGGCCCTGAATAGATGCTGACGTGTATGAAGGTTCAGGTCAAGGTTCAGGAAATGGGCGCCAGTTAATCTATTATTCAGCATTCTTTCCGCTCCATTACCAAAAGGCAAAACTCTCATACCACCACAGCCAACAGGTATTTCCAATGCTTCTGTGTTTATTTCATCGTATTTTTTTGCCGGCGATACCACATCCCGTACCCAACGGTTAAGGATACCCGTACCATTAATACATAACAATACCCCCGTTCTTACATTATCATTGGCATGGTTAACATGAGCAAATGTATTAACCCTGGATTGTGGATCATAAGTAAGCTGATCACTTACTCCATAGATAACACCCGATGTTCCCGCTGTCGCTGCTACTTCGCCCGGCTCAAATACATTTAATGATAGTGCATTATTTGGCTGGTCACCGGCTTTATACGCAACTGGTATCCCTTCTTTTAAGGAAAGCGTTTCCGCTGCCAATTTAGTTATTGATCCATGCGTAGAAAATACAGGTCTTATATCCGGGATAAAGTCTTTGTCAAAACCATAATGATCAAAAACATCTTTTGATAATCTTTCTCTCTTAAAATCCCAGAATATCCCTTCAGATAAGGCAGATATGCTGGTGGTTGCTTCGCCGGTCAACTTCATTGCTATAAAATCACCGGGCAACATAACCTTATCAATCTTTTTATAAACAGCAGGTTCATTCTCTTTTACCCAAGCTAGTTTGGACGCGGTAAAATTTCCGGGAGAGTTGAGCAGGTGGGATAGAGATTTCTTTTTACCTATTGCAGCAAACGCCTTATCACCAATTGATACAGCACGACTATCGCACCAGATAATAGAATTACGCAAAACTTTCTGTTGCTTGTCAACAACAACCAGCCCATGCATCTGATATGCTACTCCAATTGCTCCTATATCTTTAGGATTATATTTGTTCGTAGCATTCGCTTTTAATATCGCTTGTTGCACATGCCCCCACCAGGTATCTGGCGACTGCTCTGCCCAGCCTGTCTTCACTGCAATAACAGGATTTTCTTTATCCGGGTAT
>JAFDYH010000134.1 GCA_018267535.1 Bacteroidota bacterium
CCATGGAATTTACGAAGTTGAATTAAAAGTTACAGATTCGGAAGGATTGATATCGAAAGACACTATGCGTATTTATGTTAATGACTCTGTTGTTATTAGCCATGAAGTTATCTATAATGGAGTATGGGGCTGTAATGACTTATGTCAGGACGGCGATGTATATTGGGATAGCAGCCCTTCAGATGCAGGTAATCTTCTATATGCAGATACCAGTATTGTTTTGAATGTTTTTATTCGCCTGGAAACATCTCCTGACTGGATTGAAGTACGAAAATACAATTCAACCCTCCCGCCAATCAATGAGTTTTTTTGGAATGTTGGAAGCGGATATTTATGGGTGCATGCGTACCATGGCAGCCTGATTGGCAAAAAGGTTGCAGTGAAAGTTGATTTTCTGTAAGGGAAAAGATAAAATCTTTTCTTTTTCTGATAGGAATTTGTATGTGGGTGATGGCAAAGATTGAAGTGTATTGGATGGAGAACTATTTCTTATCGTTAGCTATTAGTTAGCCGTTTCGTAAATTAATCTCACCTAAACATCGGAAAGAAGCAATCGACCAGTTCCTTTTAATATTTAATAATCGATCACTGCGCCATAGTATGGGATAATAGATAGCTGCCTTAAATTATTTAAGGGGCCTTTCAGTAATGAGAGGCCCCTTAATTCTCTGCCGTTTAGTATCTTTTGAAGGGCAAGCGGTTAAAGAAAGTTGCTTAAGGGTCAATCAAATAAAAAATTAGCTGAATTATCAGGAAAGACTGGCTAATAAAGTGCTTTTTTAATTTATCTACATCTGTCATTTTATATAATATTAATTATAAGGTGTAATTGGCTTGACACAAAATCTCTACTATTGATATTACAAACTACAACCGGTAACCTGTTTTGATTACACATCAATTGATCTTCTTTTGCTTGTTGACTATTACCTGCACGCTATCTTTCGAACGCGATCTACCATCATCTGTTATTTTCAATTCAAACAAATAAGTCCCTTCAACAAGTTTCATAACTTTCGTTTGGGGAGTGTTTGCATTAACAATGTTTAATGATGTTGGTCCGGTAATTTTTGTCCATGCATAGTTGGTAATATTATTGTCAGAATCAGTGGATTTGCTGCCATCAAGTAAAACACTATCGCCGGTAATGTAATTTCCTGGTCAGGACCCGCATCAGCTAATGGAGGCTTATTTTACTTGATAAATTCGAGAGTGACTTCTACGAACAGATTCTTTCTTACAGGAAAAATGAATCAATAGTTCAATAAGCAAAATAGAAATGAAAAATTTGAAAACGTATCTCATGGTTTGGTTGAATTTAAAATTCTAATTTCCAAACCTGTGTGCCATCTGTTACATAAACAGTATTGTTATAAGAATAGATTGTTGGTGCATAAAGAGAAGGTAAAACTCCAATTGACCAGGCACCGGTTGTTGTATCATAGATATCAAAGCGATCCTTAATAGTACCTGCTCCTGTAAAGAAGAGTATTAAATTATCCTTGGCTACTGCAGTTAATCTCGAATTGGGTTGAAATAAACAGGAATAAGTACATGTTTGGGTAGCAGTGTCAAAAATTTCTACTTCACTTGAAAGCGACCAAGTATCAGAGCCGCATGCCAGATTTTCCCCACCTGCCCAGTATATTTTGCCGTTCAAACTGATAGCGGCCCTGTTTGCCAATGCGCTTCGCATATTAAATATGGACCATGATTTTGAATCCATATCGTATACATCCGCTAAGTTGGTAGGATTACAGGACCATGTATAAGTAGAGTGCTCTCTGTTTCCTCCTGCGAAGTACACTTTACTTCCCAGCGCTACGGCACTTAGCTCTGCCCTGCTCTGACTTAACTTGGAAGTAGTCCAGGCCTGACTTGATAAATCGTATATATCGACTTTATTTGAAACATCGGTGGGTGGCTGATCCAACTGGCCTGTAAGCCCTCCTCCGAAAAGAATTCTATTCCCGCTCAATACAGTGGCAAGATCCATTCGCCTCTCGCTCAATTGTATTTTACCCCATGTATTCGTAATGCCGTCATAAATGTCAACAGTCGAAAATAAATTCCAGTTGTTTTGAGAAACAGTGTGTCCGCCGGAAAAAAATACTTTTTCTCCTTCAGTAACCACACTCATATTATATCGGGGTACACTCAGTTTACCTGTTGACCATATATGATGTAATGTATCATATATGTCAACAGTTGAGAATTCAAAACTACCGTCAGTCAAATCAGATCCTCCGGCAAACAATATTTTACTCCCGGCAGCCGCAATGGTTACATAGCGTCGGGCTTCCGACAAAGTACCTATAAAAGTGGGTTTTACATTTACCAGTGGACGGTCAGAAATGTTACAATCTGAAACAAAGGATGCCATTACTACTATCTGCATAGTGTCTCTTGAAAACAATCCGTTAGCATCCGTTACCCTCAACTCAAATTGGTAAGTTCCTTTTACAAGACTAGTAACCTGAGTTTGCAGCGCCGTGGAATCAGTTATGTTAAACGACGATGGGCCGGATATCTTTTCCCATGATTGTTTTGTAATCTTGTTACTACTATCCACCGAACCACTGCCATCCAGAGTAACTGTATTTGCTGGCAGAATAATAGTCTGATCAAGTCCCGCATTGGCAACAGGTGGTTTATTCGGAATCTGGTATTGTTCCGTCAAATCCCGCTTTTTACATGAAATAGTAATTGCACATAAACAAATGAAAACTATTATTTTAAGATAAGGTTTCATATTTCTGATATTTTAAATTGTAATAAGGATAACAGTAATACTATGATTGCTCCATTGATTTTTTGTATTCCTGGTTGGTATTTCGTCTTTTACTATATTTTGTGTTAGTCTAAATTAATACGCATGCTTTTTGATGACAAGTAGAAATGAGCATTTAGCGGCAATAACAAAAAATCAGTATGTATACTCGGATAATCAGCAGGAGCTTTCTTACTGTGATACCCTTTGTAAAACATCTTTGATACTATTGTTAGGTCAGATACAGTTTTCCTGAGGGTGCGTGTTTTACCGAAGTGGTGTGGGGTAAAAAAATAGAGAGCAGGTGTAGTATAAAAATTGAGTAGAAAATCAGATGACTTATACGATTGCAGCCGCCTATTTTTTCTTATGATAATAAACACAATAGAAACAATACCGGCCTATAACTTACTTTTGGGTATATTGATCAGTGGAAGCAAAGTTTGAGGAGAAGTATGTATATAATCTATTATTGATTGTACTTATAAATCTCCAGGAAAACTATTTAATAATATCTTATTTTTGTTCTGACATTTTTACGTACTTACCATTTTAAACTACCCTTTGATAAAATACGAACTGCCATTCAGCCAATATGAAATTTTTTCCAGTTGACATTAAGGAGAAAGGAAGTCTTTTTTTATTTCTGATTACTCTTATTGTTTCTCAACCTATTTTTTCTCAACCCTTATCTTTAAATAGCGACTCAGTCGCTTATTCTTATACCAAGTTTTCAGATAGGATCAACAAGACCACACTAATAAGATATAAAGGGGATAGCCTGCTTTTCAAATCACCGAAGTTATTTTCTGTAATAAAAAACGTTCCTTCCGATTTATTATACATTGTAAAATCTCCTTTCAAAAGGGAAGCTATTCCCTGGCTGGCTGCAGTAGCTGTTAGTACCGGAATATCGATTGCGTATGATCAAAAGATAACAGATTGGATCAAACGAACTTCCTATAAACATTGTATCAGTGCCAATACTTCATATAATGTGCTGATAAAAGCCGGTAATACAAAAGTCCTTCAGGTACCACGTAATGGTACAACTGCATTCTATCAACTGGGGCAAGGTGGAACAAGTTTGCTGCTTGCCGGAGGGATGTGGGTTTATGGAAAATTTTATCACGATTACCGGGCTGTAAGTACCGCAGCAGATCTTACAGAAACATTTATTACCATGGCGATTGTAACACAGGTGATAAAGCGAATAACCGGTAGAGAAAGTCCGTTTGAAGCCACGGCACCCGGCGGCCGATGGAGACCCTTTCCATCTTTCAGCGCCTTTCAAAAAGATACTCCTAAATATGACGCATTTCCTTCAGGACACCTGGCTACGTTAATGGCTACCATAACTGTACTTTCAGAAAATTATCCTGAAAAAAAGTGGATTCGGCCGGTTGGGTATTCTCTTATGGGAATTTGTATGTGGACGATGGCCAACATCGAAGTACATTGGGTGGGCGACTATCCCTTGGCGTTAGCCATTGGTTATTTATCAGGAAAAATAACTTCAATGCAGCACCGGAAAAAAAACAAACCTGCAGCAATGTTATTCTGACTTTACCCCTATCTTTTATTACCTGCTGGTTGTTGTTAATTTTATTTTCAACCCATCGGCCGGAGTTACCGATAGCAACTTCGGTTTCTAAGTAAATAACAGATTGGAGCTTTTTTGTATAATGATCCTTCCATACAAAAAATACAGTCTCGACAGAACGGAAAATGAAGTCCTAAAAAGAAAGATTAATAAAAAAGCATCGACTATTGGCCGATGCTTTCAAAAGATTTTATAAACTATTTATTTCGCAGCAGCCGTTTTCTTTGCCAGCTTGCTTTTCAGGTTTGCAGCTTTGTTTTTATGAATGATACCTCGTTTGGCGAGTTTATCAATCATGCTGGCTACTTTAGGAAACTGATCTGCCGCCTCTTTCCCTTTTGCTTCTCTCAAATCGCGTATAGCATTACGGGTTGTTTTGCCATAATATTTGTTTCTGTCTCTGCGTTTTGCCGCCTGGCGGGTATCTTTTTTAGTAGCGCTGTGATTAGCCATGAATTGAAATTTGGACGGCAAAGGTAGGGATTAGAGGTGGAAAATCCGCATTTTGAAGCTGAAAATTTTATGCCTCTGCAAAGAGGAGCAAGTTCAGCCGGGTTTTACTTTTTTATTGGGTTTCAATCGTTTGTTTCGAGAATTTCTCAGATTAACTGTGAATTGGATAATCCCGGATTCAGAGTTTTTAAGCGATATTTGTCTCCCGAAGTTTGACTATTTCAAATTTTAATGTGCCAATGAAAGATTTTTCGTATATCACCAATTCCTCTCCGGCTTTTATTGAAAGCCTTTATCAGGAGTTTTCCAAAAATCCTGAAAATGTAGAACC
>JAFDYH010000135.1:0-6934 GCA_018267535.1 Bacteroidota bacterium
TTTCAGCAGGGGTTGCATCGAAAATAAGCCTTCTTTTCTTACGGAAAAGTCTGAAAAACTGAAGTATTTGTTTTTCTTCATCACCGCCAGTATATCATCGGGAGATATGCCCGATGCATATAAAGCGCCAACAATAGCACCTGCACTTACTCCCGATACAGCATCAATTTTTATTCCCAGCTCATCAAGATATTTGAGTAACCCAAGATGAGCAAACCCACGTACACCGCCTCCGCTTAAAACAATGCCGATTTTTTTCATTCAAACTTTTTTATCATCCACAACTCACATCCGAAATGCCCGGTATTTCCCATAGGCCCGTTTAAATAAGTAAATCCAAATTTTTCATACACTTTCAATGCTTTCTTTAGTTCAGGCATACTTTCGAGGTATACATTTTTGTAGTTAGTTTCTTTTGCAAATGAAAGGCTTTTTTCAATCAGCGCTTTACCCAGGCCTATTCCTCTTGCTTCAGGGAGTAAGTACATTTTTACTAATTCGCAGGTATCAGCCGGTAAGCCATCGGAGGGGTAGATGCCTGCACCGCCGACTATTTTACCATCTGACTCGCCAACAAAATAAGTTGATCCTTTTTTCTGAAAGAGCTCGTATAAAGCATCAGTAGTCGGATCATAATAAACTGTACCGGGATGATTGGCGCCGAATTCAGCTAATGTATTCCGGATAATTTTAGCCAATACAGGATTGTCTCCCTGTTGAATGGTTCGTATCGTGATATTCATTTTGTAAAACTATGAATCAAAAAATTATTATTTATAATCTGGTCAACAGTCTGAATAAATTTTATTTTTTCATTTAAGCTGGAGGAATAATAAACGGATACAGTTTACCCGACCCTATATAGTAATTAAGGCTGTTCATGGTAAATGTAGGCGGCAACCACAGCAGGATAATGAGGTTAATTTAGTTTTCTTTTATTGATACCAGGTCCAGTTCCTATTTCATCGAAAGGAAATAAGCGGGCGATGGTCACGAATAAGCCTCCGGTTTTGCTAACCCCGGGGATATACTGTTATCTATATCCCGTGAAATGACTTGCCAGTAAATTTCCATCCTTTTTTAGAATGCTAACGATAATGATAGTGGTTAAGAAATATGTCGTACGGGTAGGGTGTTTTCTTTTTTTAAAATCTCACGTTATCACGGAAACTATAAAAGACAAATAAAGATGAAAGTATAGTACAGGTAATTCCGAGTCGATTACCAAAATATGGTAAAATGTACCCGGGTCATTTATATGTACCATTATATTCCGGGAAACAAGATCGTTGTAACCAGGCTCAATGGTTTGACTGTAGAATAGAAAAGAAATATATTAACCATACTAATTTCGATAATTGCAGATGTGCACGAACCGGATTATTCACCCGCAGCGCTCACCTGTTATGGATCACCCGGTCATATATTTTCTTAAATTGTACATCACCAAAACCGTAAATACTTTCTCGTTTCCGGAACTCCTGGAAAACGGAATTAAATCCACGGGATGTATTTTTAAGAATACCTTCAATCACTTTTTCAGGCCTTCCTTTCCGGCCTTTACCCGGAAAGCGGTCAATATGTGCCTGTATCACTTCTTTTATATAGGGAAATGCAGGCGTTTGTTCTTCTGAAAGTATTTTTAATCCTTGCAGGTCATTTGCTTTATATTTTTTCCATAGTTCAGTGCCGAACAGGATATTTTTTTCATTTAACAGTATTCTGTTGGTGTAACAATTTCCGAGGTCGTTTGTATCCGCTGGTCCAAAGCCATTCCAGAAATTTTTATCTTCCTTGTTTATATAGGACGAATAAACCGCGTAAACTTTTTTATTACCTGCTGAATTATAAATCAGGGAGAGGAGAAACCACATATTCACCTGGCAAAACAAATCATATTCAAACCAGAGATTAAAGACCGATCCATGAGGAGCATTCATTATTTTCATGAATTCTTTTACGCTGGTGTCGTAGTACTCTTTGTGTGTAATACCGAGTGTGATGGCCCTTGTATTCCAAAATTCTTCCAATGTATCTCCTTCAAGGCTGCCCTCTATTAATGCTTCGCGGGTAACTATAATTTCTCCTTCAATAAATGTATCCCGGAACGTATGGGCCAGTGAATCCCCATTTAGTATATGGTAAATCATAAAGCAATTTAATGTAGAATTATTGCAGGATTGTTTTTGATATAGTGTCGGTTTCTGTATCATACATCAATATCCCTTCGCTAATATCATCCAGTTGACCCAATAAGTTTCCATGCTTATCCCATACTGCAGATTGACCTGCTGAAGTAAAATTATCGGACGGCCCGATGCTGTTTACATACAATACGGGTACCTGGTATTTTTGAGCTATTCCGGGTAAGGTTTGATAAGCTTTTAAGGTGCCGGCCCCGGTCTTAGCTGCACTTGCGATATATATTCCTGCTTTGTTAATAAACGCTTCTTCAGCATGCTCCGGAACAGATATTTCATAACAGATAGCGAGACCGATATTGAGTGAATTCATTTGCAGGACAGGGAAGTTTTCACCGCTGATAAAAAAAGGTTCTTCATCAACATGCAGGTGTTTTTTTGAGTAAACAATTTTTTCTTTAAAAGGCTGAAATAAAACCAGGCTAATGCAGGCACCCTCCGGCTGTGCTGTAGGGACACCAATACCAACAACAATTTTTCTATCATTACTGATAGCTTGTAACTCATTAAACCGGATATCCTCCTTTGTAGTAGCTAATTCGCTGGCAAGTGAGGGTTCGTAACCCGTGATTGATAGCTCAGGGAAAATAACCAGGTCAGCTTGGCGTGAGGCTGCAACTGAAATAAACTTTTTGTGATGAATTATATTTTGTTCAATCTTTCCCTTAAACGACCGGGTTTGCGCCAGTGAAATCTTCATTGAAATAGTTGTTGCATTAAATTTAGCAAGTAAGATTGATTGTCTGCGGCCACTTTTAAAGCTTCAGAATTTCAAAATGATATTTTCCTTTTAAACGGCGCGTGACTTTATAAGATTCATGTAAAATTTCACCACCCGTGTACACAGCCGCTGCAATTCCAAGGGGTTTTGCACTTTCCTGGAGTGATAGATTATGGCGTATAAGGCCGTTTATTATATGTGCTGCCGTATACATGGCAGCTCCTAACCGGAATATAAATCCACTTTTAATCCAGTAGAAATGCTGGTGACCTGCGTCCCTTTGAATTTCATAATGACCGTTGGTATAATGAATCAACACGCCTCGTTTGGGCATTGCATATAGGTCTGAAAAAGAGTAGCCTTCTTCATTGAATCGGGATGTATCTGTTCCCCACAGACTATAGTTAACGATGAAGGGTCGTACATAAATTGAATCACTTTTAACTTTTACTAATTCACCTTTACGCCATTCTTTATCATTTAATTGAAACGAAATTGTTGCCCCCGGCCAGTACTGCTGAATCGTTTTGTTCTTTTTCTTGTATAATAAAATGGTTTGTTGCGCAAAGGTTGTAACGGTGATAAAAAGTAGTATAGAAAGAAAGGTTAGTCTGGGCATTCTTAAAGATAGCCCATGTGCTTACTTAATTATAAACGGCTATGTTAAAGTAATCAGAATTGTACCAAAGCTTAATACAAAGAACGCTTGTTTGAATTGTATAAGTCTTGCTTTGAAATTGGTTAGGATATTCGGCCAATCCTTAATTCCTTTACGAGCGAAATAACCCCGATCATGGAAATTAAGCCTCAGGAATCTGTAAGTTTGTGGGAGATGGGGAAAGTGGAAACCATAGAAGAATTTTACAGGCGAAAATTCGATTGGATACCGGATAATTTGCGCAAAGAAATCGGGCACTTCAATATTTTCAAACTGGAGCCATTTGTAAACGGCAAGCTGCAACCGGTGCCATATAAGCGCCGTGATTTTTATAAAATCATGCTGGTAATTGGCAACAGTCATGTACACTATGCAGACAAGGTTTTTGAAGTGCAGAAACAGGCGCTTTCATTTTCCAACCCACAGATTCCTTATAAATGGGAGCACCTGGATACGATCCGTAGCGGTGTTTACTGCATATTCAACCAGTATTTCTTTCACCAGTTTGGTAATTTAAGCCAGTATAGCGTATTTCAACCAGATGGTACACATATTTTCGAATTAACCGATGAACAGGTAAACGAGGTGAATGGTTTATTTCAGCGAATGTTTGAAGAAATTAATTCGGAGTACATGCATAAATATGATGTGTTACGCACGCTGGTCTTCGAACTCATTCACTTTGCCCTGAAAATGCAGCCCGATACAAAAACTGATAAGCAACCACTCAATGCGGCTAAACGGATTTCTGCCTTATTTCTTGAATTGCTGGAACGCCAGTTCCCGATTGATGACAGCCATCAGCAGGTTTGTCTTCGTTCCGCATCTGATTATGCAAAGCAGCTTAATGTACATGTAAACCATCTGAACAGAGCGATAAAAGATACTACCGGTAAAACAACTTCACATATTATCGCAGAACGTGTTTTGCAGGAGGCAAAGATCCTGCTGAAGCATAGCGCATGGCCGGTATCGGAAATTGCCTATTCTTTAGGGTTTAATGAAATAACACATTTCAATAATTTTTTTAAGAAGCATTTGCAAATAAGCCCGCTTAGGTTCAGGAATGGATAAGGTTGTTGCTTTTATTTGTTTTTTGTAATTATTGCTTTGAAATCCACAAGAATCTATTTTGCAGATACTGTTACTTTGTAACCTGAAACACGATAAACTTACCATGCCAACGAATGACTCCAGGTTTACAACTGGGCCGCTCAAGCCTGCTTTACTTTCAGGTTTAATTCTTATTTCCCTTGCAACATTTTCCCAACAGGGAGACAGTACTAAAAAAGATATTCATTTTTCAGGATCAGTTGGTGCGACCAATAACGGTATTTCTATTATACCGACATTCACATTGGGTAAACCCGCACTGATTACTAACTTTTCTTTGTCGAAGGGCAGGATAAGTTTTGAGCCCGATCTTCGTTTTTCGATGGAAGGAAAACCATGGGGTCTTGTTTTCTGGTTTCGCTATAAACTGGTAGAAGGGCAAAAGTTTCATTTTAATATCGGGGCACATCCCGCTTTTGCTTTTGTAAGTAAAGTATCTGTAACGGATAGCATGGAGAGAACAAAACTGGTTGCACAGCACTATGCGGCGATAGAACTGGTACCAACCTATATGCTATCAGAAAATATAAGCATAGGCATATATTATCTCCATGGGAGAGGGATTGGAGAAGGCACCCTACGCTACTCTCATTTTGTTACCGTGAACAGTAGTTTCAGTAACCTAAAATTACCGGGCAAACTTTCTCTTGCCATATCCCCGCAGATATACTACCTGCAACTGGTTGATCAGCAGGGAGTTTACTGCAGTTCCGACTTTTCTATAAAGAGGGAAAATTTACCTTTTTCTTTTTCAGCGTTTATAAACAAGACAATTCACTCCAACATAGAAGGGAATAAAAATATTCTTTGGAATATGACGCTGACTTATTTTTTTAAAGTTGAAAGTAAACAACATTGACAGCAAAAGTATGGAATGGGTGAAGTAAAAAAGGTATAAAGTAGCTAAAGGTTCTGTGTTATTTGAATTTTCCGGGTGTTCATTTTATCTTATAAGGAGGTGATGTATGCCGAAACACTGCAGGCCCCTGGCTTCAACGCAGCTACTTTTAGTTTAACATCCTGTACTCGTTCGGAGATTGACCCACACGCTGTTTAAACAAGCGGCTAAAATGCTGGGGGTATTTAAATCCCAGCTCGTAGGCAATTTGGTTAACTGATTTACTTTGATCAAATATTCTTTCTTTGGCTACATCAATTATTTTAGATTGTATGTATTCATGTGCTGTCTTGCCAGTTTCTTTTTTTATCAGGTCGCCGAAATAGTTAGCGGATAAATTCAATTCATCAGCACACCATGCTACAGAGGGTAAGCCAATTACCTGGGGTTTATCAGATTGATAATACTCGTTCAACAGGTTTTCAAAACGCTCCAAAATTCCTTTGTGTGCATTATCACGGGTTATAAACTGGCGGTCGTAAAAGCGGATGCAATAATTCAGGAACGTTTCTATATTCGAAATGATCAGTCTTTTACTGTGCTTGTCAATTGTATGTTCTAATTCATATTGAATTTTTGAAAAACAGTCTAAAACAATTTTCCTTTCACGTTCTGATAAATGAAGCGCTTCATTTGACTGGTAACCGAAGAAAGAATAATCCTGCATATGCCGGCCGATGGACGTACCATATATAAATTCCGGATGAAACAGTAATGCATACCCTTTCGGCTGAAAGTTTTCTCCGAAATTTTCTATCTCAACCATTTGACCCGGTGAAATAAACACCAGGGTGCCTTCCTGGTAGTCATAAAAGCTACAACCATACTTTAAATCACCGCACTTGATTTCTTTTAGAACAATACAATACAAACCATAATTTACTTTGATCGATTGTATGTTTTTGTCTACTGGCCAGGACCATGGTTTGGATTTTGAAAAATCAATAACTGTCACCAGGGGATGCAAGGTTTCATGATTGTTGATTGTGTTATATTCAGCAATATCATCGAGTTTAAATACCTTTTCCATGTTTCATTTTGTAAGATAAAGGTAGTATTTGCCTGTAACGGTAGCCGGTGTATACCTTCAAACCGGTAAAAATGGTAGTTATTCTGTAATTTATATACAGCAGGAAAGAGAAAATGAGCAGACTTTTGTTTTGGTTATAAATAAATCACATTGTTTACTGGTAATAATAAAGCATCACATGACAAAATACCTGTTTGCTTTTGCCATTTTCACGGCTTCTTCCTTAAATGCACAACAAAATGACAATACATCATTCAAAAAATCAATAACTGTTAATGCCACTGATGCTCCAATCGTTCGTATCTCTTCGGGA
>JAFDYH010000135.1:6984-20848 GCA_018267535.1 Bacteroidota bacterium
ATTGGTGAATATCGCTGGCGGCCACCGCAACCTGTCATCCCGTGGAAAGGCGAACGCGATGCCAGCAGGTTTGGTGCGGATTGCGCACAGGCATCATTTGGTAACGGCTCCGATTCTATTTCAAAAACTTCATCGGAAGATTGCCTTTTTCTCAATATATGGGCGCCGGCCAAAATTAAACAGGCTGCAAAACTTCCCGTAATGGTCTGGATCCACGGTGGTGGGTTTGTATTTGGCAGCGGTTCCCAGTCCGATTCATCCTCAATTCCCTTTGTCAAACAGGGGGTCATCCTGGTAACCATAAACTATCGTCTTGGGCGGCTTGGTTTTTTTGCATTTCCTGCCCTAAGCAGAGAACATCCGGAAGAACCTAAAGGAAATTATGGTTATATGGATCAGATTGCTGCGCTTAAATGGGTTCAAAAAAATATAGCTGCATTTGGAGGAGACCCGGCAAATGTTACCATCTTTGGTGAATCAGCAGGTGGTGTATCTGTACAATCCCTTTTGACAATCCCGTCTGCAAGAGGACTCTTCCATAAAGGCATCATCGAATCAGGGGGTGGCCGCAATGGTGTACTAACCGGCAGGCCAATCAATAAAGAAAATGCTGATTCCTATTATCCTGTTTCTGCAGAAACAATTGGAAAAAACTTTGCGCATAAACATGGCATAGAGGGTGAAGATGCTGTAGCATTGGCAAAATTGCGTTCACTGACTGTTGCACAGATTGTTGATCGCGGCCAGGAAACCGATGGCCGTTCTGGTGCGATAATTTACTCAGGCCCGATTCTCGATGGTAAGCTGGTAGTGGAAACTGCACAAAGTGCATATGAAGGAGGTAGGGTACCAGGGGTTCCAATTATTATTGGTTCAAACAGTGCAGAGGTGCCTGCCGGGTTTGTCAATGCACGTTCGAAAGACTCTTTGTTATTACTGTTTGGCCGCATGAGAGATGAGGCGAAAAGTGTCTACGATCCGGTTGATACCACTGAATTTGCAAAAATCCTTACCCAGGTTAATACCGATAAAGTTTGGGCAGAGCCCGCCCGTTTTACAGCAAACGCCTTTGCTACCAAAGGGGTGCCAGCCTATATATATCTTTTTTCCTTTGTTTCTCCATAAATGCAAAGAATGATGCGGTACGGGGCAGCACACGCATCAGAAATTGCCTATGTTTTCGGCAATCCAAGAGGTTGGAATGGCGCCATTATGCAACCTGTTGATTATACCGTTGCAAAGATGATGAATACTTATTGGGCAAACTTTGCAAAGACTGGTAACCCAAATGGCAATGGTCTTCCGGAGTGGCCAATATATGATCCACAAAAAAATGAGCTACTTGAGTTTAGGGCCGATGGGTCAGCAATTGGTGAACCCGACCCCAGGAAAGCGAGATTGGATGTAATTGAAAAAGCGGTCAGGTCTGGAAACCTACATTAAACCGGGTGGGAGTCATTCTGATCAGGAATATTGGTAGATAAATCCGTAATCTGTATACCATGTATATGGTAAATCAATAAGAACTTTGCGAAACAAAACGAGATCAATGATGCAAAATGTGAAATTGAATAATGGAGTTATAATGCCCCTGTTGGGTTTTGGAGTTTTCCAGGTAAAAGATTTAAAAGAATGTGAAAGAAGTGTTGTTGATGCTATTCAAACCGGCTATCGTTTGATTGACACTGCTCAATCGTATGAAAATGAAGAAGCAGTTGGTAAAGCAATAAAACGAAGTGCTGTAGCCAGGGAAGAACTTTTTATCACCACAAAACTCTGGATACAATCAAATGGCTATGATAGCACAAGAAAGGCTTTTGAAAATTCACTAAAAAAATTACAGTTGGATTATCTGGACCTCTATCTTATCCATCAGCCATTTGGCGATGTCTATGGTGAATGGAGGACAATGCAGGAATTATATAAAGAAGGAAAAGTGAGGGCCATCGGTGTAAGCAATTTTCATCCTGACCGGTTGATCGATTTGATCATTCACAATGAAATTGTTCCGGCCGTCAATCAAATTGAAACGCACCCTTTTCATCAGCAAAACGAAGTGCAAAAATTTTTAAAGGAAAATAATGTGCAAATAGAATCATGGGGGCCGTTTGCCGAGGGCAAAAACAATATTTTTCATAATGAGCTGCTACTTTCTATTGCAAATAAATACAACAAGACAATTGCACAGGTTGTTCTTCGCTGGCTGACACAAAGAGGTGTAGTAGCCATTCCAAAATCGGTTCGAAAGGAAAGAATGGAAGAAAACTTCAACAGCCTCGATTTTCAGCTAAGTGATGAAGATATGGAAGCGATTAAATCGTTGGATACAAAGACCAGCAGTTTCTTTGACCACCGTGATCCAGCAATGGTAAAATGGCTGGGAGAAAGAAAATTGGCTGTTTAATCATAATAAATAATAAAAAAATGAGACATCTGTTCTATACGATTATTTTATTTGCCGCCTTTTCTACCGGAACAATGGCCCAGGATACCCTTTTTCCAAAGGGTGAAATATCTATGACTGATAATCACACAGGAACTGTTTGGCTGAAAGAATTAAATGAACCGGATAGTACTTTTAAATTCAGTTTGGCTCAGGCGACATTTGCGCCGGGTGCGAAACTGGATTGGCATATACATCCGGCAGGTCAATACTTGCTTATCACCAATGGCGTTGGCTATTACCAGGAACGTGGAAAGCCTGTACAAATAGTTCACAAAGGAGATATTGTGAAATGCCTTCCCGGTGTTGAACATTGGCATGGGGCGTCAACAGATAGCTCTTTTACATATATTGCTACTACCCCAACTGAAAAGGGTAAAACAATTTGGTTAAAAAGGGTAACTGAGGCAGAGTATCGGAGTGGAAATAAATAATAATACAGATCCTTATTAATAAACGTATAAACATAACATATGAAATTTATAGCGGCTGTATGAAAAATGCAATTGTACTATCATTAATTATTGGCTGCTGGATTACATCGGGCTGCTTAAATGCCCAATCAATTTCACAAAAGAAAATATTGATTGTGTATTTATCACGAACAAGCAATACGAAGGCGATCGCGGAAATAATTCAACACAATGTTGGTGGTATGTTGATAGCGCTTGAATTAGAAAAACCATACCCTGAAAATTACCAGGCTACTGTACAACAGGTAGTAAAGGAAAATGAAACAGGTTATTTACCACCATTAAAAACAAAAGTTGATAGTATACAAAATTACGATGTCGTTTTTCTTGGTTTTCCAACCTGGGACATGAAAATGCCACCACCAGTGAAAAGCTTTTTATATCAATATAACCTGAAAGGAAAAACAGTTATTCCCTTCAATACAAATGCAGGCTATGGTGTGGGAAGTAGTTTCGAAACGGTAAAGGAGCTTTGCCCCGGTAGCAACCTACTGGAAGGATTTGAAATCAAAGGCGGAGTGGAAAGAGATGGAGTTTACCTGGCTATAAAAAACGAGAAGGCAAAAGAGGCGGAAACCAAAGTAAAGAAATGGTTGGCGGAGATAAAGATGATCAGTAGTTTGTAAAAAAATGGCCAGTACTATTATTTAAAGAAATTTTTTCTTTAAAATGGGGAATAGGGTTGTTTGATTTTCGTAGTTTATTATTTGAAGATGTGAAGTACTATTAAGTTGTATGGGTGTAACTTTAAGTTGCTTTAAAATTAGTATAATAGAAATTATAACCAGTACAATTAGTTCAGCAGAATTGAATTTGTAAATAGCAAAACTTTACAAAATGGAAAACAGTACCACAAACCTTAGCAGGCGTTCATTTTTGAAATCATCAGCACTTGCCGGCGGCGGTTTGATGATCAGTTTTACCTGGTTATCGTCATTCAAAGCTGTTGCTGAAAAATTAAATAACCCGGGTCTCCCGGATCAATGGTTTGAGTTGAGCGGGTATATTAAAATCACACCCGATAATATTATCAAGATATACAATCCCAATCCCGAATTCGGACAAAATGTGATGACTTCACTTCCGATGATTGTTGCGGAAGAGCTGGGAGCAGATTGGCAACAGGTCGTCGTGGAAATGGGGCCACATGATAGTGTGAAGCTGGGGCCGCAATTTACAGGTGGAAGCAACTCTGTAAGAATGTATTGGAAACCGCTTCGCGATGCAGGAGCAGCCGCCCGTAACATGTTAATGCAAGCTGCCGCTCAAACCTGGGCAGTACCTGTTGAAGAAATAACTACAAAGGCAGGGAAGCTTTATCATGAGAAAACCGGTAAGTCGGGCACCTATGGTGACTTCGCTTCAAAAGCATCCGGTATTCCAGTTCCAAAAGGAGTAAAGCTGAAAGACATAAAGGGTTTTGATGTAATACGGCATTCAAAGAAAAATGTGGAAGGCTTAAAAATTGTGAGGGGGAAACCTCTTTTTGGATTGGATTATAAAGTAGATGGCATGCTCATAGCAATGATCGAACATCCGCCTGCTTTTGGTATGAAGCTTAAATCTTTCGATGCGTCGCAAACTTTGAAAATGCCTGGCATCAAGGATGTCTTCCGGTTAAAGATGTACGAAGATGATTTCGAGTTCGGGGGTTTCGATACACGGACATTTAATGATTTACTGGTAGTAGTGGGTACAAATACATGGGAAGTAATGAATGCCAGGAAAAAATTAATTACAGAATGGGAGCCTGTTGGAGACAGAAAAGAAAAAGTCAATTCATTTGGGCGTAAAAAGGAGGTAACTATACCGGGAGAACTGGAAAGTTCGGATGTTCAATATCAAAAAATGCGTACAAGAGCAAAACAGCCTGCTACCGTTTTGCGGAAAGACGGAGACCCGGAAGCTGCATTTAAAAATGCGGCACAGGTTATCGAAAGAACATACAATGCCCCTTTCCTGGCACATAACTGCATGGAGCCAATGAATTTCTTTGCCCATGTTACAGATGAAAAAGCTTTATTCGCCGGGCCTTTACAAGCGCCGGGTTGGGTTGAACCAACATTGTCAAAAATTTTTAACCTGTCTCCTGAAAAGATAGAAATTCAAATGACAAGGATGGGCGGTGGTTTTGGTCGCAGAGCGTATGGACATTATTTAGTAGAGGCAGGGTTGATTTCAAGGCAGGCCAAAGCACCTGTAAAACTTATTTATTCACGGGAAGACGATATGACCTATGGCATTTATCGTCCTATGTATACGGCCACCTATCGGGCAGCATTAGACGCAAATAAAAATTTAATCGCATTTCATGTAAAAGGTGGTGGTATACCGGAGCACCCGGTACATGAGAACCGGTTCCCGGCAGGCGCCGTTGATAATTATCTCGCCGAAAGCTGGGAATTGCCATCCAACATAACCATTGGCGCATTCAGAGCGCCGCGGTCAAATTTTAATGCGGCTGCAGAGCAATCGTTTTTAGATGAGTTGGCGGAGGCAATGGGTAAAGACCCGATTGACTTCCGGTTAGAACTTTTACAAAGGGCCAAGGAAAGGCCAGTGGGTAAAAACAATGACTATGATGCCGATCGTTATGCAGGCGTATTGGAGTTGGTAAGGGATAAATCAGGTTGGAATAAACCGGAAAACAGGAAATATAACCGGGGAGTTGCTGCCTATTTTTGTCACAATTCTTATGCGGCGCATGTGGTGGATATGGTAACGAAGAATGGCGAACCTTATGTGGAAAGAGTTTTTAGTGCTATTGATTGCGGGGTGGTCGTTAATCCGGATGCGGCTACCAATATGGTGCAGGGCGCCGTTGTAGATGGAATTGGAAACGCATTTTATGGCGGTTTAACACATAAAGATGGCCGGAGCGAACAAAGCAATTTCAGTGAATACAGGATCATACGAATTCATGAAGCGCCAAAATCAATTGATGTTCATTTTATAGAAAATGACATCGACCCTACTGGTCTGGGTGAGCCGCCTTTCCCGCCTGTATTTGGAGCGGTTGCGAATGCTTTATATAGAAATACCGGCAAGCGTTATTATAATCAACCTTATAAAAATGATATAATCAATAGAAAGAATAACATTGATAAAAAAGCATTTTAGAAATCTTCGGTTGTTTGAATAATAAGCGCCGGTAAAAAAATTCTCATCATTATTTATGGTTCAGCTATGATTACGTTAAATATCAATCAGAAAAACTACGAAGTAGATATAGACCCTGATATGCCTTTATTGTGGGTATTGAGAGATGTTATCGGTCTTGTCGGAACAAAATATGGTTGTGGTGTAGCCCAATGCGGTGCCTGTGTTGTTCATCTCAATGGAGAAGCTGTTCGCTCCTGCGTTACAAAA
The DNA here is from genome assembly GCA_018267535.1 of Bacteroidota bacterium. Taxonomy (GTDB): domain Bacteria; phylum Bacteroidota; class Bacteroidia; order Chitinophagales; family Chitinophagaceae; genus JAFDYH01. Next base: position 13,270 of record JAFDYH010000135.1, read on the forward strand.
GTAAAACGTGCAGACGGCCAGAAAGTGGTAACAATAGAAGGCCTGGGGTTAACTAATGACCACCCTTTGCAAAAAGCCTGGCTGGAGGCGGATGTGCCGCAATGCGGGTATTGTCAATCAGGGCAGTTAATGTCGGCGGCTGTGCTTCTCCGTGAGAACCCCAATCCAACAGACCAGGATATTGATGATGCAATGGCTGGCAATATATGCCGCTGCGGAACCTATCTGCGCATCCGTGAAGCAATTCATATGGCCGCAGAAATATTGCGAAAAGGATCTTAATGTAAATAAAACAGGCGTTGGTCAATTTTTAAACCGGTTATATAAATGAAAAGGCAATCAGAAAATAAGACTTTCCATTTACAAAGACTAAAGACAATAGGTCTTCTTGTTATCATTTGTTCTGCAATCGGGATTTTTAGTTCGGCATTTGAGAATAAGATGGATTTTACCGGTATAAAGAATACCGGAACTATTAATAAAGACAGCATTGAATCTGTTCAGGCTTTTATGCAGGTATATAAGGTGTTGATGAGCCCCCGTTGCATGAATTGCCATCCTGCCGGTGATGTGCCATTGCAGGGAGACGATAGTCATATACATTCAATGTTGCCGAAACGCGGTAAAGATGGTAGAGGAGTTTATGCTTTGAAATGTGCCAACTGCCATCAGCCGGAAAATTTACCCGGTCTGCATAAACCACCGGGTAATCCTAACTGGCATTTACCACCTGCTGATATGAAAATGGTTTTCCAGGGAAAATCACCGGCGCAGTTAGCCAAACAAATAATAGACCCGGCACAAAACGGAAATAAATCAAAAGCGAAATTGCTGGAGCATGCATATGATGCACTCGTTCTCGCCGGTTGGAATATGGGACAGGGTCGTACGGCTCCACCAATGAGTCATGAAGAATTTGTAAAAGTATGGACGACGTGGATTAAGAAAGGAGCATATGCCCCTAAATGATCTTATAAAACCAATAATATATTTTATCAGAATAAGGCGTTAGTGGCAATAGAAATAATTAAACTCTTCCTGTTTTGAATCGAAAACTGCGGCCTTTTTATAGCCCGCTTTTTCTCTCTTTTCATTTCAAGCTATTTGATTTTCGTAAATACCTGTTTCGTTTTCGTTACTCCATGGTTTGATATCTTTTTAATTTTATCCTTCATTTTAAACGCTAATAATTATGAATACAAAAATTCCTGCCCGCCAATTGGGAAAGCAAGGTTTGGGGGTTTCTGCAATCGGGTTAGGCTGTATGGGGATGAGCTTTTCTTATTATCCTTTTCCCGAGAAAAAAGATTCTGTTCATCTCATTCACCAGGCGGTAGAGCAGGGGATAAATTTTTTTGACACGGCTGAAGTATATGGACCTTATACCAATGAGGAGCTGGTAGGAGAGGCGTTGGCTCCTTACCGCGATAAAGTAATCATCGCAACAAAGTTTGGATTTAATATACAGGATGGAAAAATGGTCGGGGTGAACAGCCGGCCTGAACAAATAAGAAAAGCGGTGGAAGGTTCATTAAAGCGATTGAGAACGGATTTCATTGATTTGTTGTACCAGCATCGTGTTGATCCGGCTGTACCGATTGAAGATGTAGCAGGAACTGTAAAAGATTTAATCAAAGAAGGGAAAGTAAAATATTTTGGACTATCGGAGGCAGGTGCCAATACCATACGCAAGGCTCATGCAGTGCAGCCCGTTTCAGCTTTACAAAGCGAGTATTCACTTTGGACAAGACAACATGAAACAGAAATTATTCCGGTGATCGAAGCGTTGGGTATCGGGCTTGTCGCATTTAGTCCATTGGGCAAAGGCTTTTTAACCGGTAAGATTGATGCCAATACAAAATTCGAGCAGGGCGATTTTCGTAACAGTTTACCAAGATTTACAGAAGAAGCCCGAAAAGTAAACCAGGCCTTGCTTGACCTGGTTAATCAATTCGCTGCGAAAAAGAAGACGACTCCTGCACAAATTGCCCTGGCATGGGTGCTGGCACAGAAACCATGGATTGTTCCTATTCCCGGTACTACCAAACTGCACAGGCTAACCGAAAATATCGGAGCAGCGGTAATTCAGTTTACAAAGGAGGAATTACAGGAAATGGAAGCCGCTTCTTCAGAAATTAAAATACTGGGTACACGCTACCCGGAAGCATTAGAAAAAACAACAGGATTATAACCTGTAAATAATCATAATTTTTACTTAATGGTGCGTATTAAGCACCATTTTTTTATTACTGGAAATAGGGGTAGTGCTGATACTTTCTTCCTGTTCCTGGTAAGCGCATCAGTATTTTTCTTGATCTTCGTTGCATAATGTGAAATTTAAACTAACTTTGTATTACAAAGTGCTTTTTATAATTGTTATAATCAAACGATTAGTATGGAGACTGTTCTTTCCTTATCTAATATTACCAAGTCTTACGGACCGGTACGGGCCTTAAAAAATGTTTCTTTCAATGTTCCTGAAGGTTGTGTGTTTGGAATATTGGGCCCCAATGGAAGTGGTAAAACAACTTTGCTCAGTATCATCCTCGATGTGCTGAAAGCAAACAACGGTAGTTTTTTATGGTTTGGTCAGCCAGGTTCACCCGATCAAAGAAAGAAAATAGGCTCCCTGCTCGAAACGCCGAACTTTTATCATTATTTATCCGCAATTGATAATTTAAAAATTACACAAAGTATCAGTGGAAGGGGCACAGTGGAAAATATAGATGACGTTCTTAGAAAAGTAAAATTGTATGAACGTCGCAAGAGTCGCTTTAAAACCTATAGCCTCGGGATGAAACAGCGTCTGGCCATCGCTGCTACTTTGTTGGGTGATCCGAAAGTATTAGTATTTGATGAACCCACAAATGGGCTCGACCCGGTTGGCATTGCTGAAATAAGGGAATTGATTATTGAATTGAGAAATTCCGGACATACCATTATTATGGCCAGTCATTTACTGGATGAAGTAGAAAAAGTATGTACCCATGTTGCTATCCTGAAAACGGGTGAGTTGCTAACAACAGGAGAAGTAAACGAAATAATGCAGGATGAAGATATCGTAGAACTAAGCGCAGCAGACCTGAATGCTTTGGCTGATATTCTTAAGCCCTTTAGCACCCGTTTGAAAGTAAACACGGATTCCAATACGATTCATCTCCCGCTTCCGAAAGGAACTTCAAACCTTGAGGAGATCAACAGGCTTTGTTTCAGTACTGGAATCATATTGAACCATCTCGTATTGAAGAAAAAAAGATTGGAAACAAGATTCTTTGAACTGACCAATAACTAAAAAACCGGTTTAAATAAAAACTACCAGCTTTCTCCAAAATAATAACATGACAAATCTTATAAAAACAGAATGGCTTAAGATGAAAAAATACCCGGCCTTTTGGTGGATGCTGGGTATCGTTTCCTTATCCTACCCGGGAATGAACTATGCTATTTATGCAAACGGGTATAAAGACCAGCTCAGCGATAAAACCATGGGGCCGATTTTACAATTATTACCCAACCCCTTCACCTTCCCGGATGCCTGGCAAACAGTGGCTTTTATTTCATCATTATTTGTTTTCCTTCCCTCCATCGTTGTCATCATGTTTATTACCAATGAATATACGTATAAAACAAACCGTCAGAATATAATTGACGGGTGGAGCCGCAATCAATTTATGCTGAGTAAAATGATCGATGTTGTTATCATTTCGATCATCATTACCCTGCTCTATATTGTTACCGCCTTTGTAATTGGGACTATCAATTCCGATCCGGTAAATGAGCATAGCTGGGAAGGAACAAAATATATCAGTTTGTTTTTCCTGCAACAGTTTTCACAGCTGTCCCTTGCGCTTTTAATTGCGTTATTGGTAAGAAAGGCATTTATCGCTCTTGGCGTTTTCCTGTTTTATTTTTTTCCACTGGAACCCATACTTGTACAGATTGCAAAGAAGAAGGCCAATGGTATCGGTGAATATTTCCCACTGGAAATTTCTGACCGTCTGATACCCTTTCCAAGATGGTTCATACGGGAAGAAAGTGAGTGGAAGGCGGTGGTAGCGCAAAGTGATATTCATATATTATATACGGTTACCTTGTTAATAGTTACATGGGGTATCTGTTTTTTAGTAAATAAAAAAAGGGATTTGTGATGCGCTGTATAAAAGTTTTTACTTTTTCAGTAATTATTATTCTTTTCTCATTTTGTTCAGGAGCGCAAAATTTTTCTACGTCTGTAAAGACGCAGGCACTTGATATGGCGGATGCCTTGATAAAAAATGATTTTAACAGGTTTGTGAAATATATGCACCCGGCCATTGTGGAATTTGCCGGAGGCAAAGAACAAATGAAGGCAAGAATGGATTCGGCCTACCTGGCGATGAAGCGGTTTGGTGTAAGTTTTAAAAAATATTGGATTGAAAATCCCGGGGAAATTGTTCAATATAAGAATCAGCTGCAATCAGTATTACCGGTGAGTACAACCTTATTGACCCCATTAGGTGAATTGACGGCAGAAACTTCTATAATTGTTATTTCAGCGGATAAAGGGAAAAACTGGTGGTTTATTGATACAAACGTATATGATACAGATAAAGTAAAAAATGTTTTGCCTGACCTGAGCCCTAAATTAGTTATTCCACCGAAAAAGAAACCCAAACTTATACCTGTAGGTACCCCTCACAGTTAGCATAGTATTCCTGTCGTTCTATCCTGCCCTTTTATTTTAATGATTACAGATGAATGCCTGTCATAGCTGAACTATTAATGTTAAAAAGCATTTATTTTGTCCAACAGAACTTTAAAAAGACAAGTAAATGCATAGCATACTCCCTTTTTTACTGGCAATGATAGCGGCTATTGTGCTTTTGGAAATGTGGGCAACCAAACTCAGAATTGCTTACCCGATTTTGCTGGTAGTCGCAGGGCTGTTAATTAGTTTTATACCGGGATTACCGATTTTAAAAATCAATCCGGATCTTATCTTTTTTATCTTTCTTCCGCCCTTGTTATTTGAAGCTGCCTGGTCTATTTCATTTAAGGAAATGAAAAAATGGTGGCGTATCATTGGCAGTTTTGCATTCCTCGTCGTATTTTTTACCGCATTATCGGTAGCTGTTGTTGCCAATTATTTTATTCCCGGCTTTACAATTGCTTTGGGTTTTTTGCTGGGAGGTATTGTATCTCCTCCCGATGCGGTCAGTACAGGTGCAATCACCAGTTTTGTAAAAATCCCTAAATCCACTTCGGCTATCCTGGAGGGTGAGAGCCTTTTGAACGACGCGTCATCGTTGATTATTTTTCGTTTTGCACTAGTGGCTGTTGGCACAGGCCAGTTTGTTTGGCAAACAGCGGCCATCAGTTTCGTATGGATGGTTATTGGCGGTGTTGGTATCGGCTTGTTACTGGGCTGGTTTTTTGTACAGGCGCATAAACGGTTGCCAACAGATGCATCATCAGATATAGCGTTAACAATTATCGAACCCTATTTCATGTATTGGGTAGGGGAGCAACTGCATAGTTCGGGGGTATTGGCCGTAGTAAGCGGAGGATTATACATGGCCAACAGGCGATTGCTGTTCCTGAACAGTACCAGTCGGATAAGAGGATATAGTGTATGGGAAAGTTTTGTTTTTATCCTGAATGGTATTGTGTTTCTGATTATAGGCCTCGGGCTCCCCGATATAGTAGCGGGATTGCGTTCAAAAGGGATCCCATTGAGTACAGCAATCGGTTATGGAGTGCTGGTAACAGCAGTTTTAATTGCAGCCCGCATTATCAGTGCGTATGCGGCCCTGGTAGCTACACTTATCTTCCGGCCTTCAGTAGCGCCAAGGGTCGGGTCCAGGAGACGGCGATTCCTGCTGCCACTTATTCTGGGATGGACGGGCATGCGTGGCGTCGTATCACTTGCAGCTGCATTGGCTATACCACCTGTATTAAATGATGGTTCAGCATTCCCGTACCGGAATCTTATTTTGTTTATCACGTTTGTAGTCATACTGCTGACACTGGTAATACAAGGACTTACCTTACCGGCGTTTATAAAAAATAGCGGAGTATTTGATTTCATTACAGACGAACCAGAACATATTGCTAAACAAAAATTAAAGCAAGGATTAAGGGCGCATATCTATAAGTTTTTGAAAGAAAAATACAATAATGAAATGCAAGATCATGTGGGTATGCAAAAACTATTGAGCCATTGGGAAGAAAAAATAAAAGCTTCCGATGATGACTGGATGAATGAGAAAACAAAAGCTATTTTCCTTGAAATGCTCAATGTTCAGCGTCAATACCTTGATGAATATAATAAAGACGTAACAGTTGACGAAGATATTATCCGTATGCAGTTATACCAGATTGACCTGGAAGAAGAGCGGTTAAGGATGTTATAGCCGAGTGAGTGAGGATGACTTACTACCCGCTTTTTTCATTCTACACATTCGCTATTTATACCAGCCATAAAAATAATATAGTCGATAAGCAGTTATTACTAACTAAAACTCAAGGCTACAATACCTCCCAATATCAAGATACTTGCAATCAGCCGTCTTTTTCCGTCTTCTTCATTAAATACTTTTGACCCCATAAATACACCGAGTAAAATGCTGGTCTCTCTTGCCGGTGCCACAACTGATAACGGCACATATTTTAACGCTTCCAGGGCCAGTATGTAGGCGGCAGGACTTAATAGTCAGGTCTTAAATTTCGGAGCCTGTCCACAACTCACTAACTATTGTAAAGACTTTGTGGGTAATATTCCGGAAAGTGTAAGTTACATATCGGCTGCTGAATTTTGCCACATGAAGTTACAAGTCATTTACCCGTACGTCTTTTCAGGCCAGGGTTGAATCCTACAAGATCCATTCGTCTTGCAGAGCAAGTGTCGTTAATTAGGGTGAAATGGACGGAGTCGTTTCCATAAAATGTCAATTTATATTGACCCCAATAGTCTTTGCCACAAACGTCTTTTATGTTTTTGATTGAAAAAACGGAGTCCTTTAAAATGTAATTTCCTTTTTCTCCGATTTGCCCGTTAGGTAATGTAACGCTATATGTGTTGTCGGCTTTAAAGTCCACGTATTCGCCGCTTGGGCTACCATCAAGATTCAGTATTGACCATTGGCCTATTAAACTATATTTTGCCGGCATAAGCGCAAGCAGTGCTGCACTAATAGATAAGTATAAAAACAATGTCTTTAAATTAGTTTTTGCAAATTGTCTTGCCATAATCAGTGCTATTTAAAGTGCAAGAATTGATCGAACAGGTAGTCAATAGTTTACTGATTTGCGCAGGCCGGGCGATAAATGTTCACATACCAAATTTATTACAAAATCCGAATAGAATAATCAATGCTCGGTTTATTCTCTCCGCTCTGCTGTACAAAGCGATGTTAGCTGTTTGTTGCATTCATTTCTCATCGTAATTCGCAAAGTTCATCTGATCCAATTTTAATGGCTTTTGAATCCTGTACAGGTAGTTTTCGGAAGCAGAAACATATGTAATCTCAATAATCTTTCCGTCAGCGCAATAGGGCTTTAAGGTATTATATGTTTCATTTAATGCTGCTACATTTTGATG
>JAFDYH010000136.1:0-374 GCA_018267535.1 Bacteroidota bacterium
GTTGTAAAATCAGTTGCAAATTTTTCCAACTGATTTTTTTTAATATGCACCGCGGAATATTTAGGATCCTTTGCACATTCCCTATGGCGATAATAAAACTTGGGTTGCAATTTTTCTTGCACGTTCAATGCAAAACAAACCTGGTTAAAAAAACCTTTGAAGCCATAGGTTTCAAATAAGGATTGGTAATAAGGCTGGTTGTAGTTTAAACAATAGAGCGGTGGAGCAAAACCTTTTACCAGCAAGCCCCACCATCGGTCACGTTCGCCGAAATTAATAGGGCCATCCATAGCTTCCATTCCCTGTTGCGCCAGCCAATGTTTGGCCACATCAAAAAGCATATCAGCTGCTGCCTGGTTATTGATGCAATCAAA
>JAFDYH010000136.1:460-820 GCA_018267535.1 Bacteroidota bacterium
TCGCCTTACCATTGCGAAAGGTTTTATTTTTCTTTGGATCAAATACATCATTCACATCTTTATCCAGTGGGCGAATGTAGTTGGCGTCATTTTGATTAATGATCACATTGACCTTCAGGAACTCTTTCGCTGATTCAGGCGTTGTTACTTCTATTAACTGCATCTTCCTTATCTAACTTATTTTTTAGCAACGCCAAATAACTGCGCTGCCATCTTTTTATCGTGACCATAAATATCGTCACGGAAATTTAATTTGCCATCCCGGTCAACCCAGGATGTAAAATAACCGATGAAAACAGGCATCGGGTGCTTTAAAGTAACAAATTGCTCTTTGCCACTGTTCATCGCTTTAGTTATTTT
>JAFDYH010000136.1:872-2556 GCA_018267535.1 Bacteroidota bacterium
GACAAACGGATACATCCATGGCTAAACGCTCGATTGGTTTCACCGAATAAACTTTTGGCAGGAGTATCGTGTAGGTAAATATTGTAACTGTTTGGAAAAAGAAATTTGACCAGCCCGAGAGAATTTTTGGGTCCTGGTTTTTGCCGCACAGCACCGTCATTCCATTCCATATCATGCGAGGCGAGATAATTTTTATCCTTTTTGATTCCGGGCAGCACTTCTTTTTTTAGTATATCCGGCGGCACATTCCAGTAAGGGCTGAAGACAACATATTTCATATCACCGGTAAAGATGACTGTATTATGAGCCACAGCGCCAACAACCACATTCATACTCCAGGCCAGGTCGCCTTTTTCGTATACATATAATTTATACGCCGGAATATTGACAAGAAGGTAATCCTGCGGCGGATCGGCAGGTACCCAGCGGATACGCTCCATATTAATCAATATCTTTTGAATTCTTTTTTCTACGGGTTCGTTAAAAGAAGCCAGTAAGGATTTGCCTATAATACCATCATCTGTCAGCCCAAAGCGGCGTTGGTAATTTTTCACGGCTTCTTTCAGGCCGGGTGTAAATACTGAAGAGGTATCATCATCGGTCAAGTCGCCAGTGTATTTCAGCCGGTATTTAATTTTTTTAATAACCGGCGATTCATCTCCTTCCTTAAATGATTTTTTATTAGTTATAATCGAATCCCAGCCTCCTCGTTTTTGCAATTCATAATATTTCAGTAAATATTCTTTCAGCAGGTTGTACTGCCTGTTTACCGGCTCATAGTTGGAAAGATTTTTTCCGTTATTACCTATAATAGAATCCAGGTAGCTAACCAGGTTGATCTTTTTTCTTGGAATAAACCAGCCCAAATTTTTTGCACTGATTGCTGAATTACCCTGGTATGCTTTTGACACGTATCGGAAAAAACCCTCTGTCAATGCTAATTCGGTTTTTAACCGTTTATCATTGGTTACTGTATACATTGAACTATCGGCAGTAACCGAATCCCGGAGTTGTTGTAAAAAGGGACTATAAACAGAACTATCTTTTGCATAACTGATGTACTGGCTTTGCAGGTTGAGAAAGCTATGAACATATTCAGTAAGGCCAGTACTGTCGAACCATGCAAACTGGTAATTGCGGCTATTGTAAAAGCTGCGGATTTGGTCAGCCAAACTATCCGCCATCGCTTCTTTACTGATGAAAGCTTCCATCGCTGTGCTGTCGAAAAATAATTCAGTATAAGAATTGGCGATTGTAATAGTTGTATCGCGGGGCTGAACAATTTTAGCCGGCTTCTTTTCATTATTGCATGCAAAAAACAATATTCCCAAAAAGGCGGATAAAAGTAGGCAGCTTTTCATGCAGGCAAGATACAGAATTGAGAAAAAGGAGTAGAGATAGCGTCGATAGAACCCAGGGTGTGGTTTTTTATCCACTTAAGCTGCATTACCCGGTTTCTTTTTTTCTTTGAGTAAGTTAGCCAGCAGGCCAGCGTTTAAAACCTGGTATAACCAGTCTTTCCACAATGCCTGATTTTCCGCTTAAAATGGCGGTTTTTCTTTTTTCCATTCACATTTCCCCCCTTACCTTTGCGGCCTGAAAATTACCCTTCCTCATATATAATATTATGGCAAACGTTGGTAAAGTAAAACAGATAATCGGGGCCGTAGTTGACGTGCAATTT
>JAFDYH010000137.1:0-1969 GCA_018267535.1 Bacteroidota bacterium
ACGGCGACTAATCTTGTACAGGGAACCTATGTATTTAAGCTAACGGTGAAGGATAATAGTAATGCGACCGCAACGGATTCCGTTGTTATTACGGTAAATGCAGCTCCGAATCAGGCACCTGTAGCCAATGCAGGCACCAATCAAACCATAACCTTGCCGATCAATAGTGTGACATTAAATGGTAGTGGATCTACAGATGCTGATGGTACCATCCAGTTATACAGCTGGGCGGAGACAGTTGGGGGTACAGCCACGATCAGTAATGGTAATACGGCTACAGTAAATGTATCTGGCTTGATAGCTGGTCAGTATACTTTTGAACTGACAGTGACAGATAACAGTGGAGCATCCTCAAAAGCAACAGTGAGGGTGACCGTTCTCAATGCCGCTGATCAGAGTCCGGTAGCAGATGCAGGAAGCTCCCAGACATTAATACTTCCGGTGAACTCAGTGACTTTGAACGGTAGTGGATCAATGGATCCGGACGGCAGCATATCCTCTTATACATGGAGCAAGATAAGCGGTCCGTTACAGGGAAGTATCACTAACGCATCGGGAATAACAACAATGGTGACGAACCTGGTACAGGGAGTCTATGTGTTCAGGTTGACAGTACAAGATAATAGTAACCTGACAAATAGTGATTCCGTAACAATAACTGTGAATGCGGCACCGAACCAGGTACCTGTGGCGAATGCGGGCTCAAACCAAACTATTACCTTACCGACCAATACAGTAACATTGGATGGCAGCAAGTCAACGGATGGGGATGGAACCATACAATCATATAACTGGGCGAAGATTGCAGGGGGGCCAGCTACTATCAGCAATGGTAATACGGCTACTGCGACTATATCGGGATTAACCACTGGTCAGTATACATTTGAGTTAAGAGTAACAGATGATAAGGGAGCAAGTTCAAAGGCACAGGTAAAGGTTACTGTGAATGCGGCACCNNAACCAGGCACCGGTAGCGAATGCTGGACCGGATAAAACAATAACGTTACCAATCGATTCAATTGTTCTTGACGGTAGCGCTTCATCTGATATAAATGGAATTATTACATTATACAAATGGGTTAAGCTAAGTGGTGGGGCGGCTACTATTACTAATGATAGTACGCCGATAATAGCCGTATTAGGATTGGAAGCGGGGCAATATATATTCGAGTTGACGGTTGCAGATGACAAGAAGGCGACATCAAGAGCGCAAGTACGAGTTACAGTAAATGCAATATCGAATCATTCGCCGGTAGCCAATGCTGGCCCAAATCAAATAATAACTCTGCCCACCGATACTATTACGCTTGATGGCAGCAAATCAATGGATGGGGATGGAAGTATTGTATCTTATAAATGGACTGAACTAAGCGGAGGCATCGCCAACATTGCCAGTGATACAGCATCCATAACAACTGTATCCGGTCTTGAAGCCGGTCAATATACATTTGAATTGACGGTTACCGATAATAAGGGAGCGACTTCAAAAGGACTGGTGAAGATAATAGTCAACCTTGGCACAGATTTACCGCCTGTGGCCATTGCAGGAGCCAACCAGGTTATTAATCTTCCTGTCAATAAAACCCAATTAGATGGTACAAAGTCGTATGATCCGGATGGAGCAATTATATCTTTCCGCTGGTCAAAAAAAGATGGGCCATCATTGGACTCAATTGTCAATGCAGACTCATCGACACCGGTATTGTTAGGGCTGACGGCAGGAATTTATACTTTTGAACTAACGATTACGGACGATCGCGGAGCATTTACTAAAGCACAGGTGAAAGTATTTGTTCAGCAAATATTGGGTAATGACCCACCCGTAGCTGACGCAGGCCCAGATCAAACCATTACATTGCCGGGCAGTAATAAAGCGGCCAGCAACAGTATAAAATTGAACGGTAGCAATTCTTATGATCCTGACGGGAATATAGTATACTATAACTGGACAAAGTTGGATGGAGCTTCT
>JAFDYH010000137.1:2105-2722 GCA_018267535.1 Bacteroidota bacterium
CAACCACCTGTAGCCAATGCTGGTGCGGATATAGTTATTGTTTCTCCAGAATCCACAGCTGTATTGGATGGTACTGCGTCGTATGACAATCTGGGAAATTTAACTTATAGGTGGGAAGAAATACAAGGCCCGGATACGGCGATCTTATCATCTGCAGCAGCTTCAAAAGTGTTCTTGAAAAACCTAGTAGTAGGTAAGTATATCTTCAAACTAACAGTGACCGACGACCGAGGTACTAGCGCCAGTGATGATGTGCAAATAACTGTTATAGAGAGACCACAAGCCGTACAGGTCGAGCTTTATCCTAATCCTGCTTCTGGTATTATTAATGCCAAAATAATAAGCGATAGTATTGGAGTTATTGTACTAAATATTTATGACATGAATGGTCGGGCATTAAAAAAAGTGGAGTTGAATAAACAGTTGGTTGATAATCTTCGTTTGCAAATACAACGACCTAATGTCAACCAGCCCAACCCCACCCGTACTTATTTAACTTTGCCGATAAATATTGCCTCGTTAAAAAGCGGGGTGTATATACTGGAAACTATTTTGGATATGAACACAAGGAGTGCATCCAAGTTTATAAAATATTAGATCCGGAAACGAAACTATAG
>JAFDYH010000138.1:0-1103 GCA_018267535.1 Bacteroidota bacterium
GGGATTCTTGTGGATGAATCAACGGTGACAATAGAGAACATACACCAGCATATGGATATGGGCAAACCAAAGGCATTGGCGATATGGGATGCCTGTAAAGAAATTGCATTTTCAAAACTGCTGATCCTCTTCTGTATTCTTGCAGTATTTGCCCCTGCATTTACGATGGGTGGTATTCCGGGTTCTTTGTTCCTTCCTTTATCCCTTGCAATTGCATTTTCAATGATTACATCCTATTTGATGGCACAAACATTAGTCCCTGTGTTGTCCAACTGGATTATGAAAGAGCATAATAAACTGAAAAATGGCGGATTGAAAAAATTCCTGGGAAAAAGGAAACTGACCGATGCAAGAATTTTTGCACAGTCGGGCATTAACCCCGAAACTGAAAAAAATACATGGCAGCAGAGAGACCTGCCGGAGAATGAAAGCGGAAAAACAAAACGGGAAATTTCCAGGTTTAACCGGTTCCGGATAAGATTTGTATTACTGATAAACAAAATGATGCCGTATAAAAAACCGATTGTTCTCTTTTATATCCTGAGTGCGATGGGGCTATCTGTTTTTCTCATCAGTATCATCGGACGGGACGTTTTACCTAAATCAGATTCCGGACAATTCCAGGTGCGCATACGGGATACTGATGGTACAAGGATTGAAAAAACAGAGCGGGATGTCATTAAAGCACTGGCCGTTTTGGATAGCTTGGTGGGTAAAGAAAATGTATCCATCACTTCTGCAATGGTAGGGATGCATGGCGGTAATTTCTCAACGAACCCTATTTATCTTTTCATGGCAGGGCCACATGAAGCGGTTTTACAAGTGGCCTTAAAGGAAGACTACAAGGTAAATATGGACGAACTGAAAGATAAATTCAGAAGCAAAGTAAAAGAAGCGTTGCCTGACCTAAAACTATCGTTTGAACCGATTGAATTGACAGATAAAATTCTTAGCCAGGGCTCCCCTACGCCTATAGAAGTAAAAGTGATAAGCAAGAATAAAAAACAAAATGAAGCCTACGCGGCAAAAGTTATTGAAAAGCTGAAGCAGATACCCTACCTGAGAGATGTGCAATTAGGGCAATCGACGAAAAGCCCTGCTGT
>JAFDYH010000138.1:1200-12534 GCA_018267535.1 Bacteroidota bacterium
GAAAAAAATGTATGGCTTGATCCAAAAGTCGGCCTCGGTTACAGTGTACAGGTACAGGTACCGGAAAATGAAATGACAAGCATCGGGGATATTAATGAAATACCGGTAACCCCCAATGCGGCAAGGCCTGTCCTCGGCGATGTTGCAACAATCAGGCCTGACACGATCTATGGTGAAGATGATATTATCGGTGCGCTTCCTGTTTTATCAGTTACGGCAAATATTTATAAAAAAGATTTGGGAACTGCTGCAAAAGATGTGGGTGCAGCTATTAAATCAATTGGAGAATTACCAAGAGGCCTGGCTATTGAAACCAGGGGGCTTACAACAGTGTTAACCGATACTTTGGGCAGCTTACAATCAGGGCTGATTGTAGCCGTCGTTGTTATCTTCCTGATGCTGGCGGCTAATTTCCAGTCGTTCAAAGTAGCGCTAACCGTATTGTGTACAGTACCTGCCGTACTTGCAGGCTCCCTGGCATTATTAATGCTAACCGGCTCTACTTTAAATTTGCAATCTTATATGGGTATGATCATGTCAGTCGGTGTATCTATATCGAATTGTGTATTAATGATTACCAATGCAGAGGAATTGCGGATGAAGAATGGGAATGCTGTTTTGTCTGCAAAAGAAGCGGCTTCTGTCCGCCTGCGCCCGATACTAATGACCAGTGTTGCGATGGTTGCCGGTATGATACCTATGGCAGCCGGCATCGGGGAAGGTGGCGACCAGGCATCACCGTTAGGTCGGGCTGTTATCGGTGGGTTGGTGGCCTCAACGGTAGCTGCTTTATTGATATTGCCCCTGGTGTTTGCGTGGGTACAAGCCAAAACATCCACAGAATCTGTATCACTTGATCCTGAAGACAGGAAAAGCAGGCACTTTATTCCTCAATTACCAAAAACAAAATGATGAAACCGCATCCCCGAAATATTTTATTGCTGGCAACTATAGTTGGATTTATGATTTCCTGTTCTTCCAATAAAGAAAAAAATCAGGAAACCGGTAAACCCGCTGTAAAAGATGGTAAAGAAACCGTCGCTACTATCTCACCGGAAAGAGGAATTCTCTCGTCTTCCCTGCAAATACCGGGTGAACTCGTAGCATTTCAACAGGTAGATATTTATGCGAAGGTGAACAGCTTTGTGAAGAAATTGTATGCCGATGTCGGATCAGAAGTAAAAAAAGGACAATTACTGGCAACAATGGAAGCCCCGGAAATAAATGCTCAGCTTTCGGGAGCTGAATCGAGGCTGAAATCACTCGAAGCCTTATACATTGCAAGTAAAGCCAGCTATGAACGCCTGGCAGAAACAAGCAAAACACCGGGAACAATTTCGCCAAATGATTTGGACATCGCTGATGCCAAACAAAAATCGGATTATGCTCAATTGTTGGCTGCAAAAGCAGCTTATAAAGAAATTACAGACAATCGTAACTATCTTGAGATCAGGGCTCCTTTTACGGGCGTAATAAGTGCAAGAAATGTAAGTGCCGGAGCCTATGTTGGCCCTTCCGGAAAGGGCTCTGAATCACCTCTATTTATTTTGCAGGAGCAGGAGCATCTTCGTTTAGCCGTTGCCGTTCCTGAGGCTTATACGAGCTATCTTACCAGTAAAAGTAAAGTTGAATTTTCTGTACGTTCATTACCCAACGAAAAATTTACTGCTGCAATAAGCCGTAGGGCCGGTGCACTGGATAACCGCTACAGAGCAGAGCGGGTAGAAATGGACGTTACCAATAAAGATAAAAGATTACTACCCGGAATGGTTGCTGAAATACATCTTTCTTTACCGGGAAGAGATAGCGCTTTGATTGTTCCCAAAACAGCCGTAGTCAATTCAAGTGAAAAAGTATTTGTTATAAAAGTTGCCGATGGGAAAGCCAAATGGGTAACGGTAAAAAAAGGACGGGAAGTAAATGATAAGGTCGAAATATATGGCGACCTTTCTCCGAAGGACATATTGTTGAAAACTGCAAGTGAAGAAATAAGGGAAGATTCACCGCTCAACCTATAGACGGAGTCATAGGGAATCAGCCGGTTTGCAAAATAATGATCAGGATAAGGCATTATTGAATAAGGATTAAGCCCTGTACAATCTGTATATTGCGGAGATAAAAATCCGCCGGGAATGCATATTGCCAATATGAATAAAACTTTCAGTTTTTTGCTGATACTGCTGTATTCAGGAGTTATACTTGTTTCCTGTAATTCATCTCCCGCTCTTTTCAAAAAGATATCTTCTGACCAATCCGCTATTCATTTTAATAATGTTGTTATTGAAAATGATTCCATCAACCCAATGGATATGGAATACCTGTATAATGGCGGGGGCGTCGGTGTTGGAGATTTTAACAACGATGGGCTTCCTGACCTGTATTTCACGGCAAGTACTACCTCAAATAAACTTTACCTGAACAAAGGGAATTTTTCCTTTTCCGATATTACTGAAGAAGCAAAAGTAAAAGGCGATAACGAGTGGTTCAATGCAGTTTCAGTAGTTGACATTAATAATGATGGCTGGAAAGATATTTACCTCTCCGCAAGCATTCATAGCAAACCCAATCAAAGAAAAAACCTCCTCTACATAAACCAGGGCCTGGACGCCAACAAAGTACCGGTATTTAAAGAAATGGCGGATGAATACGGGCTTGCAGATACCAGTTTTTCGGTTCATGGCGCTTTTTTTGATTATGATAATGATGGCGATCTTGATATGTATCTTGTTACTACTAAACTCGCACGAAGGGAGGCCAATACTTTTTCCCTCAACCGGAAAGATACCAGCCATGCTGATTATGATAAACTTTTTCGCAATGACTGGAATGATTCACTGAAGCATCCTGTATATACCGATGTATCGAAGGAGGCAGGAATTCAACACCCGGGATTCGGGCTCGGGGTTGCCATTGCTGATATCAATAAAGATGGATGGAAAGACATTTATGTAACCGACGATTTTTTCAGCAGCGATTTGCTATACATAAATAACAGGAATGGAACTTTTTCAGAAAAAGCAAAAGAATGTTTTAAACATACATCACAAAGTGCAATGGGTAATGATATTGCCGACATTAATAATGATGGGCTGGCGGATATCATTGCCGTTGATATGGCAGCAGAAGACAATTACCGCCGTAAGAAAAATATGAGTGGTAATAATTACAATATATATATGAATATGCTGCGGCAAAACCTGATGCTGCAGTATGCCAGGAATACACTGCAACTGAATATGGGCGCCCGTGTAAATGGAGAAGATTCTACCGGTGATCCGGTTTTTGGCGATATCGGTTTTTATGCAGGGGTGGCCGAAACAGATTGGAGCTGGACCCCTTCCCTCGCCGATTTTGATAACGACGGATACCGCGATTTACTGGTGACGAATGGATACCCCAAAGATGTTACAGATCATGATTTCATGGCTTTTCGAAATGAAAACGGGAATATTGCTTCAAAAGAATTTTTGCTGAAAGAAATACCGAGTATTAAAGTACCCAACTATGCTTTCAGAAATACCGGTAATCTCCAATTTGAAAACGTAACAAAGAAATGGGGACTAAACGAACCTTCCTTTTCAAGTGGTGCTGTATATGTTGATTTGGATAACGATGGCGACCTCGATTATGTGATCAACAATATCAACGAAGAGGCTACAATTTATGAAAATACATTAAACAGGAATGGCGAAGTAAAAGCAAACTACCTTGCGGTACAGTTTGAAGGAACGCCTCAAAACAGGAACGGGTTGGGGGCCTGGGCTGAAATTTATTATGACAGCAGCAAAATGCAGGTTTATGAAAACTCGCCATACAGGGGGTACCTGTCCAGTGTAGATGACAAAGCTTATTTCGGGCTCGGACAAACGAAAATAATTGATTCGATAGTTATTCGCTGGCCCAATTTTACAAAACAAGTACTGACAAAAGTTACCGTCAACCAGGTGCTTAAAGTAAACAGTAAGAATGCCGTAACCCGGGATTCCTGGTACCTGCCGGCAAAAGACCTACACTCCTATTTTACCGATGTAACAGCCGGAACCGGAATCAACTACAACCACCAGGAAACGGATTATATTGATTTTAATGTCGAGCGGCTCCTGCCTCACAAACTTTCTCAATACGGGCCGGGATTAGCAGTTGCTGATATTGATAAAAACGGCCTTGATGACATATTTATCGGTGGTAATGGAAATTTTCCGGGCAAATTCTTTTTACAGCAACCCGATGGTAAATTTATTCCGAAAGATTTACCGGCCATAACAGATCCGGACATACGAAAGCCCGAAAATATGGGCTTGTTATTTTTTGATGCCGACAATGATGGCGACCCGGATTTGTATTGTGCGAGCGGAAGCAATGAGTTTACTGCTAATTCAAAAAACTACCAGGACATCCTGTATATAAATAACGGGCAGGGGAATTTTACACCAGATACTATGGCCCTGCCTGTAAACTTTACAAGCAAAAGTTGTGTAAAAGCGGCTGATATCGATAATGATGGAGATCTTGATTTGTTTATTGGCGGAAGAGTGTTGCCCGGAAGTTATCCCGAACCTGTCAGTTCATTTATATATCGCAATGATTCCAAAGACGGAAAAATAAAATTCACGGATATAACTGACCAGGTAGCTAAAGGCTTAAAAGATATAGGGCTTGTATGCGACGCAATATGGACAGATTTCGATAATGATGGCTTTATTGATCTACTACTCGCGGGTGAGTGGATGCCTGTCACCTTCTTTAAAAATAAAAATGGCCGGTTTGAAAATGTATCTGCGCAATCAGGAATTAACAATCAATCAGGATGGTGGAACAGCATTGCCGCCGGTGACTTTGATAATGATGGCGATATTGATTACATTATCGGCAATCTTGGTAAAAACTCATTTTACCGGGCGTCTGACGAATACCCTGTAAGGATATACGGAAAAGACATTGACAAAAACAGGAGTTTTGATGCTATTCCTACACTCTACCTGAAAGATCAAAATGGGAACCGGAAAGAATACACAGCAAACAACAGGGATGATATTGTGGAGCAGCTCCCTGCCACAAGAAAAAAGTTTCTCAACTACAAAACATTTGGCGAAGCAACATTTAAAGAAATTTTTTCTAAGGAGCAGTTGGACAGTGCCCTGGAATTACAAGCCAATGACTTCAGTAGTTGTTTAATCAAAAACCTGGGTAGTGGCAAATTTGAATTGCATCCATTACCGGTCGCCGCTCAATTCGCCCCTTTATATGGAATCGTTGTGGATGACTTCAATAACGATGGTAATCTTGATGCAGCGATCTGCGGCAATGATTTCGGAACTGAAGTTACAAATGGACGATACGATGCTATGAATGGCCTGCTTCTAACCGGCGATGGAAAAGGAAATTTTATTTCAAAAAGTATATTGGAAAGCGGGCTATACATTCCTGGAGATGCAAAAGCGCTGGTCAAGCTGAGAGCGGCAAATGGAAATTATCTTCTGGCAGCTTCTCAAAACAGGGGGCCATTAAAAATATTCAGCGACAGAACAAAGTATAAAAAGGCCATCCCTTTAAATGCCAATGATAAAACAATAACATTTACGCTATCGAACGGCCAAATAAGAAGGGAAGAAGTATATCATGGCAATTCTTTTCTTTCCCAGTCTTCATTATTTATCGATATAAACCCTTCTATAAAGAAAATAGAAATCACAAACAGCAAAGGAGAAAAAAGAACCGTTGAGTAAATAGTTTATCGAAGATTTATAACTATAATTACCCTTGCCTGTTTCAATTAATACATACCCGTTTTTGTAATGTAATACCATCACCGGCTTTCACGACCCTGAAATGAGTTCCCGATCGGGCAGCAAAACGTCTGCCTGCTGAAGCCACTGTCATTCCTATTTCGTCAGAATCTATATTTCATTCCGGCCTCCTATGGTACAATAATCATTGCCCTTTGCATATCCTGCTCAGGGTTTTGAATATTTTTTTGATGCATCATCCAGTACAAGCACCCAATCCTGGCCATATCCTGATGAAGGTGGTTTAAACGCCAGCACCCCTTTGTTTACTATTTTTCCAATATCGCTTGTTTGACCATTTCTCGGGTTGTACCAATAAGCTTGCAATTCAGTTCCGCTTATCTTACCCATATTAACATGAAATGAGCGGCCGGCCGTGGTATAAATAAAAAGAAAATCTTTTCCCCTTGTTGCCTGAATTCTTTCTGCCGGCACATAATCATTTTCTTTTATGATCGATTGATCAGGTACCCTGTCTAAATAAGGATGCGACTCCATCAGCTTCTTCACATAAATCATCTGGTTGGCGCCGGGTAATTCCATCGCCTCCTGCCAG
Organism: Bacteroidota bacterium; assembly: GCA_018267535.1. GTDB lineage: Bacteria > Bacteroidota > Bacteroidia > Chitinophagales > Chitinophagaceae > JAFDYH01. The sequence continues at coordinate 7,543 of JAFDYH010000138.1, forward strand.
TATACATGTGGACCATTTACAGCCTCCCGTTTTGGCGAATACATTTGCCATATATCATGGCATCCGTAAGTATGACCAAATGCGCCTGCGAATAAATCGAGATAAGCAGAACGCCTTACATCCAATGCATTTGAAGTACCCAGTTCCCTTGCATTAAAACAAACTGGATGATCTTCATAAATAGGCTCAGCATCCAATACAGGTTTTACCGGTTGCAGGTTATAGGCAGCCTGTATTTGGTTATAGACCGGTGTTTCCCTGCAGTGACCGGTTTGAAACATATTAAACGCAAGCCATTCTTCTTTATGAAACCATTCCGCGGAACCGAGGTTATTAGGTTGTGGATGAAAACTGATAATGGCTTTATTGTTTGTCGCTTTCATTATGGCTTTTCCCATAGCCCGCCATATAGCAATATCATGTTCGCCACGGGGAGCCCGATCGCCACCCAGTATCCAGATAATATTTGTTTTGTCTTTATACCTTTTGGCCAGCCAACCGGCATATACAGAAGCATTTTGCTCGTTAAAAATTTCAGGCCCTTTTCCCCAATGGTCTTTAAATACCTTATCACCCCATGTCGGAAGGATAGCTATATTAATATTATATGAAGCCGCCTTATCAATAATATAATCAACATGCTGAAAATAGCTCTCATCAGGCTTTGCAGGATCGTCATCGATCAAAGGAATATCTCCATTTGCATCAGGAGTGTGCAATCCATCAAATTCGGCGAGTACAACAGCCTGTATTATTGAAAAACCCTGTTCGCTCCTGCGTTTTAAATATTGATCCGCTTCTTCACGGGTAAGCCGGTGAAATAGCTCCCAACCGGTATCTCCCAACCAGAAAAAAGGTTTTCCATCTTTTAACAAGAACCGCTTATTGGCACTGATTGTAAACTGGGCCACTACATGTGTGGTAAAAAAAAGGAACAAAGCAACCGATAAAAGTTTTCTCATACTGGCTTATTTATTCAAATATCTGTTTTTTAAAAATATCCGCTCTTCCACCGCTCAATAAATCAACATTCAATCTTTCCATTTTTAATCTGTATGGAGATGGTTTCAAACTCAGCACAAAAATGATTTTAAACTATTGAGATCATAAGGTCCTATATTTCCACTTTTTCTAATTACGTGGGAGTACCTGCTGCACCCTCTCTAAACGCAGGGAATTCTGAAATAAGAAACGTCCTTAATTCAGCTTGTCGATTATTAAATTCATTGTCTGTCTCTGCCGCTGTTATGATCTGCATCGTAATTCATGAATTACGATGCGCACTTCTCATTTTCCACGATCTCATCTTATATCCATAAAAAGCATAAAAGATAAGATATATGTAGCAGGGAAATAAGACCCAGTATGCATTGCGGGATCCATATTCGTCAGCAAGCCCCCCATAAACCAATGGCAAAATAGCATTGCCGCATAAGCCCATTATCATTAATGAAGCACCAAGCTTTGTAAATCTTCCAAGGCCATCCAGTGCCAGCGGCCAGATACCTGCCCAAACCAGCGAATTCGCCAGACCTAGCAGAACGACAAACCATATTGAAATATCCGAAGTATGGCCGAGAAACCGGACAGGGGCTTTTGCAAAGATGATTAACAGGGTCAACACCAGGCCAAGCAGTGTACAAAAACGAAGAGCCAGCAGTTGAGATGATAATTTCGGAATGCAAATGATTCCAAGCAGGTAACCGCAGATTGTTGCAGTCAGTGTATACGATGGAAATGCTTTTGCCTCCATCAGGCCGATGCCCATTGAATTTGCATAGCCGATAACGGTATCTATAGAAATTACCTGTGTTCCCACATGCAGAAAAATACCTAAAGCGCCCAATACAAGGTTGGGAAATGCAAAAATATTTTTCTTTCCTGAGTTGGCAAGAGTAAGTTCTGCCGATTCCTGTTCCGTATTTATTTCCGGTAGCGGTGAATTTCGTACGAGCCAGCCAAGGAATAACAAAACAATACCCACAATAAAGTAGGGAAAAACAACCCTTTGCACCAGTTCATCAAGTACTGCATTTCTTGCTTCAGTAGGCATTGCCGCCAGTTGTTTAAAAAGGTCCGTATCGGTTGCTTTCAGGATAACGGCTGCAAAAATCAAAGGGGCAAGAATTCCGGCCCCCTTATTGCAAATACCCATAATACTAATCCGCTGCGCCGCCCTTTCCTTTGGGCCTAACACGGTAATATAAGGGTTGGCTGCGGTTTGTAAAACAGAAAGGCCGGTTCCGATTGTAAACAAGCCCAGTAAGAATAATGGAAAAGTTCGGCTATACGCCGCCGGTATAAAAATAAAAGCCCCGGCTGCCATTATCCAGAAACCCGTCATCATGCCTTTTTTAAAGCCAAGGCGCTTCAAAAGAAACGAAGAGGGTACTGACATTATAAAGTAAGAAATATAGAAGGCGAACGTTACAAAATAAGATTGAAAATTATTCAACTCGCAGGCGATTTTGAAATAAGGGATTAATATAGCATTGACCCATGATACAAAACCAAAAATAAAAAACAAAAGCCCGATCAACAGGATGGAAACTACAGTTTGTCTTTTTGTCAATTGACTGACTTCTACGTTACCGGTCATTGGTAAAGGGTTGATTCCTGAAAATAAACCAAAATATTCATCAACCCGCTTCGGCAATCGATTTTAGCTATCCCCGGATACATTTTTTTGTACCATCGCAGATCATATTCTATTGGCTACAGGGGGCCGCCATCAGTTGTATTGTTGTCTTTTCGCTGGAGTGGCTCCTTTGTTACTGGCTCTATAGGAAAAATATTTTTTTCAAACTATAAAATTTCTCCCGGCTATTTGTGGGACGGAATTAATTATTTTTTTGAAACGGTTTTATACGGAATGAGCAAAACAGGAATTTGTAAACGAATATTCATTTCTCAAAACTGTAAGCTTTCTCCCCTGTTCATACCAGACAGCTTTAAAAAAGCTGCTGAACAATAAAGAATAGCAGGGCAAAGTAATGGTTGCCGGTTATATTCTCAATGCAGCTTTAACGTTTTGCTATCTCTTCGTTAAAACCTGTTCCATTTATTCATAGTACAGCAGGCTTAGGGGCAGCAGAAGCTATAGTTACACCAACCTGGGATGCGCTTTATGTAAAAAATCTGAATGAAAAGTTTGACACTTATGCCTGGGGGCTTTCAAAAGGTCAATCCCTGATCGTCACCGGTATAGCTTTGGGGATCAGGAGTATTATATCGCACTTTCTTTCTTTGAAGCCTTATTCATTACCATGGGCCTGATACAGATTGGAACTGCAATTGTAACATCGCGGCTGCATTTCACCAAGAAATAAAACTTTTTCGGCATTACATTGTACAGGCATCCACTGTTTTGATAACTCCTATTTCTGTATCGTCAATTTTGTATAACAGAAGCCGCCTAAAAGCAATAAACAATATGTAAGTTTTTATGATAAGGTTTACATTTTGCTATAGGTAAATGGCTTTGAATATATTGAAAGTTGATTATCGTGTACCCAATTTTATTACTACCATTTAATTTTGTTGGGCATTTGTGTCTGGTTTGCTTTGCTGCAATACTGAAAATCTCTATTAATGCGGGGTTATGCTTAGCAATTTGCACTGCTGTATACACTCCAGGCAGATAGTTTCTGTTTGTGAAGATTAGCAAAAGACCCCGGGTGGGCTTAAAATATGACTAAGCAAGTAAGGCAGGTCTTCAAACACATTATAAAACTATTTAATCGTCATTGCCCGCACTAATAATGCAAAAGCCCGAACATCAATAGACTGAAAATCAGTAGTTAATTTTTTTACTATTTGCAGGGAGTGCTGTATATTTAATTGTTATGTGCAAGCGGTGCGACCGTTCTCTAATCGGCAGACCGTTGACATTCATCTTTAGTTTTTCAAATTGTTTTAATTCTGCTTGGCTTCTTTTGCTCGACACATTTTAGCACATTTGCAGGCTCACAAAGCTGGACACAGACCTAACCTGCAAAAGAGCTAAAATTTTGCTGGGCGACACTAAAGACAGTTAAAAATTATTTCTGTGAAGTATATGGGCCTAAGAATTTGCCCCCGTTGAAGTGAATTAAATGGTCGGCATTATCGGCTGTCCAAACTTCCGTTTCCCATCCTATATCTGCAATGTTTTTTCTGAAATCATTTTTAGAAGTAAACGCAGTAACAAAAATTAAATCAGCCGTGCAGTCTTTCAATGCCTTTTTGAGTTCCAATATCCGTTCTTCACTCATCGGGCCAGACGTAAAAAATGCTTCAATAAGAAACAGCCAATTCTTTTCTTCGTTGTATGCGACTATATCAGGCAACGAATCATGCGTTAATTCAAAAAATCCAAGCTCCGTTAATTTATCATCGTTTCTTAACAGATACTTGTCAGTTGCATCTCCTACATACAATACAGTACAACCGGCACCAAAGCGAGGCAGAAATTCTTCGATAATTTCTCTTTGTAGTTGGTTATGTCCGCCTCTTGAAAAATCTAAAATATGACCTGACGGTAATGTTACTCTTACTTTAGGCATATCTCTTTTACGCTGCAATATTTCATTGAGGCTTGGTCGGTTTTTAGTAAACAGTTTTTGCTTTATTGGCCAATCTTCTGTTCCATAATTAGTAATAAGTGATTTAAACTCACCACTCAAAGTATAGCCACGAGTTGGGTCATTGGGTGCTGCACTTGGATTGTCTGCACTGTTCAAAACCAAATCAGCAAGTACAAGAAGTTTTAAATGCTTTCTTCTAACATCATCATAAGAGCCTGGTGAAATTGTTTCTTCATAGTGTTCATTTATGAACTTAATTATATCCCTTGTTTTGATGTGCCTATGTTCGTTTTGCCCTTGTGCTTCTTTCCATGACTTTTTTATACCAGCAACAGCAAGGAAAGCCATAGCCATACTTTCAAGACCACGTTCCCTTTTCCCTGAAAACGGAATACCTACGCTTTGAAGAATATCAAGAGCTTCATTA
>JAFDYH010000139.1:0-4489 GCA_018267535.1 Bacteroidota bacterium
AGTTGTTGGATTTGCACATTGACCAGCATTGGGTGTAAATGTATAGGTCCCGGAATTCTGATTATCTGCTACCGAAGGGTTCCAGGTTCCTGCTATACCATCGGTTGATGTTGTTGGTAATACCGGAACCACTCCTCCTGCACAGATCGTAAGGCTTGTTCCGAAAGGAAATACCGGTGTTGGCTTAGGTATCACCGTTATAGTAACCGTCACTGGTACAGCACATTGTCCTGCTGCAGGCGTAAATGTATAATTACCCGAGTTCTGATTATCTGCTACCGCCGGGTTCCAGGTTCCTGTTACGCCATTGTTTGATGTAGTGGGTAAAACAGGAGCCGCTGTCCCTGCACAAATGGATAAACTGGTACTAAAACTAAATGTCGGCGTAATATTCGGATTCACCGTCATTGTGAATGTTGTTGTAATTGCACATTGACCGGCATTAGGTGTAAATGTATAGGTCCCGGAATTCTGATTATCTACAACGGATGGGCTCCAGGTCCCGGTTATATTGTTTGTCGATGTTGTTGGTAAAGCTGGCACAGACCCACCCGAACAGATCGTTGCACTGGTTCCGAAACTAAATGCTGGTGTAATATTAGGGTTTACTGTTACCGTAAAAGTTGTTGGATTTGCACATTGACCAGCATTGGGTGTAAATGTATAAGTTCCGGAATTCTGATTATCTACAATCGAAGGGCTCCAGGTTCCCGTTATTCCATTTGTAGACGTGTTAGGTAATGCAGGTACTGCCCCACTTCCACAAATAACTAACGATGTTCCAAAAGAAAACGTCGGTGTTACTCTTGGGTTTACTATTATTAATAATGTTCTGTTTGCTGCGCATTGGCCCGCTGTGGGTGTAAACGTATAAGTTCCGGAGTTTTGATTATCAACTATCGCCGGGCTCCAGGTTCCGGTCAATCCGTTATTAGATGTAGTGGGTAAAACAGGGGCTGTGGTACCGGCACAAAACGGAGGGGTAGAATTGAAAGTTGGTACATATATCGGGTTCGATAAGATAACCCCGGTATTCAGATTTGATATGGTTCCGCCTAAATCTAATGTAATGTCTGCGTAAAAACCGGCATTCAGCCCGCTTATGAGAATCTGGCCACTACTATTAGCTGTAAATGACAAAGGGCCGACCGGAGTACCATCGTCTGTATAACTCACCTGGTAGGAGCCACCTGCTACCAGGCCGCTGATCATAATTGTTCCATCAGACCCATGACAGGTAGTAGGATTGGTACTCAGAATTGACTGAGCTTGAGAGCTGTTACAAAAAAGCGCTATCAATATAGCCACAATAAAAGAGAGTACATTCGGTTTTTTCATAGAATAGCAGTTGGATTTACCCCCGGTATTTTCACGAGGTTAAACTATTCATTGTAAGAACAGATTTTACGATAAAAAATTGTATAAAGCCCTGAGAAATTACTAATAATAAGAAGGTTATAGCCTCATTTTGACATTTTTATTGAAGCAGGAGATTAAAAATGAACTCTGACTGGAGCCGCCAATCCCATCATAATACCTAATGATTCAGAGCAATAAGCATACCCTGTATTTTCAATCAATACCGTGTCGGTCAACAAATACAATAAATTGAAACAATGCGGTAAGGTATCAGTCGAAAATGCGTTGAAACGGAGGTAGGCGGCATCGAGAATGAAGCTCCCCGAAAACTTCAAATCTTTCTCTCACTGCTTTACCAGAATCTGAAATAAATTGTTCTATAGAGACGAAAAAAGGAATACCATTAAAGATCTTTCTTCATCAACCAGTCGGTTTGCACATCCGTACCCAAAACAAAATCATGCTCTCCGAATTTTTCAAAACCCCATTTACTGTAAAAATCTATTGCCCGCTGGTTGTGTTCCCAAACTCCAAGCCAGATAATTTTACGCTCCAAATCGTTCGCCGTATCAATACATTTTTTTATTAAGGCGCTGCCCACCCCTTTTCCTATCGCTTTTTTTATAGCATATATGCGAACGATTTCTATAGACGATAGGTTCCCGAATTGAGGATGATATTCACCGTCGCGCAGACGGACATAGCCTAAAACCTCATCCCCTTCACAGGCTATAAAAAAAATCCCATCATTTGTTTCAACTTCTTTTATTAAAGCCTCCCTGCTGAATTGTTCATTCAAAAATTTATCCATATCCTCTTTCGTATTGGCCGCAGCGAAAGAGTCATGAAATGTTTGCCGGCTGATATCGGCGATCAATGCGGCATGTTTCAGTTCTGCTCTTTTAACAACAATATTTTCCATACTTCAATAATAGTACACTTGTATAAAAAAACCTCCGGAAAATTTCCAGAGGTTTATCTTTTTAAAGATTAGCGTCATTAAAAATTAAAGTAAACATTAGCCCCGTATACATCCAGTTTTGTGTCACCCGATATTTTCATGTATGAAAGGCGTATTTCAATATTTTTCTGATGGCTGCCTACTGCAATTCTGACGCCGGCATTACCCGCCGGTCCAAACGAAGCTGCATAATTTTTAACGTAGGTCTCATAGCCATAACTATCGACTACTGTTTTACCCATATCCCCATAGTGCAGCCCATAACCTCCGCCGGCAAAAAAACCAAAACGGCTTTCATTCTCATGGGTTGATCCTGCGCCTACATTCAGGTTCAGCATCGCCGGGGCATTAATAAACGCTTTCAAGGTATTATTTTCATACCCTCCATAATAAGAATTATATTCTGCATAGTAGCTACCGGAGATGCCTGCATTAATAGGTACTCCCACTGATACAGAAAGTGCATCTGTTTCAACAAAATTAAACCGTGGGGAATAGCCTAATGCAAATGCGCCTGTAGTCGTTGAACCCGGAGAGTTTAAAACAAAAATTCCGACACCTGCCCCATGCATAAAACTTTGTGAGAATGAAAATGACAGGGATAATATGAATAAAACAGATAGAATAATTTTTTTCATTTTACTGAATTTGGTTAAGAATGATGACTTGTAATAACGCTGGAAGGGATTGTGCAGCAGCATTAAACCGTTAAATATATCACCCTGATTTTACCGGTGCAAGTGAAGATAGAAATAAATGTATACTGAAAATTAAAGGAAGCAAAATTAAGATTGATATTCAACAATCTATATAAACTAAAAGACTTCCCCGACATTCACAAAAAGCCCCCTGGAACCCTGAGTACCAAAACCATAATCAATCGCAATATTTGTATTAGACTTTTTGTTCAGTTTAATGCGGATGCCGGCACCTGCACCCGGCTGTACTGATTGTAATTTTGTGGAAGGAGCTCCTGAAAAGCTCTGTGCATTGGCAAAAACTACGGCTCCTATTAAGCCATCTCTTGTAATCCCAAAACGGTATTCAGATTCAAGATATAACATTATATTTCCCCGGTAACGTCCTTGTATAAAACCACGCCCTGTGTTATTGAAATTATCCCAGGCAGTGGATGGTAAATCCAGAAATGGAGGTTTGCCATCAGTAATAATCCAGTTATAACTCCAGAAAGCCAGTACTTCTTTACCGGTATGGGATAGTGGGAAATATTTGCGTATGTCAACAATAGCCGACTGCCAGTTGTTACTACTGCCCAACCATGTAAAATTATTTCTCAAAACTATGTTTGCCGTTAGGCCTTGAGTTGGATTAATCGGATTCTTCCTGGAATCATAAAGAAAATTAAATGCCAGGCCGGATGAAAGCGTCTTCCTGGCAGCTCCATATTTTGTGTACTCTGATTCTTCCCCACTGCTGATCCCTTTCTCTGAAACATCCCAATGATAATCGAGATTATAACCCACACCCGCTGAAAAACCGGGGGTTATTCTTTTCAGTATATACTGGTATACCCGCACATAATAATAATCCATCGGGTCTTCATTTTCAAAACCAACATCGCTTCCTAACCCAAATGTGCTTTGGGGGTATTTCATGAACCGCCAGTCTCCTAGTAAATTCCACGCATCTCCTTTCAGCCATACATTCAACTGAACGGGTATGGTAAACTGTCTGTTTTGGGTATAGTTCACATTCGCATTTACAACTGACAATTTTGACCCAGACTTGGGGCTTGTGTAAAAAGCCACATTTCCTGATAAAATTGCTGCCAACCGTGTTTGCAAGGTATATCCGGCAGCTGGTAATACAGAAAGAACAGGCTTGTCGCCGGGCTTAATGCTATTGGCCTTTTCAGAAGGTTTATATCCAAACCATTTACGGAGGTAATCGACAATATCCTTTTGAGTGGGTTCCTGCAGCCGCGATGTATCTTTTTCCTGTGCAAAAAGAGCAGCAGAAAACAGGAGAAGAAATGAAAACAGCTTTATTTTTTTATTACAAGTAGTCAATTAAAGACGGATAGTTTTAGCTTTTAAACGTGAATATTGGATATAAATTTGCCTGTAAAAATCAGGTTAATAATGGAGTTCATTCTTAATTGCAGGAAACCAAAAATAAATCTTTTATCACAAAGCAAGGAATTGTCGT
>JAFDYH010000139.1:4537-5847 GCA_018267535.1 Bacteroidota bacterium
ATTTTCAATCACCATTGCACTTGCTCCCCCACCGCCATTACATATACCTGCAGCCCCATATTTTGCATTATTTTGTTTAAGCACATTAATCAGGGTAACTATAATTCTGGCACCACTTGCGCCCAGTGGATGTCCAATTGAAACAGCACCTCCGTTAACATTTACTTTTGCCGGATCGAGTTTCATCCGCTTTGTATTTTCTATGCCCACTACAGAAAATGCTTCGTTGAGCTCCCAAAAGGAAATATCTTCCATTTTTAATCCCGCTTTTGCAACGGCCCTGGGTACAGCCAATGAGGGGGTAACGGTAAACCATTCCGGAGCCTGTTCTGCGTCAGCATAAGAAATAATTTTCGCGATTGGCTTTAATCCAAGCTCTTCTGCTTTTTCTTTACTCATTAATACCAATGCGGCAGCTCCGTCATTCATAGTACTCGCATTTGCAGCGGTTACAGTACCATCTTTCTGAAAAGCAGGTTTCAGCTCAGGTATTTTATCAAATTTGACATTGAATGGCTCTTCATCTTTTGCAAACAAAACAGGGTCACCTTTGCGTTGCGGAATAGAAACCGGTACTATTTCATTTGCAAACTTTCCGTCATTCCATGCCGCCTGGCTTCTCTTATAACTTTCAATAGCAAAAGCATCCTGGTCGGCACGGCTAATGTTACATTCCCTGGCACATAATTCTGCTGCATTCCCCATTGCTTTGCCATCATACACATCTGTTAAACCATCCTTTGCTAATCCATCAACAAGTGTTGCATTTCCATATTTATTACCCCAACGCATATTCTCTGCATAAAAGGGAACGTTACTCATACTTTCCATTCCGCCCGCTACAACTATAGCAGCATCCCCCAATGCAATACTTTGTGTAGCCTGTGCAATGGCTTTCATACCACTGGCACAGACTTTATTGACGGTTGTACAATTCACTTCATTTGGCAAGCCTGCGAACTTCGATGCCTGTCTTGCGGGTGCCTGCCCAAGATTGGCCTGTAATACACAACCCATTAAAACATCCTGTACCAGACCAGGTTTTATTCCTGCCTTTTCAACGGCTCCTTTTATAGCAATAGCGCCCAATTGTGTAGCAGAAAAATCCTTCAGCGACCCTCCAAAACTCCCTATCGGAGTACGAACGGCGGAGATTATATATACTTCTTTCATATTAGCAAATAAAATTGATCCGCAAAGGTAACGATTGTTAGTGTAGTGATTTATAAACAATCCCTTTCTTCCTGATTAAAATAGTAAGAATGGAACGCAGTTTGCTCCCATAAATTATCCAGTAACAATCTGGTAAA
>JAFDYH010000139.1:5926-9439 GCA_018267535.1 Bacteroidota bacterium
ATCAAACGTCTTATCTCTATCATTAACTAATAAAAACGTTGTTTATGAAAAAAATTGCATTTCTTTTATTACCAGTACTATTGTTTTCATTTTCCATTAAGCCCGCTACAATCTCGGATAAAGAACGAAAAGACGCTATTGATCTTTTGCAAAAAACGGAGCAGGGTGTTTTAGATGCTATTAATGGATTGAGCGATGCACAATTAAAATACAAACCTGCGCCGGATCGTTGGAGTGTAGAAGAATGTGTAAAACATATAGCCATAACAGAACAGGAATTATGGCAAATGACTAATGGCGCTATCCAGACTCCGGCCAATCCCGATAAAAGAGCAGATATCAAAGCAACAGATGAGCAGATGCTTAAAGGAATAGAAGACCGTAGCCATAAAGTTAAAACCGCTCCGCAGATGGAACCACAAAACACTCCATTTAAATCTTTGCAGGAAGCACTGGAATCATTTAAGACTAACAGGGAAAAATTGATTGAGTATGTAAAAGGCACACAGGATGACCTGAGAAACCATGTGGTTATTTTACCCTTTGGCACTTATGATAGTTACCAGATGATATTGTTTATTGGTGGACACAGCAATCGCCACACACAGCAAATTGAAGAAGTAAAAGCAGACAAGGGATATCCTAAAAATTAAATCGTTCTAAAAATGGGGTGCTATACTTTGAAAAGTATGGCACCCCATTTACTATAATAATTTTTATTCTATATCAATTAACCCTCTTCACAGACAACAAACTCAAATCACAGGTTGTTAATTATAAAAACACTATGCAGAATGTTCAACAATTAATTTAAAGTGAAAAAGTATTTTTACGATTTATTCCATTATCACGATATAATAAAATAGTGCACATAGCAAGTTAAAAAGTGGAAAACTAAACTGCCATTTTGAAAATCAGGAATCATCTTTGTATATATAATGCGTTATTAATTTCTTCTCCCTATCTTAAGAAAACATCAGGCTTATGAAAAATATCTTATTGAACTAACCGCGGCAAGGTTATTTAGATGTCTTGCCGCTAAAGATTACTATTCATGAGCCTACGAGACCAAGTCAAAGGATCAACACAAGTTGTATTAAGAAAGCCCGCACCCACCTCTATCGTTGCCAGCAATTCCTTTCTCAATCCCCCATCTTCAATAGAAAAAAAATATTATGTTGTCCAGGTTTTACGATTTGTTGCGGCTTTAATGGTAATAATACTTCATTCTACCTTTTATACTTCAGAGCGGTTAGACGCTTCATCTCCAATCTATTTTCAGGGCGGAAATGGTGTCAGGCTCTTTTTCGTCATCAGTGGTTTTGTTATGATTATTTCTTCTGAAAGCCTGAAAAAACTGACATGGGGATGGAAAGTTTTTGCAGAAAAAAGGATTATTCGCATTCTACCAATCTACTGGATATTGACAACATATAAGCTGGCTATAGTATTATTTGCCTCTTTTCTCGTTTATCATTCTAACATAGATACTGCTTATGTTTTAAAATCTTATTTTTTTATCCCTGCAAAAAACATAGATGGCGAATTGAGCCCATTACTAGGTGTAGGATGGACGTTGAATTTCGAAATGTTCTTTTATTTTCTTTTCGCCGTTGCACTTGCTTTTCGTATCAATGCGGTTGTTTTTTTAAGTTCAATCTTTATTCCCCTTGCAGTACTTTCAATTTTTAAAACCCCCAACTGGCCGGATATAAGTTTTTATACCAATCCCATAATCACTGACTTTTTGTATGGAATGATAGCTGCCAAGCTCCTTATTAACTCGAAAAAAATACCCGGCAATCTTTCTATTGCATTTATGGTAACAGGGTTACTATATTTATTTCTTCCAAAAATGACAGCACTTAATTTCCTGTATAAATATGATGACTTTATTGCAGGAATCGCTTCATTTATGGTTGTGTATGGCGCCGTATGTATAGAAAAAAAATGGCGTGACAAAATACCTTCCTGGCTGGTATATCTCGGCGGTGCATCTTATTCTCTTTATCTCGTTCATCCTTTGATAGCCCCATTGGTTCCCACCGTGCTTAATATGTTACACATAAAATGGATATGGCTGTCCGTGTTATTGAGTATTATAACTTCAGTAGCCGCCGGAACGCTGTTTTACAGAATTTGTGAAAAACCTATCACCCAATTTCTTACCCGCCACGTAAGAAGGCAAAAAGTAGCCGTAGCACCCGTTGCTTAAAATTCATTTGCAAATCAACTCCTCTGGCAGCAAAGGAAATTTTATAATCTTGTTTTGTAGTTTTCTTATTGATCTTTTAACTTGTAAAAGATCAATAAGAAAACAAGAGGACAAATGTCAGTTATGATCATCCTTCTGATTATTGCTAATTGTATAGTTTCATATATAGGTTTTACCAATAACCAATTTTTTGACCGATACAAATTTGAAGTTGATAAAATACTCACCGGTAAAGATTATAAGCGCATACTCACTTCAGGCTTCCTGCATATCAGTTGGCTGCATCTGGCATTTAACATGGTCACTCTTTATTTTTTTAGTGTCGTTGAAACTTATTTAGGCACATTAGCTTTTTTACTCGTCTATTTTTCAGGACTTGCAGGAGGGAACCTTCTTTCGTTACTAATTCATAAAAACCAAAGTGCATACAGTTCTGTCGGGGCATCCGGTGCTATCTGCGGAATCATATTTGCCTCAATTGCCATATTTCCTGGCTTCAAAATTGGTTTTTGGGGTTTGCCATTGATGATCCCCGGATGGGTATATGGTTTGATCTATGTTCTTTACTCTCTTTATGGTATCAGATCGAATAAAAATAATATTAGCCATGAAGCCCATTTAGGTGGAGCTTTAATCGGCATGCTGGTTGCTTTAATAATCAAGCCGTCTGCATTTTCGGAAAACTATTTTACCATTCTCGTTATCTCTATACCGGTCATTGCTTTCATTTTCTTAATAGTCCGTTCACCCGGTTTTTTATTGACAGATAATTACTTCTTCAAAAAACAAGAAAAATATTATACGCAAGACCATAAATACAATATTGAGAAAAATACAGAAAAGAAAGAAGTTGATCAGATATTGGAAAAAATCCATAAATCAGGAATAGGGAGCCTTACAAAAAAAGAAGAAGGCACATTGAAAAAATATGCTGGAAAGTGACTCCTTATTATGAAAAATAAATTACGATGTAATGAATATAACACTTCCTGGAAGTTAGAATGCATTAATCCAATACCAAACTAAAAGATATTGCAGTACGTAAAAGATCCTACATTGATACATCAGGTTTTGATGGTAATATTTTTGCTTTATATGAAATGCTGGTTTCAAAAAGTGTAACAATAAAACGACCTCCTCATAATTATTCATGGGCTTTGGAAATGCATGTTGCCGGTTCCGATGAGCCTATCCTTCACTTGGATACCGGTCCAGACATAACCAAACCTTTCCGGGACAAATAGAACTGGTTTCATAAGATAATTTTTCTTCCCTCTTTTGCCGATTGCTTCGCCGCT
>JAFDYH010000013.1:0-1607 GCA_018267535.1 Bacteroidota bacterium
GCTGAAGGATCTACCAAAGAAGCGGTAAAACAAGTCGAATATGCACAGCAATGGGGAGCTAAGGGATTGATGATGCTTCCGCCTATGCGTTATAAAACAGATCATCGCGAAACAGTTGCCTTTTTTAAAACAGTGGCCAATACAACTTCACTTCCCATTATGATTTACAACAACCCTGTAGATTATAAAACCGAAGTAACGCTTGATATGTTTGAAGAAATACTGGAGTGCGGAAATGTGCAGGCTGTTAAAGAATCAACCAGAGATGTATCAAATGTAACCAGATTAAAAAGCAGGTTCGGCAACCGGTTAAAAGTGTTGTGCGGCATTGACACCATTGCAATGGAAGAAATGCTGATGGGGGCTGAAGGATGGGTGGGCGGTTTAGTGTGTGCCTTCCCGGAAGAAACGGTAGCGATCTATCGGCTGGTTAAAGCAGGGCAAATTGAAGAAGCATTGAAAATACATCGTTGGTTCCTGCCTTTACTTGAATTGGATCTTCATCCCAAATTGGTTCAATATATTAAACTGGCAGAAGCAAAAACAGGCCTTGGCAGTGAATATGTGCGTGCGCCACGTTTAACACTTACAGGAACGGAAAGAGAAAGTGTTCTGAAAATTATTAACCAGGGCATTGCAACAAGACCATCCATTCCCGTATTGCAGGAAAGCTAATTCGTACCATTAATAGAATCAAATTAAACAGTGGGTAAAAAGAACTTTTTTTGTGTGGATGCTCATACCTGTGGCAACCCGGTGAGGCTTGTTGCAGGCGGCGGCCCTTTATTGCATGGCAATAATATGAGTGAAAAGCGCCAGCATTTTCTGAAAGAATATGACTGGATACGCAAAGGACTGATGTTTGAACCGCGGGGGCACGATATGATGAGTGGAAGCATTTTATATCCGCCACACGATACACAGAATGATGTTGCCGTATTATTTATCGAAACCAGCGGATGCTTACCCATGTGCGGTCATGGTACTATCGGTACTATTACTATTGCTGTTGAGGAAGGCTTGATAACACCTAAAACACCGGGCAAAATACGCATGGAAGCGCCGGCAGGTTTGGTGATGATTGAATATAGACAGGAAGGCAAGAAAGTAAAATCAGTTAAACTAACAAACGTGCCAGCCTATCTTGCTGCAACCGAATTAACTGCTGAGTGCCCTGAGTTAGGCGAACTGGTTATAGATGTTTCTTACGGCGGCAACTTTTATGCGATTGTTGATGTACAAAAGAACTTTAAAGGACTGGAACACTATCCCGCTGACAAATTAATAGCCTGGGCAAGAGAGTTACGGAAACGCATAAACGAAAAATATGAATTTGTCCATCCCGAAAACCCAACAATAAATAGCTGTTCCCACATTTTATGGACCGGTGCTGTAATAGATAACACATCGACTGCCCGTAATGCAGTGTTTTATGGGGACAAAGCGATTGACCGTTCCCCCTGTGGTACGGGTACTTCAGCAAGAATGGCCCAATGGTATACAAAAGGGAAACTGAAGAAAGGTGATTTATTCATTCATGAAAGCATAATCGGGTCAAAGTTTACAGGTACTATTGAAGAAGAAACTACGGTAGCCGGAAAACCTGC
>JAFDYH010000013.1:1705-7015 GCA_018267535.1 Bacteroidota bacterium
AATCGCATACTATTCATAAACAATCACTTAAGAGAACAAGTCTCTTTTTTTTGAAAATACCACTTATGTGGTATTTTTTTTATCAATTCCCGATATTATTATTGTAACGGTTTTTCATAGGATATTGGATTTTAAAAGCGGGGTTGAATTTCCATTCTGACCCCATTTTTATTTTATAGAAGCCCTGCTCTCCTGAATACAGGGTTTATGTTTTGTTTTTCTCTATAGATTTACCGAATAAGCTTCATTCATTATAAATTACAACCCGAAAGACTGGTTCCTCTTTATCTTCCGTTTTCTTAAAACGGTATATTCCGAATACTTTTTATCACTGAATTTGTACTTATACTGTAATGATCGCTTTCCAAAAATTGGATATTCCCGACGAGTATAAGCAAGCAGAGAAGGAACATACCATTGTGCTTGATTTATCAATTTGCAATTGCAAATTGATAACTGCCAACTGCAAACTTTATATCTTTAGAGCGTAAACATTTTTTCATGATACGTTGGGGTATATTAGGCAGCGGACGAATTGCCCGTAAGTTTGCTTCCGATTTAAAATATGTAAATGATAGTGAACTTATCGCTATTGGTTCAAGAAGTACAGTAGCTGCAGAAGAATTCGCAAAAGAGTTTCCTGTAAAATATAAACACACAAGTTATGAAGCACTGGTAAAGAACAAGGACGTTGACGTCATTTATATTGCCACTCCACATACCCTTCACCACGAAAACACATTGCTTTGTTTAAATAACAACAAAGCGGTCCTTTGCGAAAAACCTTTTGCAATGAACGGCAGGCAGGCCGGAGAAATGATCCGGGTTGCCCGCGAAAGGAAAATTTTTTTAATGGAAGCTTTATGGACAAAATTTATGCCGCACTATAATAAAGTAATTGAACTGATAGGCAATGGAGATATTGGTGAAATAAAAAGTGTACTTGTAAATTTTGGGTTTCGCCCTGCACCGCCGGTCCCGCAACGTTTATTTGATCCCGTATTGGGCGGTGGTACTATTATGGATATCGGCATTTACAATGTTTTTATTGCCCTGTCGGTTTTAGGAAAACCAGATGCTATTGAAGCAACGATGACTCCGGCATCAACAGGTGTCGATGAACAGTGTTCCGTATTATTCAAATATAAAAATGGTTCTTTAGCCCAACTATTTTCAACTTTCGCAAGCGACCTGCCGACTGAAGCTGATATTGCAGGGGATAAAGGCAGAATAAAGCTTACCACCCGTTTTTACGAGCCTTCATCAACAATTGAATTTTATCCTGGCCGGGTGGATACCAGGAAAACAATAGCAGTTGATAAAGAACCGGGGTTTGGATATCAATATGAAGCAAGGCATGTTACAGAATGTTTGCAAAAAGGGTTAACTGAAAGCCCTGTTATGTCGCATGCCGATACAATTTCTTTAATTGGCACGTTGGATATGATCCGGAAAATTGCCGGCATCTGCTACACTGAAGATACCAATGCTTAGTAGTATGGCTATTTTCTTTTATTTTAGAGTTTATTTACAGCCATTAAACTTTCAGAATGACTGAAAAAAGGAATCCGCAGGATACATTTTTGCGCGTATTGGTCTGGATACTTTTCATCTTCTGTATGCTTGTACTTACCCGCTATATCCTCTTCAAAGGGGGGGCCGACCATTTTGAAATGTACCTGGCAAAATATGATAGTAAGAAAATGATGAAACAGGGAATTAAACATGCCAACTTCATACCTCTTGCTACTTTGCGCTACTTTTATGCTATACGCAACCACTACAGCTATATAGTCGCCAAAAACATACTAGGAAACATAATAGGATTTATC
Organism: Bacteroidota bacterium; assembly: GCA_018267535.1. Lineage (GTDB taxonomy): Bacteria > Bacteroidota > Bacteroidia > Chitinophagales > Chitinophagaceae > JAFDYH01. The sequence continues at coordinate 3,538 of JAFDYH010000013.1, forward strand.
CCGCTGGGTGTACTACTTCCCATATTATTTGTAAGGCTGCAGCAAGCAGGGAAAACAATCCTGGCTGTATTCCTCATAAGCCTTGGATTTGAAACGACGCAATTGATTTTTAACCTTGGCGTTTTTGATGTTGATGACCTTCTTTTAAACACTGCCGGTGGTGCGATCGGTTACCTGTTTTATGTAATTTCAAAACGCCTGATGTATATGGATAATATCCCAGCTGCCTTGCGCTAATGATACAGTTTTGCAAAGCGGCATTCACTAAATTTACATTTTCAAGGAACCCGTTTTATAATTATGATTAGACTCACTCTCTTCTTTTACTTGCTTGTATCCATATCTGTTAATGCGCAGAATACTTTAGTAACAAAAAGCCTGGATTCTTTATTTGAAAAAATTTTTACCCCCTCCGAACCGGGTGGCGCTGTGTTGATCACCAAAGAAGGAAAAATAATTTATGCAAAAGGGTTCGGCGTAGAAGATATAAAAACAAAAAAACCAATCACAACGAAAACATTGTTCAACATCGGTTCCATCAGTAAAACCTTTGTTGCTTCGGCAATACTTCATCTTGCTTCGGAAGGAAAACTTTCCATTGAAGATGATATTTATAAATACTTTCCTGATTTCAAAAACAAAGAAATCGCGAAAAAGATAAAGATTTACCACTTACTTACACATACTTCGGGTTTACCCGATAACCGAAGGATTGTTGAAGACAGTGCTTTTTATCTTACTGCAAAGGATGCTGAAAATTTTGCACCCATTAAACAAACAGATACACTCAACTTTGAACCCGGTGAGCGGTTTGAGTATTCGAATCCTGCATTTAATGGCCTCGCACTGATTATCGAAAAAGTAACAAAGATGAAATGGCAGGATTATGTAAAAAGTTTAATTTATAAACCATCCGGTATGAAGTTATCCGATATTACTGATGGCCCGCATCCTGAAACCGGTGTATCCCATGGATATTTAAAAGAAGGAAATCGGTTTTTTGAGAAAGACTATGGAGAGGAGCCTACGTTCGCTGCCGCGGGCAATGGCGGTGTATGGAGCAGCGTAGCTGAACTATGGCAATACGAACAGGCAAATCAAAAAAATATATTTCTCAGAAAGGAATGGATGGATAAAGCAAGAACCATTTATCCGTTTTCGAACTGGAAAGAAACAAAATACCAGCCTTTCATCGGCCTTTGCTGGTTTATTATAAATGACAGGGGGTTAAACCTGATTGGGCATACCGGTTCGCAGGGCGGCTTCCGGGGAGATTATCAATGGGTGCCTCAAAAAAAAGTCTTTTATACCTTCCTGTGCAATACTCCCTATAATGTTGAAGATATCCGTCACCAGGTATTTGACATACTGGAAAAATACAAATGGCTGAATTAATTGTTTACCTGAAATATATAATCCGGATAATATGAATCAAATTAGTTTCTTAAGTGTAATTCTTGCACTCATTACCCTGGCTAATAGCGCAAACGCACAAACGAAAAACAATAAACCAGCCGTTATCGCCTATTATGCGGGCGGGCCTTCCACCATTGACAGTTTTAATGTAAAGCAAATTACCCATATCATTTTCAGTTTTGGTCACCTGAAAGGAAACAGGTTATACATCAGTAATGCAAGGGATACCCTGACAATTCAAAACCTTGTAGCTCAAAAAACCAAAAATCCTGATTTGAAAGTAATGCTATCCTTAGGCGGCTGGGGTGGTTGCAAAGATTGCTCTGAGGTATTTTCAACAAAAAAAGGAAGAAGAGAATTCGCCACCTCGGTAAAGGAGTTGCTGGATTATTTTAATGCAGAAGGTATTGACCTGGATTGGGAATATCCAGCCATTGAAGGGTACCCCGGCCATGCTTACAAACCAGAAGACAAACAAAACTTTACCGCCCTGGTAAAAAAGCTAAGAAAAAAACTGGGAAAAGATAAATTGATCAGCTTTGCAGCAGGCGGTTTCACTACTTTTTTAGAACAATCCGTAGAATGGAAAAAAGTAATGAAGTACGCCAGCTTTGTAAACCTGATGACCTATGATCTTACAAACGGCTACAGTACTATTACAGGCCATCACACTCCTTTATATTCTTCACAGAGTCAGAAAGAGTCGGGCGATAATGCTATTCAATATTTACTATCACAGGGTATTCCTTCCAACAAACTAGTATTGGGTGCTGCATTCTATGGGCGTGTCTTTGATAGTGTTCAAAACATAAATAATGGGCTTTTCCAGCCTTGTAAGTTTAAAAGCTATCTGCCTTCCCGTTATTTTGACAGCACGTTGACAGAATCTGATGGATATACATATTATTGGGATGACATGGCAAAAGCCCCATATTATTACAATGCTGCCACACAAACCTTCGTCACCGTGGAGGATAAAAAATCGATTGCGCTGAAAACCCGCTATGCCATCACGAACAAATTATTCGGAATTATGTTCTGGCAGCTGACCGAAGATAAATTCCAGGATGGCTTATTGCAATCAATACATAATATAATAAGCGGTGAATAACGCTTAGTACAATCTTCTTAACTATTGATAACCAGTAGAATTACTCCTGATCCCTCCGGAATAAAGAATTAGTTGTAAATTCTACAGGCAACCTAATAATCTGGGAGAACGATTAAACAGCGAAAAGAATACTGCATTGCTATCGGCAGATGAACTGACATTCCATATCAGGGCCTGCAGCCTGAACAACAGAGAGAGCCAGAAAAAAATTTACGGCTCTTTTTATGGCTATGCTATGGCTATATGCGACCGGTATGCAAGCAATCAGGAAGACGCTATTGAAATAATAAATGACGGCTTCCTGAAAATCTTCAGGGAAATTCCCAACTATCAGCCTGCATATTCAGATGTCGTCAGCTCTTTTAAAGGTTGGCTTCGGAAGATTATGATATATACCGCTATCGATCATTTCAGGAAATACCATAAGCACCAGATGGTAACAGATCTGGACAATGTAGTATACCAGGTTCCGGCCAATACAATTGATGCACTGGACCGGATTTCTCATGAAGAAATAATCCGTTCCGTGCAGCAGTTATCTCCAGGTTACCGGGCAGTATTTAACCTGTTTGTGATAGATGATTTGTCGCATGAAGAGATAGCAAAACATTTGGGTATTTCTGTAGGTACTTCCAAATCGAACCTGGCCAAAGCAAGGAAGCAGCTACAGAAAATATTATTTAAAGAACAACAAAACGAAATAGCCAAAAATGCAGTTTGACGATTTTGATAAAAAAATTAAAGAAGCTGCTGAACATCACCATCCTGCTTACGAGGAAAAGGCCTGGAATCAGATGGAGAAGTTATTGGATAAGCATTTACCAGTTGAAAAAGACAACAGGAGAAGAATTATTTTCTTACTGCTTTTCCTTTTGCTGGGAGGACTTGGCGTGTACCTGGGTATAAGTAAACCATGGCAGCAAAAAAGAGCAACCACAGGGACAAGCAATG
>JAFDYH010000013.1:7151-16208 GCA_018267535.1 Bacteroidota bacterium
CCCATAAAGTAGCTGAAACTAAAAAAACGACCTCATCCATTTTAGAGACTAATGAAAAAGAAAAGCAAACAAAAGAAACCGTAATCTCAAAATACAGCATTGAAAAGGGTAACAATAAACCCGATCTGAACAAATATTTATCAACCCCAAAAATCGCCAATCAAAAACAGCTGAAAAACAAGGCTGTTCCTATTCAAGGCAATACAAAAGGAAATGAGCCAAACAATGAATCTCCTGTAGTAAACGATAATATTGCTACCACCAATACAAAAAATTTAACGACAGTTGGCACCGGTAAAATAGCAGAAAAGATTGAAACAATTGATGTCACTGATAGAGGTGTTATAGCAAATAATGACCCTGTATCAAAAACAAAGACAACGGAAATAACTAGAAACGATAGTTTACAGAAAAAAGAAGAACCTGTTGCGCAAAAATCAAATACCAGGCCCAATCCGGGAAGACAAAAGAAATCTGCATTCGCAATTACACTTAGTGCAGGACCTGATCTTAGCGCTGTTGGTGTCAGCCGGATCGGTGCAGTAAGACCGGTATATGGGGCAGGGCTTAGTTATACTTTCAATCGTATCACGATCCGTACGGGTTTTTTTGTAGCCCGGAAAATATATACAGCCGGCAAGAACGATTACCATGCTTCCGGGTATGTTTGGCCGCCTAATATTATAACCAAAGTAGACGGTGATTGCAGGTTATACGAAATACCGCTAACTTTCGCTTACACGATTTCTTCATCAAAAAATCAGAATTGGTTTGCGTCAGTAGGTGCATCATCTTTTTTAATGAAGAAAGAGAATTATAACTATTACTATAAAAATCTTACTACCGGACAGGATTGGTCCAAAGACTGGACATTGAAAAATGGCGAAAACCATATTTTTTCAATTCTTGACCTTTCAGCAGGCTACGAACGAAAACTTAATAAAAGGCTTTCACTGATTGCCGAGCCTTATTTGAAAATACCGATGGATGGAATTGGATTTGGAAAAATAAACCTGAATAGTGCAGGTATGTTATTTACATTAAGCATAAAACCATTCGCCGGTAAATAAAAGATATTCCCTTTGAAGTACAAAACTGGATAACCTGAGGAGCCTGATTTCCCCATTAACCAGTAAGCCGATAGCAAAAAGGCTTTCTCTATTGAGGAAGTCTTTTTGTTTTATCAGCTGTTCCAGCGAAAAGTTTTGATATCAAAACCGGCAAGATCAAGGATTCGGTCAACAACCGTAGCAGCAGCTTGCTCTATTGTCGTTGGTTTGCTATAAAAAGATGGGGAAGCCGGGCAAATAATGCCCCCGGCCAGTGTTATTGTTTCCATATTCCGTATGTGGATCAGGTTATAAGGAGTATCCCTGACTGCACATATCAACTTTCTTCTTTCCTTCAGAACAACATCAGCAGCCCTTGTCACCAGGTCGTTCGATATACCCGTTGCAATTCTTCCCAATGTACCCATTGAGCAGGGAACGATGATCATCGTATCGTATTGACCAGACCCGGAGGCAAAAGGGGCATTGAAATCATTTTTTGAATAATACCTGCCCGGGAAATTATCGTAGGGCTCATTTCCCAGTTCGGTTACCCATACCTGTTTGGCATTATCTGACATTATAATGCCCAATTCAACCCACTGTTTTTTTATCAGGACCAGTTTATCCAATAAGCCTTTTGCGTAAATCGCCCCACTGGCGCCCGTAATTGCGACAACTATTTTTTTCATTGTTTAAACATCTAAAAATAAACTGATCGCTGATGACAAACAAAACTACAAACGCAAACGTTTGCGTTTAGTTTCAGCCTATACCCCCTTTAACAGTCATAAATATTTTGGTTGACTAATGTCAATAAACACCTATAAAAAAGGCATTTTACCTGATACAATCAAAAAAAAATCTTTTGCAACTATTCCAATTAAATAATTATTAACGATATTAGCAATGAATTTTCATAGGATAAGGTTTAATGGTTAATGGTTTTTGATTAGGGTCCTCCCGATTTCTCGGGAGGTTCTTTTTTTATATACCTGCCTATCTTTTTAAAAAATATTAAGTTGTAAATAAAAAAGCCCGGAACTTTCATGGTCCGGGCTTTTAAGCAAGATTGCTATTATTTATTCTTTGGCTTCTCGAGCATATAATCAAATCTTTTACCGGTTACTTCTGCCATGTCGGGAATGGCTTCTACCTTGTATTCACCGTTATCCAGCTTCTTTTTTGTAATACTGAATGCTTCCAACGTCTTGTCAATATCTTCATTTGTATGAGAGGCCGTAGGAATGAGTCGGTAAATAATATGGCCTTTCGGTATAACGGGATAAACAACAATAGAACAGAAAATACCATAATTCTCGCGAAGGTCCATGACCATAGCTGTTGCTTCCGGCACATCCCCCTTCATATATACCGGGGTAACAACCGAATCTGTTTTGCCAATATCAAACCCCCGTTCTTTTAAACCATTCTGGAGCTTCAGGGCATTTTCCCACAGTTTCTTTTTCAAGCCGGGCTGTGTTTTTAATAACTCAAGTCTCTTAAGATTACCGATGACCAAGGGCATCGGTAAACTTTTTGCAAAAATCTGCGAACGGATATTGTATCTGATATAATCCACAATATCCCTATCCCCAGCAATAAAGGCACCGATAGAGGCCATTGACTTTGCAAACGTGGAAAAGTATAAGTCGATCCTGTCCTGGACACTCTGTTCCTCTCCTGCTCCGGCTCCTGTTTTTCCAAGAGTTCCAAATCCATGTGCATCATCGACCAGTAAACGGAATTGATATTTATCTTTTAAGGCTGCAATTTCTTTTAATTTTCCCTGGTCGCCTGCCATTCCAAATACACCTTCAGTTATGACAAGAACACCACCTGCATTTTGTTTCTCAATTAATTGAGTCGCTCTCTGTAATTGCTTTTCAAAGTCAGCAATATCATTATGCTTGAAAACATACCGATGGCCCGGGTGCAAACGAAGGCCATCAATGATACAGGCGTGGCTTTCTGCATCATAAACAATTACATCATGGCGGCTGCATAATACATCAATGATGCTTACCATTCCCTGGTAGCCATAATTTAATAAAGCAGCATCTTCTTTTCCTTCAAATTCTGCCAGCTCTTTTTCCAGCTGTTCATGCAGGTTACTGTTTCCACTCATCATACGGGCCCCCATCGGCAGCGCTAAACCATATTCTTTCGCCCCATCGGCATCAGCTTTGCGTACTTCAGGATGATTGGCTAAGCCAAGATAGTTATTCAAACTCCAGACAATCATTTCCTTTCCACGGAATTTCATGCGGCTTCCAATCGGGCCTTCCAGTTTGGGAAATGCAAAGTATCCGTGTGCCCTTTCACGGTGCTGACCAATAGGTCCATAGTTCTTCAGTAAACGTTCGAAAATATCAGCCATAGAATTGAAAAGATTTAAAAGCTGCCTGAATTAATTTATGGTACCAGCTGTTGCTCCTGGCTAAACTCTTGTTGCGTCGCACACGTGTACTATATCAATTCTATTCATCATGATCGTTCGTTAGCGACTTTAATTCAAACAACCTGGGTTCGAAATTCAATTAAAAAGTGGCGCAAAAATAAGGCTTTATCGCTGAAGGTCAATATTGATATCTCTGTATTAGCTGTTTTCAGACAAACGGTTTATTTTCAAAAATATCCTGGTTATCAGCTGGTTTTATAAAAAACAAGAAAGTAAGGCCCCCCACGCCCGCCACTAAAGAAGCCAATAAGACGGAAATTTTAGATACAGCTATTGTGGCTTCGTCCGAAAAAGCCAGCAAGCTGATGAATATGGACATGGTAAATCCTATGCCCCCCAATATACCCGCTGCTAATAAATGCCTGAATCTAACCCCATCCTGTAAACGCCCTATTCCAAATAGTATGGCCAGCCAGCTGAACAGAAATATCCCAACAGGTTTACCAATAAGTAACCCGAGCATAATGCCCAAACTGTTTTGATCAGTTAAATGAGAAAAAATGCCCGGCACAAATAAAATACAGGTATTTGCCAGGGCAAACAATGGAATAACAATAAAAGCAACAGGCTTATGTAAAAAATGTTGAAGGACGGCGGAAGTGGAACGTTCATCTCCTTTACCAAAAGGAATAGCAAAGGCAAGCAACACGCCACTGATTGTGGCATGTACACCGGATTGTAGCATAAAGTACCACATTGCAACACCGGGTATCAAATAAAAAAGAAGGTTATATACTTTTAATCGCCCTATTATTAATAAAGAAATGAAAATAGCCAGGGCTATTAACAAGTTTGTCCACGAAATAGTAGATGTATAAAATAGGGCAATAATTAAAATAGCGCCAAGGTCGTCGATAATGGCTAGGGCAGTAAGAAATATTTTTAGTGCCGGCGGAACTCTTTTGCCTGCAAGGGAAAGAATTCCGAGAGCGAACGCTATATCGGTGGCCATAGGAATACCAAAGCCATTTTGTTCCGGCGTCCCCCTGTTGAAAAGAAAATGAATCAGGGCAGGTATAATTATTCCACCAGCAGCTGCACAAACAGGCAACATCGCGTTTCTGATACTTTGTAATTCACCGATATAAATTTCACGTTCGATTTCCAGTCCGACCAGTAAGAAGAAAATAGCCATTAACCCATCATTGATCCAATGAGTAAGAGTATGATTCCCCGTTTGGATATTCCAGAAGGATATGTACGATACGCCCCAGGAGGAATTAGTTACGGCAAGAGAAAACAGGGTACAGCCAATCAATATAAACCCGGAAGCCTTTTCACTTTTAAAGAAATCCGCAAATAATTTTGATATTTTCATATTGGTGAAACAAAGAAGTAAAGTAACTAATTTACTGTAAGAGTAATAAAAACAAACAATTAACTGGTATTCCCCCAGAATAAAAAAATTCATTTGGTGCATATTTCCCGGCCAGCCTATCTTTGCACATGGCAATAAGAAATAATTCCACCTCTTCATCCCATTCCAAAAAATTTTTCGGCGAAGGCTTAACGTTTGATGATGTTTTATTAATTCCCGGTTACAGCCAGGTATTACCTCGTGACGTAGAGATCAAAACAAAACTCACAAAAGACATCACTCTCAATGTTCCGCTCCTGTCTGCCGCAATGGATACCGTAACTGAAGCATCATTGGCAATTGCTCTTGCCCGTGAAGGCGGCTTAGGCATTTTGCATAAGAATATGACAATTGAAAAACAGGCAGAGCATGTTCGTAAAGTAAAAAGAAGTGAAAGCGGCTTAATACTGGATCCGATCACTTTGCAGGAAGATGCAGTAATCGGTGATGCATTACGACTGATGAAAGAAAACAAAATCGGCGGTATTCCCATCGTTGATAAGTCAAACAAACTGGTAGGTATATTAACCAATCGTGACCTCCGTTTCGAAGACGACCCCCAACGAAAAGTGACTGAGGTAATGACTAAAGAGCATTTGGTAACTGCTCCTGAAGGAACTGATTTAAAGAAAGCAGAAAAAATTCTTCGTCAATACAAGTTTGAAAAATTGCCCGTTGTTAATAAAAACGGCCGGCTGATCGGATTAATTACCTACCGCGACATTTTGCAACTGCAGAGTTTTCCCAATGCTGTAAAAGATAGCTTTGGAAGATTATTGGTAGGGGCGGGAATCGGTATTACAAAAGATATATTGGATCGTGTTGCCGCTTTGCAAAATGTAGGTGTCGATGTTGTTGCTTTGGACAGTGCGCATGGACATAGTAAAGGCGTACTAACCGCCTTAAAAGAGGTAAAAAAGAATTTCAAAAAGATCAACATTATCGCAGGAAATGTAGGAACCGCAGCCGGGGCAAAAGCATTGGCAGACGCAGGGGCCGATGCCGTAAAAGTCGGCATCGGGCCAGGGTCAATCTGTACAACACGAATAGTAGCGGGAGCCGGCGTACCCCAACTGACAGCGATTATGGAAGCACATTCCGTGTTGAAAGAAAGAAACATTCCTTTGATTGCCGATGGCGGCATCCGTTATACAGGCGATATGGTCAAAGCATTGGCTTGTGGTGCAGATTCCGTAATGATGGGAAGTATATTCGCCGGTACGGAGGAAAGCCCTGGCGAAACAATTATTTACGAAGGGAGAAAATTTAAAGAGTATCGTGGTATGGGCTCGCTCGGCGCTATGGCTACCGGCAGCAGTGACCGTTATTTCCAGGATGTAGAAGACGATGTAAAGAAATTCGTACCGGAAGGGATTGAAGGACGTGTGGCGTATAAGGGCTTATTAAAAGAAGTAGTTTACCAGTATGTAGGAGGTCTTCGTGCCGGAATGGGTTATTGTGGCGCAAAAAATATTGCAGAACTTAAAAACGCGACACTGGTAAAAATAACCAATGCGGGTATGCGGGAAAGCCATGCGCACGACATTGAAATAACCAAAGAAGCGCCTAATTACAGCAGAAGGTAAAATTGTTTTATAACTGAACTTTCAATGCGAAGTAATTACTTCGCATTTTTATTTTATTATTGCCGGGATGCAACGACTTATTTACTTTATATTGATTATTGCCTCCCTGTGTAGTGTAAGTTGGTGCATATACAGGGATATAAAAATTGAAAAACAATATACGGGTGATTTACGCAACCGGATTGTGGGTGCCCGGCTGCAAAAGGACGGAATAGCTCCTTATTTCTATAAATGGAAAAAAGGCGATAGTACCCGATATTATGACCCCAACAACTTCGACACACTAAAAGTATCCAATATTACTGCCACTCCTTTTTTACATCAACTATTTTATCCAATTGCAGATTTATCCCAACGAAAAATTTCTAAAATCTGGCTGGCTGTTGAATATCTGTTGCTTGGCTTGATGGTCATATTGGCTTTTTCCCTTGCTAAAACTACACAGCAAAGATTGGCAGTAATAATAACCGTGTCCCTTTTCTTACTGACTCAGGCATGGAAAGGACAGGTTTCAGTAGGCCAGGTTTATTTATTAATTCCGTTTTTTTCACTTTTCTTTTTTTATTCTGTTACTAAAAATCATAAAATTTTTGCACCTATTGCAGGTATAAGTGCTGCCCTGTTATTATTGATACGTCCGAATACAATTTTCTTTTTATTACCCTTTTTCATTCTTGTCAAAAAGTATACATCTGCTTATATGTCTATTTTGTTTGCCTCCTTATTACTCGTTGTCATTTTAACATTAATTCCTTCGCAAAACAGGCTATACTGGAAAAGTTACAGATTAGCCATGGAAGAGCAATTAAAATCGCACCAATCACTAGGAGCAACAAAACAGGAAAACGAGCCCAACCCGGATTATCAGGATTGGGAAGGCTGGAGCAGTAAAGAGATAACAAAAGAATATGAAAAATCCCCCTACGATTTTCCGAAAGAACACGGAAACATTTTTGTATTTGTCAATAATGCATTTCATACTAAACTACCGTTATGGTTGCTATCCTTGACAGCTCTACTTGCGATACTTGCCTTAGCCTTATTATTTTATAGGTATACTACACCCATTTCAAAAGTCAACCTTTATTCTATTGCAATTTTTGCATTCCTGATTTATATGCTAACGGATATATTCTCTCCCGTTCATCGCTTTTTATATTATGGAGTGCAATGGTTATTTCCATTATTTTTAGTTGCGGCTTGTTTTGAGAAAAAATATTTATGGATTTATGGCTGCATAATTACCGGAATAATTTTTAATAGTATCGGTTTACGATTCATCCCCATGGAAAACACGTTGGGAGAGTATATTATTTTTCTATTCCTCATAATTTTCATTTTTAAATACAAACCCGACCCATCTGTATGAAGACCGCTGTTATAATAGGCGCCGGGCCAGCAGGTTTAACAGCTGCGTATGAACTGCTTACTAAAACAGATATCAAACCTATCGTTATTGAAGCCGATCAACAGGCTGGAGGTTTGTCGAAGACAATCGATTATAAAGGAAACAAAATTGATATTGGCGGCCATCGCTTTTTTTCCAAGTCGAAAAAAGTTATTGACTGGTGGCTGCAATTTCTTCCGCTGGATCCCGAATATAAAGATGAAAAACTGCGTCTCCGTTATCAAAATAGGGACGCAGAATATATCTCAAATAAAAAAAGCAGTAGTGACCCGGATAAGATAATGCTGATACGTAAGCGAAAATCAAGAATATTTTATCAAAAAAAATTTTTCGATTACCCACTCCGGTTAAATGCGCAAACATTCAGAAATCTTGGTATCGTAAAAATGGGAAAGATTGGCTTTTCGTATTTGTTTGCAAAACTGGCCCCTCACAGAAAAGAAGAAACACTTGAACAGTTTTTTAAAAACAGGTTTGGCAATGAATTGTACCTCACATTTTTCAAAGATTATACAGAAAAAGTTTGGGGTGTACCCTGCTCAGAAATTCCTGCGGCATGGGGACAGCAACGTGTCAAAAATTTAAATATCGGCAAGGTGATCGGTCATGCATTGCGTTCGGCTTTTACAAGTGATAAATCCATTCAGCAAAAAGAAACTGCTACCAGCTTGATCGAGCAGTTTCTTTATCCGAAATACGGGCCTGGCCAGCTTTGGGAAACGGTGGGGGATGAAATAATAAAACGAGGCGGAATAATTTTATATAATACAATTGTTACAGGCTTAACAGGAAATGGAATAGATGAGCTAAGCTCTGTTCAGATGAGAAATCATATCACAGGCGAAATTAAAAGCATTGCTGCTGATTATGTACTTTCAACCATGCCCGTAAAAGACCTTGCAAAAGGCTTAACCAATATGCAGGTACCCGCTGAGGTAATTAAAACCGCTTCGGCATTGCAATACAGGGATTTTTTAATTACAGGTATTCTTACAACTGATCTTACAATAAAGGATAAAGACAATGCGCCGGTTACAGACAATTGGATTTACATACAGGACAAAAATGTAAAAGCAGGAAGATTACAGTTGTTCCATAATTGGAGCCCTTATATGATCAATCAGCAGGGCTATTCATGGATTGGTGTTGAATATTTCTGTAATGAAACCGATACGTTCTGGCAGTCAGATGATTCC
>JAFDYH010000140.1 GCA_018267535.1 Bacteroidota bacterium
CCATAGCTAAAGCCTTTTTTAATACCTCCGCCTGCCATCCAGATGGAAAAAGCCGACGTATGATGGTCACGACCCTTAAATGGATTTTGTAACCCATCCCTGTTTTCCATCATCGGTGTTCTTCCAAATTCTCCACCCCATACGATTAAAGTTTCATCCAACAGGCCTCTTTGCTTCAGGTCCATAATCAAAGCTGCTACGGGTTTATCAACGGTCCGGTATTTATTCAACATACCAAGATTAAGTGAATTACCTGCATTGTCTCCATGTGCATCCCATCCCCAGTCGAATAACTGAACATACCGGACTCCTTTTTCAACGAGTTTTCTTGCGAGTAAGATATTATTAGCAAAGCAGGCTTTTCCCGGTTTAGTTCCATACATTTCGTGAATGTATTGTGGCTCATCATTTATATTCATTACTTCCGGCGCAGTAATCTGCATTCGGTACGCCATTTCATATTGAGAAATACGGGAAAGGATTTCCGGATCATTGTACTCTTCGTATTCCTGCTGGTTTATTTTATTAATTGCTTCAATAGATGCTTTGCGAATATCACGGGTCATCCCCTTGGGATCATTAATAAACAAAACCGGGTCGCCTTCACTTCTGCACTGTACTCCCTGGTATACCGAAGGCAGGAAACCACTTCCCCATACACTCTTTCCCGCATCGGGGAAACTGCCCCCACTTGTTAATACCACAAATCCAGGCAGGTTCTGGTTTTCTGTACCTAAACCATAAGTTACCCAGCTACCTATACTTGGTCTTCCTAACCTCGCACTTCCCGTATGCATTAATAATTGTGCAGGTGCATGGTTGAACTGATCTGTCGTAACACCCTTGAGTATACTTATTTCATCTACTATAGAGGCAAGATGTGGCATTCCATCTCCCATCCATATACCACTTTGTCCGTATTGTGCAAATTTCGCCTGCGGGCCTAACATCTTTGGCACACCACGTATAAAAGCAAATTGTTTTCCTTTTAATAATGATTCGGGGCAATTCTGTCCATCCATTTTTGCCAACTCAGGCTTGTAATCAAATAGTTCCAATTGGGACGGAGCACCCGCCATATGAATGTAAATAACACTTTTTGCTTTCCCGGTAAACGGTGGCGATTTAGGTAATAAGGGATGAGCAGGATCAAATGTGATGGAAGGAATAGTTGCGCTTTTACTTCTGCCACAACTTCCCAATAAAGATCCCATCGCCAACGCACCCAATCCCATTGCACTTTCTTTCAGAAAATGACGGCGGGTATGGCTTTTCATTTGCGATTCCTGCGCCTCCTTTACCAATCGCTGATCATGCAGTTCTTTTTGTGTCATATATGAAACTTTAGGCTGTAGGCTATAGGCAATAATCTTAAGGCATATTACCTATAGCCTACTACCGGGTTTAATTCTTCGTCACTGCTTCATCCAGATTCAGCATCGCATTAGCTACTACTACCAATGCTGCTGTTTCGGGATTATTATGCTCATTGTTAACGCCTATCATTTCACAGGTTCTGCCGGCGTCACCTTTAAATTCTGCTATCGCTTTGTTATATAAGTCCTCAAGCACTTTTAACTTACCACCAGGTATAGATTTGAAAGTCATTATTTCATATCCTTTGCTTATCTGGGATGACACATCTTTACCGGCTTCCTTCTGCATGCGATAAGCGAAGTGTCTCGACATTTCCAGGTATGCGGAATCATTTAAAGAAGCTAATGCCTGCAATGGTGTGTTGGTCCGTATTCTCCTTACCGTACAGGATATCCGCTGAGCGCCGTCAAATGTAATCATTGAAGGATAAGGTGCTGATCGTTTCAAATACGTATAAACAGCCCGCCTGAATTGGTCCTCACCTTTACTATTTTCCCATCTCGAACCATTATAAGGGGATAGCCATATACCCTCCGGCTGCCAGGGCATTACACCCGGGCCATACATTTTTCCACTCATTACACCGCTGATGCATAAATCCTGGTCACGGAGTTGCTCTGCACTTAACCGTACCCGTGAGCCCCTGGCATATAATTTATTGTAAGGGTCTTTTTGTTTTAATTCCTCTGTTACTTTCGAATCCTGCCTGTAAGTGGCACTCATCACCATTTCCTTCAGCAATTTCTTCAGGCTCCATTGATAGTCGTTCATCAATTTCCAGGAAAGATGATCCAACAATTCCTTGTGGGTTGGGTTCATCCCCTGTGTACCTATGTCTTCCAGGGTTTCTACAATACCAGTACCAAATAATTGCTCCCATAAGTGGTTAACAATTGTTCTTGATACAAGAGGGTTTTTCTTATCTGTCAACCACATTGCCAAACCCAATCTGTTTTTGGGTGCATTAACAGGCATTGCAAAATTGAATATTGCCGGAACTGCCGGTTCAACAATTGCCCCTTTTGACCGCCAGTTTCCTCTTTCAAATACATGGGTTGTACGGCGCATTCCATCCGGAGCTTCTACCATTACTGGCGTTACCGGAACAGGGGCCGCTAATAGTTTTTTAAATAATTTTTCATTCTTATCATGTTCAGTTGTACCCTTGGCCGGCAATTGCTGCGAAAATGCAAACCAGCTAAGGTATACCGCATCATCTGTCTTTTTCCCTAACCGGGGGTTTTGATATGTAATATAAATATCATGAACCCCGGACTGCTTGGCGAATTCAAAAAACTTATTCTCTAATTTGGTGAGACTATCCAGTCTTGAAGACCCCAGTAAATAGCCATTTACCGAGTCCATCCTCACTTCTATTTTTCCTCCATTCTTAGAAGTAAAATAATGAATAATGAGTTGATCAATATCCTGTAAGGAAACATGCTTTAACCTGCAGGATGAATTATTGCGCAATGTTAGCTGGGAGTTATTCCCTGAAATATAGGCGTTCTTTAAACTATCCGCTGTGGTACCGTAAATAGAAGGCTGCCATGTGCGTATAAGAAGTTCAGTATTTTTTGCCCTTTCTTCAGTAGAATTATCTTTTACCCATTTTACTACTTCCTGCATTTCTCCTTTAAGCGTATCATTAAAATGTCGTAACAGTGGATATTCGGGGGGAACATCTTCATCGCGGGTATTATTGAAATAAGCCAGGAATTTATAATACTCATCATGCTTAAAAGGGTCGTAAGGATGACTATGACATTGCACACAGGCAAAAGTGGTACTCATAATTCCTTCCCAGGTTGTATTTACACGGTCAAGTACAGCCGCAGTTCTGAATTCTTCATTATCGGTACCTCCTTCATCATTCGACATTGAATTCCGGTGAAATGCCGTAGCGATATATTGAGTATCCGTTGGATGAGGCAATAAATCACCGGCAATCTGTTCAGTCAAAAAAACATTGTAAGGCTTATCAGCATTAAAAGCATCAATTACCCAGTCACGATATCTCCAGATAGCCCGCTCGTAATCTGATTCATACCCCTTCGTATCCGCATACCTTGCCAAGTCGAGCCACATCGTTGCCCACTTCTCTCCAAAATGACGGGAAGCCAACAAAGAATCAACTAATGTTTCATACGCCTTATCATCATTGCTCTGCAAATAAGGTTTGTAAATTGTATCAGACGGAAACATTCCTATAAGATCAAGGCTTACCCGGCGCAGCAAGGTTGCCTTATCAGCCTGTGGCGATGGTTTCAGTTTCTCCGCTTCTATTTTTTCCAGTATATATTTATCGATATCATTCCGGACCCATCCGATAGTTGTTGGATCATTTTTAATATCCGGCACCGGTTCGTCTTTTACAGGAATGTAAGCCCAGTGATCTCCCCATTTGGCACCTTGTTTTATCCAAGTCCTTAAAATATCAATCTCTTGTTTACTTAAAGGTTCATGTTTATATGGCATTCTTTCTTCAGGATCAGAAAGAGTTATCCGCCGGATCATTTCACTCGCATCGGGGTCTCCCGGAACAACGGCGCGTTTACCACTTTTGGTAGGGGCAAACATATCTTCCCGGAATAAAACGCTAAAGCCGGCTTGTTTTTTAACACCTCCATGGCAGGTAATACATTTTTTATTGAGAATCGGTTTTACCTCTGTACTATAGTCAACAATGTGTTTTGGCCGGAGCATAAAGTAGGCTGCCAAAGCCGCCCCGATTATAAGAATTACTACTATCAGCTTACGTGAGAATAAGTTCATCATAAATGCATTCGATGATGATTAAAGTTACACATTATCTGCCGGTGTTACTGTATAGAATTACTACTTTCTGATCATCCGCCTGATGTCTGCTATCTCATTCAACAGAAGCATATTACCATCTGCTGTTTTTGCTTCGCCACCAGTATTACCGTTAAAAACAGCTTTTAGTAATTCTGCATACCGCCCATTTTTTTCTGCTCCAAGCTTTTCATCAATCAATTTCTTTGCTGCATCTCCATCACCAATATTTTGCAAAGCCCATACCTGCAAAACTATATTTGTTTTATACCCATCATTTGCGTTTTGAAAAGCAGCTACTCCTTTATACATTTTTTCAGCAGCTTCTTTGTTCTGCATGCCTTCATAGCAAAGGGCAGCGAGATAGTACTCGGCCCTATAATCAATATCTTCATCGTAAGGTTTGCCGGACCCGAGGTTTTCCGGAAATAATTTTGCCTTTGCAATAAAGCCTAATGCCCTTTTGAATTTGTTATTTTTTATATTTTGAATCGCCAGCATCAGCATCGCCTGCCTGTATAACTCCCGGCCTTCCGTAGCTCCTTCAAAAGGAATAACATTGGTTGTAAGCAATAAATTCCCGGCATCCGCATATCGTTTATTTTGCAGCAGGCACTTTGCGTATAAAAGACCAATTATATAATTGCCCGGATGTTTTTTATAATAATTTTCAGTTATTGATAAAGCCTTAGCATAATCCTGTTTTTCTCCATAAAACTCCGACAGCTTCTTTACATAGCGCCATTGCTCCTTATCAGTTTCATAGGCCTTTGACAAATCTTTTTCTTTTTTTGAATCATCACTATCCATTGATGCCCTTGCAGCATAAAAGAAACTTTCTTTTGGCTCATCGCCTATTTCATTAATCAGTTTATTGCTTTCATCAATACTATTCGCTGAGCGATAAAGCAAGGCTAAATAATATTTCGGCTTCCAATCATTTGTTTGAGATACTATCCATTTCAAAACCGGCAACAGTTCTTCCCTAAAGGGCAATACAAATGCAGCCGAATTTTCATTTCCTTCTTTTATAAATCCACTATATTCTTTTCCCATCTTATAACCCAGGTAGCCTTTCCAATAGCTGACCAGTGCATGGGATGGCGACAGATCAAGTACCTTAAATGCATCATCAAGGCAACCGGCGTTGTAATAATCCGCCGCCAGCTCCAGGAAAGACTGATAAGGCAATTCACTTTTTATTTCCTCAAGAAAATGTTTTTTATCTTCTTCGCTGCCACTCCATAAATATTTTTCAAAAGCGGAGAAATGGTTCAGGGGATTCAACTTTTCAATATTGGATAATGCCTGCAAAGCGGATGGCTTGTCGCCTGATTTCCGGTAGGCAATTGCTTTCATTTTATACGCAGTCGGGTTCCCTGCATTATAGAACAAAGCCTTGTCAGCATATAACAAAGCCTTACTGAAATTTCCTTCGTTCAGGTATATCCTGGTCAAAGCGGTGTATGCTGCCGCACGATAATCCGCTGAAAGGGCGGCAAGATCAAAACCATCTCTCGCATCTGTTATATTCCCGAGTTTTTCATTGGTTAACCCATAAAAATAATTTGAAGCCCCATCATGTGTACTAATACTTAGCGCTCTTCGGGATAAAGAAAGCCCTTTACCATACTCCATGTTATGATAATAGAGTTCTGCCATTAAATTCAATGATGGTAAAAAATTGCTATCCAGCTTCAACGAAGCCTGCAGTTTTTCTTCTGCTTTTCCATACAGGCGCTGGTCCATATATTCTTTACCAGCAAGATAATTTCCATAAGCCGTATTCCAGTTAAAATTAGCTGGCGCATCTACAGGCCTGCTTAGTTCGTCAGTATGTGGGTTCGAGTTATAAACAAATTTATTTTCGCCAATTGTTATCAGTAAATCACCTGGCTCCGTATCTGCAGGAATTGAATCGGAAAATATTTTTAAGGGTGTTAATTGGAGTGACTTGCTATAAATTGTTTTTCCCTGTTGCTTTATTAACAACTCATCTTTTATATTCACCGCCGGCGAAAAATTAATTTTCAGGAATCCATTCTCATATCTCACATTTAAAGCGCCATACTCATTAGCCTTTACAAATCCCTTTGTATGTAACACGGGGTACCAATACTCCGTCCATTCATCGGTTGCATAAGGTTCAAAGCTTAAATGTTTGAAAGGCGTCAAGGAACTCGCTTCTCCATTTTGGTTGAACAAGCGGCCAGACTGTATTTCAGCATACTGACCATCTGTATCAGTCAATAACTTTTCCCAGATCATCCCCTGCTGTGATAAGCCCCATATCCAGATTTTCTTTCCTGCTTTCTCCTCGTGCAATGAATAACGGGCCATTCCAAAATCATCATCATGCCAGTAAGCGCCAAAGAAATCCGTATACTTTCCAAATACATGATAAGACTTATACCCACCGAAATTATTTTGCTCGTAAAAATCAATATGCTTGTTATTCTTTCTATTGACAGGCCAGCTTGCATATTCACCTTCATGCCCAATATATTTTGTGCCGGGATATATGAACTGCAGGTTCCCTTTTGTTTTAATACCTGCATTCATCCAGTGATAGTAGGGTTGGTCTATCCCTGTGTTGTTATACCATGTTGAATGTGTGGTAAAATACGCCTTATCAGATGGTAAGTTGATTTCTATACACCAATTTGACCTTGTCAATAAATCCAGCCAGGCGATATAACAACTTACACTTCCATCTTCTTTTTGTTTAACAAGATAATCTACCGGTGATGCACAGTTAGGTGTATGGCCAACGATGCCATAATTCGCTTCAATGCCGCCACTCGTCCAGGGTCCGCGCATAGCAACATCTCGAAATTTTACAACATGATTATAATAAATAAAAGACTGATTGGTTGATTTTTCTATAGCCGCCCATATTTTTCCGCCAATTTCCGGCAATATCATCACTTTTATATAATCATTCTCCAGCTCAACTACTTTCCATTCTTTTTGCACGGGTTTGTCAGTAAACCCATCAAAACGAAAATAAGGATATATCTTGCTGAAATCTGGCACCGGGTCCGGGTCTGAATAGGGATAGGTTGTAAATGATTTCCGATATTCTTTTATAGTTGACTTGTTTTGCGAAAAACAAATGCAAAAAGAAAATAAGAATAATGAGAGCAATAGAATTTGCGAACGCATACTTAGCTATTAGGTAACTCTAAAATTAGTATAAACGATAATAGGAGTGCCGCCTAAAGAAAAATCACACAAACGATTGATCCTGTTAAAAACTAATATGGAAGCTTCCCGTTAATATTTTTCTATCCACCTGAAGTCTTTGCCTAATTCGTAATAGGTGCCTGCTTTCGTTTTTAGTCTGGCTGTTTTGTTTTTATAAACAATGTTTGCTATTCCTCCGCGCTTTGAATATATCCGGCAATTCTCTATCTCTCCATTTTCCCATTTCATATCAATCACAAAACCTCCTCTCGAACAAATGCCCTTTACTTCGCCGTTATTCCATTCTTTTGGCAAAGCAGGCAATAAATTGATTTGGCCATTTTGCGATTGCAAAAGCATCTCCGCAATTCCTGCAGCACCGCCAAAATTTCCATCAATCTGGAATGGCGGGTGGTTATCAAACAAATTAATCAAAGTTGATTTTGTGAGTAACGCAATTACATTTTCATACGCTTTTTCACTATCCAGCAATCTTGCATAAAAATTGATTATCCAGGCGCGGCTCCAGCCTGTATGGCCACCACCATGCTGAAGACGTCGTTCTATAGTTTTCCTCGCTGCTTCAAAAAGAACGGGAGTTTGCGGAGTAATTAAAGAAACAGGATACAATCCAAATAACTGCGACATATGCCTGTGCCCGGGTTCATTTTCGTCATAATCTTTAATCCATTCTTGTATAATTCCGTATTTCTTACTTACCTGCAGCGGTGGTAATTGTTTTACTGCCTGTGCTAATGAAGCCGTAAAAGATGGGTCGGCATTCAATATTTTACCAGTCGCAATACAATCATTGAAAAAAGCCGTTATAATTTCAATATCAATAGCAGGTGCATAGGTCATCTGCCCGATTGATCCATCTGGAAGTTTAAAACTATTTTCCGGCGAAACTGATGGCGCCGTAACGAGGTATCCATTCTTATCTTTTATTAAGAAACTTTGAACAAACTCAGCCGCCTCCTTCATTATTGGCCACGCTTTATCGCGAAGAAAAATTTTATCGCCATCAAACTGGTAGTGCTCAAATAAATGCAGGCATAGCCATGCTGCGGCTAAGGGAGATGTTCCCCAACCTACACCATCATGAATCGCTGTCTTTCCAAAGGCATCTGTACAATGATGCATTGTCCATCCTTTGGCGTTGTACATCTTTTGTGCAGTTACCCTTCCCGGCACCCGCATATAGTCAATAAAATTCGCCAATGGCATCACCGTCTCGGACAGATTACAAACTTCCGCAGGCCAGTAATTCATCTGCAAGTTGATATTGGTATGAAAATCCGAATTCCATGGCGCCTCAAAATCCTTATTCCAGATACCCTGCAGGTTGGCAGGCAATACACCAGGATTGCGGGAGCTGCTCATTAAAAGATAACGGGCATATTGAAAATAAAGCGTCACTAATTGAGGATCGGTAGCACCTTTACGTAATTCTTCCAGTCTCTCATTAGTAGGAACGGAAGATTTATCGGTTGTCCCTAACTGTAATGACATCCTGTTAAATAGTGGCTGGTATTCGGCCAGGTGCCTTTGCTGTAAAGCCAGCGCATCATTCGAAGAAGCTTTGGCAATAATGGTTTCACAAACAGCTTTGCTATCAATACTACGATCGAAATTTAACTGTGAAAAATTGTAGTCAGTTGCAGCAGTTAATAGAATAGTAACAGCATCTGCATCGGTAACCAGCAAAGAATTATTGGCAGAGATTATACTACCTCCTGAGTTCACTGCCTTCAACAAGGCATTAAATTTCATATCCGCTCCACCTTCTCCTTTTATTTTATCTGTTACGTCTATTATCTGTCCCGACATTTCTAATTCATTCTGTGAAATAGCCTGAATCGTTGCATCTTTTTCACGACTAAGTGTAACCTTACAATTAATAGCATGAGGCTTATCGGCTGTTATATGAACTATAATTACATTATCCGGTGCGGAGACAAAAACATCTCTTTTATATTGAACCTCCCCGATTTTATAACTTACTGATGCAATTCCCGTTTTCAGGTCGAGGCTGCGCTTGTAATCTACTACTTCTCCTTGTTGTCCGAAATCAAAATACAAATCCCCCAACGTTTGATAAGAACGAAGCTGCGGTGGGTTTCCTAATAAATACTGGTTGCTTACATCCAATGCCTTCCTGTTTTCATCATTTAATATCAGCTCCTGTATTTCTTTTAAATGACTTCCGGCCTGTGTGCTG
The DNA here is from genome assembly GCA_018267535.1 of Bacteroidota bacterium. Taxonomy (GTDB): domain Bacteria; phylum Bacteroidota; class Bacteroidia; order Chitinophagales; family Chitinophagaceae; genus JAFDYH01. The sequence continues at coordinate 9,581 of JAFDYH010000140.1, forward strand.
TTATTATCAATACGCCGGCCGGCCCATAAACTTTCCTCATTTAATTGTATTCGTTCTTTTTCTACTTCACCGAAAACCATAGCACCTAAACGACCGTTACCAACCGGCAAGGCTTCATTCCAATCTGCTGCGGGTTGCTTATACCATAGCGTCAACTCATTGTTCTGCGATTTTGCAGCTATAGATAAAATGATAGTAAAAAAAAGAAGACTAATGCGGATCATAATTTATTCTATTAAAAACCATGTATAACTTCCGGGTGCTATTGAAACAGGCAATTGAATTTCATAATTTCTGTCCAACAAATATTTCTTTGGAGTTGATCCCTTCTCACTTATTGTTGCCGTATTGGTTATTCCCGTATAGTAAAGCGGCAGGCTGATCGTTTTT
>JAFDYH010000141.1 GCA_018267535.1 Bacteroidota bacterium
GCTTAAAATGACGTTATAACATTGATTATAAGCCCGGCATACATGGCCGGGTTTTTTACTTTACCGGAATTGGTCGATATTCTACCTATATTAATAGAATGAAATTACTATTTGGTATTAATTTTGCTGTCACTCAGTAAGTTCGCCCCGTTTTTAAAAAGTATCCTGGTTAGTAGAAATCAGTGATCCCAATGTCCTGCGAAAGATGGGGGATGATTCGAAAACTGAAGGGCTCGTTTGGGTCCTTTTTCTTTTACCGTAACCAAGCCACTTTTCTACTTGTTGACCTTCCATGTTTTGATTTTCATAGAGTAAGACTAAATTTATCTTCAAAATCATTTACGGCTATAATATTTTCCAATGAATAAAGCATTCCTGATTTTAGGTTCAATACTTATTTCGTTTATCCTTTCTGCACAGGAAAAATCAATTTCAAAAGGCCTTAAGATTACCAAGTCAATCACTGTAAAAAATAAGGTTTACCCATTCGATGCTTATAACAATACGGATAAATCGATTTTGATTATCGAAGGCAATAATATTACTGTCGATTTTAAAAACGCCACTTTAAAAGGAAGTAATACAAAGAAAAATCCGGATGAATTTTGGGGTATAGCCATACTGATACAAAATAGCAGGAACGTTACGATAAAAAATCTGAAAATACGTGGATATAAAATCGCTTTAATGGCAAGGAATACCGAAGGATTGATAATTGATAACTGTGATCTGAGCTACAATTACAGGCAACACCTGAATAGTACGCAGGAAAAAGAAGATTTATCAGATTGGATGAGTTATCACCAGAATGAGAACGATCAATGGTTGAGATATGGCGCCGCAATCTATCTCCGTGGTTGCAAAAATGCGGTTGTCAGGAATTGTAAAGTAACAGGGGGACAAAATGCATTGATGATGATGGAGTGTAATGGTGCGATGATTTACAATAATGATTTTTCTTTTAACTCGGGCATCGGCATCGGACTGTATAAATGCAGCAATAATACGGTAATGTACAACCGTTTAATGTTTAATGTTCGTGGGTATAGCGATGGGGTTTACAACCGGGGGCAGGATAGTGCGGGTATATTAATATATGAACAAAGCAATCATAACCTGTTTTATAAGAACAACGTAACACATAGCGGCGATGGGTTCTTTCTGTGGGCTGGGCAAACAACTATGGATAGCGGCCAGGGTGGTTGCAATGATAATATTATTGCAAGTAATGATTTTTCTTATGCGCCAACCAATGGAGTGGAAGTTACTTTTAGCCGTAACACAATCATTGATAACCGGATTTTTGAATGCGATAATGGTATATGGGGTGGTTATAGTTATGAAACAAAGATTGCCAATAATAAATTCCGGAATAATAAACGGGCGATTGCGATTGAACATGGCCAGTATGATACGATAGCCTATAATATATTTTACGGGGATAAGACAGCGGTACATCTTTGGGCACGAGAACAGCAACCCACCGATTGGGGATATGCTAAATACAGGGATACGAAAAGCCATAACTATACAATCGTATCCAATAATTTTAGCAGTAATGGAATTGTATTCCATATCGACCACACGGACAGCCTGAATATTTTCAATAATATTTATTCAGGCTATGAAACTCTTTACAAAATCAAAATTGATGATTCTAGCGTTACGAACCTGGATACTACAGTGTATGATGATATTGCTGTGGAACTTTCGAAGGACAATGAATTAAAAATACCATCAGTGGATAAGCCTGCCAATCCATTTGTCAATGTTTCTTCCCTTGCAGGAAAGAAAAACATATTGATTACGGAATGGGGCCCTTATGATTTTCGCTCACCGATAATATGGAATACAAACCCCTCAGATACGTCCGGGCTGATGAAATTTGATTTGTTGGGGCCAAAAGGAAAATGGAAAATTAAAAAGGTAAAAGGGGTAAAAAATGTTTCTTTACTGAGCGGCGAGTTTCCGGCTTCTATTACCGCGGAGGAAGTTAAAGGTGAGCAAACTGATATAATCATAGAACTTGAATATACAGGAGATGAGATGACGACACCATTGGGGGACGCTATGACAAAAGGAAAGCCTTACACTTTTTCTTACAAGAAATTTTTTCAGCCGATAAATTGGATTACAAGCTGGTTTAATTTAGATACCTCCCTTTTTAACCCGATTAAAGCAAATCAGCTATTTGCTGATAATGTGAGAACGCAGCCATTGTTAACTGAGCTTTCAAAAAAACTTGATTATACCTGGTGGAATGGTTTGAAAACGAAAGATTCCGTATACTCTCAGTTTATGACTCTTACTGAAGGATCTGCAAATTTTACAAAAGGCAATTATGAACTCAGTGTAACCTGGGATGATGCAGTGAAAGTTTATCTTGATAATAAGCTCATTATCGATGAGTGGAACCCTGCCTTGCATAAATTTGACGAGTCGCCAAATAAGAGAATAAAAGTTTCTCTTGATGGTAAACATACATTCAGGGTGGAACATCTGAATCTTGGTGGATTAGGCGTTTTGGCCCTGAAACTGAAGCCTGTTTTATAGAAATAGCCAGATAATAAGGAATTACCTTAAAATTCTTCTATAAGTATTTGGTGGTTATGGTACTCAGCCCTACCTTTGCACTCCCAAAAGAAAATTGGGTTTTGACAAATGTCTCAGCGAATCAGAATCAAATTACAGTCTTACGATCATAACCTGGTAGATAAATCTGCAGAAAAGATCGTAAAAACCGTTCGCAGTACAGGTGCGGTAGTTACTGGTCCAATTCCTCTGCCTACACGCAAAAAGATTTTTACTGTATTGCGTTCCCCTCACGTTAATAAGAAGAGTCGTGAGCAATTCCAGTTAGCTACGCACAAGCGTTTATTGGATATTTATACTTCTTCTTCCCGTACTGTTGATGCGCTGAGTAAGCTGGATTTGCCAAGTGGAGTAGAGGTTGAAATTAAAGCGTAGTACCCTCAAAGCCCTAAAGGGGCTTAAGGATAGTTCTTATAAATTACTGGTTATCTCTCAAGCTTGTAGTTTTTATTACAAGAGAAAAGAGCTCTGACATATTAAAATGCTTTAAAATCCCTTTAGGATTTAGGGTATACATATAAACAAGCCCTTCGAGGTTTGTTTATCGCCGGTACTTCCTCTCCGCTTTTAGTGGAAACAACGGAAAAGGTCGGTGATGAACCAGGATTGAATTCCGAATACCAGTCGGGATGTCTTGTATAACCTTGCGGGGATTAAACCGTAAGAAAATGAAAGGAATTATTGGTAAAAAGATCGGGATGACCAGCATCTTCGATCCTGGTGGCAAGCAGACAGCTTGTACAATTATTGAAGCCGGTCCCTGTGTTGTAACACAGGTGAAGACAAAGGATTCAGATGGGTATAATGCATTGCAGCTATCATTCGGCGACAAAAAAGATAAGCATACCAACCAGGCCGAAAAAAATCACTTCTCAAAAGCCAGCACGGCTCCCAAAAAATTCGTAAAAGAATTCCGCGATTTCGCAATCGAAAAAAATATTGGTGAAACTATTACTCTTGACATTTTCGCTGAAGGCGATAAAGTTGAAGTGGTAGGCACAACAAAGGGTAAGGGCTTCCAGGGTGTTGTTAAGCGTCATGGTTTCCATGGCGTAGGTCAGCAGTCACATGGTCAGCATGACCGTCAAAGGGCTCCTGGTTCTTTGGGTAACTCATCTGATGCCAGCCGTGTAATGAAAGGAATGAAGATGGCGGGCCGCACTGGCGGTGACAGGGTAAAGCTCAAAGGATTAAAAGTATTGAAAATATTTCCTGACAAGAATTACATATTGATCAGTGGCGCGGTTCCGGGCCATAACGGTTCAATCGTATTAATTCAGAAGTAATAGCGGAATAAACTAAATAAAATGCAAGCTGAAGTTTTAAATATACAGGGAAAGAAGACAGGCAGAACGGTTGAATTGCCTGAAGAGATATTCGGGGTAGAGCCAAATAACCATGTTATTTATCTCGCCGTAAAACAATATCTCGCTGCGCAACGCCAGGGAACGCATAAAGTAAAGACCCGCGCTGAAGTACAGGGTGCAAGCCGCAAACTTCATCGTCAAAAAGGTACCGGTGGCAGCCGTAAAGGAAATATCAGGAACCCTTTATACAAAGGTGGTGGCACCATCTTCGGGCCTAAGCCACATAGTTATGATATTAAGCTGAACAGGAAAGTAAAGGATCTTGCAAAGATTTCCGCACTTTCTCACAAAGCAAAGGCGAATTCAATCATCGTTGTTGAAGACCTCAGCTTCGAGGCGCCTAAAACAAAAACTTTTGTTGATATACTCGGTAAACTGAAGGCAGGCGAAAAGAAAGTATTGTTTGTATCACCGGAGTATAATGAAAACGTAGATCGTTCCATTCGTAATGTGCCTTATATCCTGGGTGTTTCTCTCAGCGATATCAACACCTACGATATAGTTAATTCTGAAGTAGTAGTATTGACTGAAAGTGCAGCTAAGATTTTTTCAGAGCAGGATGAAAAGGCAGAAGCGTAATTGATTTTCAAATTTTCAAATTAATAGAAAGATGAAACTTTCTGAAGTATTAATAAAGCCGATTTTAACTGAGAAAGCAAATGCCCAGCAGGAAAAGCTGCGTCGTTATGCTTTCAAGGTATCGAAGAAAGCAAACAAGCTGGAAATTAAAAAAGCCATTGAAAGCTTTTATGGTGTTACCGTAACGGGCGTAAACACTTCAGTGGTTCCGGCAAAAAATAAAAGCCGTTTTACCAAAGCTGGCGTAATATCTGGCCGCAAGCCCGGTTATAAAAAAGCATTGGTAACGGTTGCGGAAGGTGAAACAATTGACCTGTACGCTAATATTTAATTTACCTAATTATAGCTGGCGAAGCTGATAAGTTCGCAAAACAAAAAGAAAATGGCATTAAGAAAATTTAAACCGGTAACAGCAGGAACGAGATGGAGAATCGGGAATGCGTATGCGGAAGTTACAACCAACGTTCCTGAAAAGAGCCTGGTAGAAACTAAAAAGAGCACTGGTGGCCGTAACTCTTCCGGTCACTTAACAATGCGTTATCGTGGTGGTGGTCATAAAAAGAAATATCGTGTTATTGATTTCAAAAGGCACAAGAGCGGTGTTACAGCAACTGTTGCATCGATTGAATACGATCCGAACCGTACCGCATTTATCGCATTATTGAATTATGCTGATGGAGAAAAACGCTACATACTTGCACCCCAAGGCTTGCAGGTAGGAGCAACAATAGAAAGTGGTGATGCCGTAGCGCCTGAAATAGGAAATGCGTTACAGTTAAAGAATATGCCTCTCGGTACGAACGTACACAATATTGAAATGCAGCCTGGACAGGGCGGAAAATTAGCACGCAGTGCAGGTTCTTCTGCTCAGTTAACCAACAAGGAAGATAAATATGCTGTATTGAAAATGCCTTCTGGTGAATTGAGAAAGATACTGATCAATTGTTATGCAACGGTTGGTGTTGTAAGCAACAGCGATCATAACCTGCAAAGCATGGGTAAAGCAGGCCGCAACCGCTGGAGAGGGATTAAACCAAGAAACCGTGGTGTTGCAATGAACCCGGTAGATCACCCGATGGGTGGTGGTGAAGGTAAAGCTTCAGGAGGTCAGCCACGCAGCAGAAACGGTCAATACTCAAGGGGATTAAAGACCCGTACAAAAGGAAAAGGAAGCGATAAGCTGATTATCCAGAGAAAGAATGGTTCTAAACTATCAACGAAGTAATCATTCCATTTTAAAAAACAAAACGTCATTATAAATGGCTCGTTCAGTTAAAAAAGGTCCTTATGTAGCTTCTCATCTTGAAAAAAAGATTGGAGCAATTAATGAAGGAAAAAATAAAAAGAGTGTAATAAAAACATGGAGCCGTCGCTCTACGATTACACCGGATTTTGTTGGGCATACATTCGCTGTACATAATGGTAATAAGTTTATCCCGGTGTATGTAACTGAATTTATGGTTGGTCATAAGTTAGGTGAGTTTGCACCAACACGCCAGTTCAAAGGACACTCAAGTAAGAAAATTGCATAAGAAAAGTTATACGTGATAAGTTTTAAATCATAAGTACTTATAACTTAAAACGGACAACTGAAAACGTTATAAAATGGAAGCAGTAGCAAAACTGAAAAATTATCCGACATCGCCACGCAAAATGCGTTTGCTGGCCGACCTGATCCGTGGTGAAAAGGTAGAAAATGCATTGGCGATATTGGAACACAATACAAAACACCCGGCTGTGCCTTTACGTAAACTGGTGTTAAGCGCAATCAGTAACTGGAAACAAAAGAATGAAGGTGCTGATGAAAGTGCATTGGTTGTAAAAACCATCTTCGTTGATGGTGCGAGAACATTGAAGCGTATGCGCCCTGCACCGCAAGGTCGTGGTTACCGTGTACGTAAACGCAGCAACCATGTAACAGTGATTGTTGATGCAAAAGAAAATAAAAACTAAACGAATTAATAAACCAATAACATGGGTCAAAAAGCAAATCCAATTGGTAACAGGTTAGGGATCATCCGTGGTTGGGAATCCAACTGGTATGGCGGCAAAAAAGATTTTGCCTCCAAACTGATCGAGGATAATAAAATCAGGACTTACCTGAATGCACGTATCAATAAAGGCGGTATCTCCAAGATCGTTATTGAGCGTACACTCGGTAAGCTGATTATCACCATCCACACGTCCAAGCCTGGTATCATCATTGGTAAAGGCGGTGGTGAAGTAGACCGTATTAAAGAAGAGTTGAAGAAACTGACGTCTAAAGATGATGTTCAGATAAACATTCTTGAAATACGCCGTCCTGAACT
>JAFDYH010000142.1 GCA_018267535.1 Bacteroidota bacterium
CCTGTATTTTTCAAATTCGTGAAATGCCGGAGTCGTTAAGAATGTATCTGCCGGAACAGTTAGAGCACTATCATATACTTCATGATTTTCCTGCAACCCCTGCATTGCAAATATTTTTTTCAAATCATAACAAACATATTCGCCCAATTGCCAGGGCTGCGTGGAAACCCAAACCAATAATTTCTGTGGCTCGAATACAATGGAATGATGAGCGATCAATTGATTCAATGCTTTTTCATTTCCATTACCAATATCAGTACCGTGCAAACCTTTCCGGTCACGTAGAATAGAAATTGTTTTTTGCACTGTGTTCTTCCCGCTCTCTTTTATTAATTCCTGTAAACGTTCATACCGGTAAAGTGAAGCACTTTCTTCCAGTTGCACTTGGTTTGGCTTTGACTTACCTAACCCGGTACTTTGAAAATGATTGGCGCAAATAATATGGTCCTGCTGCGGGTCATATACATCCAATGAATCGGGTGTTTTTTCGATAATGACCGCTTTATGGTCTTCCGCCGATCCCACCAAAAAAGACTCTGATACAAACATCTTTCTCTTTTTTGCAATCGTTAAAGCCTCATTGATATTTTTCGAATATTGTAAAATCTCCCGGGCAACAATCGATACAGGCGTTGCTGAGCCCGAAGGAATACTGCTTTTTGCTGCATTAATGGTCACTGTTAGCCCTTTTTCATTCATACCGGATACCACACCGATAAAACCACCCCATGTTACACTCATGAATTTATATCCGCTGGCAGGGTTTTCAAATAAAACGATTTTATTTTTTGCAAAATTGTCGCCTACATAAAAGTCAAAATTGCGGCCAATAATCATGGTGCTGTCTTCCGATGCGCTACCCCAGGTGCCAAATGAAGTACAGCCCACCAATGCCATATTCTGCAATGCATGGCCTATATCATGTGCCGAGTGATAATTCAGGATACGCTGATACTTTGAACCGATATAACCATACTTATCAGAAGCAGATTCCGATATTCCATAGATTTCCTCCTTGTATTCCTCCGGTACATTCTTATCTAAATTACGATTGAACCAGCCGACAAAATATTTGAGAAAGTGTAAGTAAAATTTAGAAGGGATCATTTTATTGATCTGGTCATTAAAATAATCTTCCTGCGTTACCACCAGTTCTTTAGAAAGTTTTCCATTAATAACTCCGCGTTTAAAAGGCGCTCCTTCCACATACATTTCATACAAACCGGAATTACTTTTGCGAAACCAATTACTATTAATTGTATATAGTCCATTTACTTCTTTCCTCTGCAACTGTAGGCTTGAACTGTCTTTTATTTCAGGTGGATTTACTTTCGATACCCACACCAAATAAAGAAATAAGATCCCGAGCAACAGGATAAAAGAACCTATCACGTATAGAAACCGTCGCCAGAATTTACTCTTGGTTTTAAGCATTTCTTATTCTTTCTACAATTTTATCATCTCCTAATAGTAAGATACAGGTTAATAAACCACCAATAGCCGTACCCAATATGCCATGCACATTCAGGTTTTGCCCCGTCAAAAAAAGATTTTTCAATTTGGTACGAGAACTGATAAATGTTTTTAACGAATCCCTGTAATCTCTTGATATACCATATAAAGATCCATCATCTGTACCAATATAATCCCGATACGATAAAGGAGTTGTTGTATAATAAGACTCCACACAATCTTTAATACCTGGAAAACGCTCCTCTACAACATCCATTAACTTTTCCGCCTTTCTTTTTTTAAAATCTTCATACCCATTTCCACGGTCACCGGGATCTGAAACAGTATTAAATGTATCTTTCCAGGGCTCCATCTCTTCATACCGCATGTAACTAAAAATAGTCATAGAATCTGCCCAATCTTTTGCCTCACTTGAATGTGTAAAAAATAAAGCATACCCTAGCGGCCAATTGTCTTGTGTATAATCCGCTATTGTCCATACCTGGCCTTGCTTAAAATAATAAAAATTATTATTAAAATATTTCAGCGACTTCTCCTTCAAAACAATGTGTACACAAAAAGAAGAAACTGTATTCTTTAGTTCTTTCAATCTTTTCCTGTAGGCGTTTCGAATATGTGAAGAGTCGATCATCTCAAGTGTCTTTGCGGGGTGAACATTGGAAATAAAATTCTTTGCCAGAATTTTCTCCCCTTTGACAGTTTCCACATACACGGCTTTATCACCATCTGCATGTATCTTTTTTACTTCGCAGTTTCGTACTATTTCTCCGCCATTCGCACGGATATTCTGCACCATTATCTTCGCCAACTGCGAGCCGCCATTTATGCACTTATAAGAGCTTTCAATATAACTGTTAACGATAAGTGCATGTATGTAAAAAGGAGTTTCCTGGCAGCCGGCATACAATAAATTATTTCCCGCCAGGATCTCCTGCAATTTTACGTTAGGGGTTAACGTTTCGATAAAATCCATTGCACCGATATTCATCGTATCAAACTTTTCTTCCAGGCTTCCATTTATGGTTAAATTATACAAAGGAAACTTGCTACAGATTTCTTTCATGGCATCGCAATATTTTTGGATTGCCTTTTCTTCGCCAGGAAAGTACACTGAAAGTTGTTTTACAAAATTCTCATATCCCTGCGCAAATGGATACTCAATGGAGTCATTATCGATAATAATTTTATCAAAGGAATCTCTATCCAGCTTTTCCAATTTCAGCTTTTCCATCACTCCCATATACTTTAGTATCTGGTAGAGATTTTGGCCTTTCTCTAATCCTCCTATATAATGAACTCCTGAATCAAAGATTATCCTGTTCCGAACAAAAGTTTGCAGGCAGCCGCCAAATTGCCGGTTTTTTTCGAGTACACATACACGTAATCCCTCCTGGCTAAGCAGGTTTCCGCAAACCAATCCGCCCATTCCGCTACCAATTATGACCACATCAAACTCCTGCATATACAGTGTTATGTATTTTTTTTAAAACAAAAATTATATTCGATGTGCGTTTTGTATTGTCGATCCGGGAAAGCTCCATTTTGTTTTTATCCGCCATCTCCTGTATAAAAGTTCCTGATAAAAATGAAAGCCCTTGTTTGCTTGTTTTGTTGAAGGAGAAAAGCCTTGTTGAAAAAAACTCTGTTAATTTAGTTCCCTTATGTCTTTCTGCAAGATCTTTATCTCCATCCCGTATAACTAATAGCCCATTTTCCTTCAAACTATCAATACATTTTTCAATAACAATTTTTTGTTCGTTTGGTTGCAGGTAGTGCAGCACATCGCTAATAATAATAGCGTCATATTTTTCAAACTGAAAGCCCAATATATCCCTGTATTCAAAATTGAGATTTTCGTTTTTGCTGAAACAATTGGAGGCCGTTGCTATTTTTTCTTCATCATAGTCAACCCCTGTAATCATTCTTTTAGGCGATGTAAGGCTTAACATATACGACATAAACCCATAGCCGCAACCAATATCCAAAATTCTTCCCTCTTTGGGTATCAACTCATGGAATTGCTGGTAATAGTTTTCCAGCTTTATTTTTATCCGCGTATACCACTCCAGAACAGGTCCTTTATACAAATAATTTCTTACCAGTTGCTCTTTAAAATACTTTGGCTGTTCAATCTTTTCTCTTATTATTTCATACTCCTGCCGAACATACCGGTTAATCAACTTTGTTCTTTCCGAATAGGTAGCACCAAAATTTTTATTTTCGGGATTTATACGAGGAAGGAATTCAACAGTTGTTGTACCATCTTTTAATAATAAATCTCCCTTTGATTTGGTGTAACCCGTACCATGTAAAATAACCGGTAATATATCTAATCCGAGCTTTTCCGCTATATAAAATGCTCCTTTATGGAAACGCTTAATTTTGCCATCAGAAGTTCTGGTTCCCTCCGGGAAAATAACAAACGAATATCCTTTACTGATGCGATCCTTTAGTAAGTCAAGACTGTTTTCTGCACCTTCTTCTGCCAGTGGATAGAAATCAATCATTTTCAACGCGGGGCCAAATACTGGCGAGCTCCACACTCTTTTATTAACAACCAGCAATAGTTTTGGGCTGAGCATAGTCGTTAGCAAGGTATCCAACGATGACTGATGGTTACAAACGATAATAGCCGGCTTGGAAAAGTCCTCTTTACCCGGATTAATAATACGTTTTTTTACATTGGGCATAATATACATTACCGACCAGCAAAGCTTCGACACTAAAGAATGAAAGACCGCTTTTCCCCTCTCTTTGCCTAATGGACCAAGCTTTGTAAGAAGGATACCAATTGGTGTTAACAACAAACTGCCGGTAACAAAATAAAGACTTGAAAAAGTGGATTTACACCAGCTCCAAAATGTCCATGGAAAATAGCCCTGCCTTATCCTCCTTGTTATCAGTAAAGAAAATAAAAAAGGAATCAGTACATTCGACATCAGCACAACACAAAGAATACCGGTAACAGAAATA
>JAFDYH010000143.1 GCA_018267535.1 Bacteroidota bacterium
CAAAGAATACCGGTAACAGAAATAAAAGCCACCGATCGCAAAGCAGGATGTTTAGCAAAGATCAATACGCCCAGGCCAGCAATGGTAGTAATTGCTGAAAGAAATATGGACGACTTAAAGGATGATAAATTTTTCTTACCCGTCTTGTACTCCTGCAATAGGCCATCCATTATAAAGAGACTGTAATCATCTCCCAATCCAAAAATCAATGCTGAGACAATAATATTAATGATATTAAAAGTGATGCCCATTATTCCCATAATGCCCAATATCCATATCCAGCTGATGAACATCGGGATGAAAGAAACCATGGCGAGTTCAATGCGGCCATAGGTAATAAGCAACACTACAAACACAAGAATAGAAGTAAACCAGGCAATGCGGTTAAAATCTTCATTTACTATCTCTGTAAGTCTTGTGGTAAGGTATTGCCGGTCCAATACAGTTACGGAAGAACGATTATCAAATTTATCAATGATTGCCTGTTTATTTTCTGTTGATGTTTTCAATAAAGTAACAACAGAAGTCTGCCCCGGTTTTTCCGTGATATAGTCATCGAGAAAATTTTTTCGGATTTCAGCGAGGTCTGTATGATTAACAAGCTCATAGTTTTTATTCAATAGGCTATCGAAGTTATCAAATGCAGACTCCCTGAACTTTAATAGTGCTCCTTCCTTTCTGAGATTTGTGAGCAGCCTCTGCTTTTTCTCCTCAGTCCAATAGTCATTCCAATAGGCAATTCTTTTATTCTGCAAAGAATCAGATAAGAATAAAGAAGAAACGCCGGAATAATTCTTTATCTTATTCTCTTCCTTCAACTGCTCAATATCACTTATCAGTTTTTCGTTATTCTCCAGCGCCTCATTTAGCGTTTTTCCCTCTGTTACGAGGTAAACTGATTTCAAAGAATAGGCCGTTATTTTATTTAACTTTTCTTCCGCACTTTTCAACTGCGCATTCATGTAATTCATTCTCGTCATATCCGGCTCAAACTTTACCCGGTTAATAAAAAAGAAAAATACAATCGTCAAAATTGCTATTACTCCAATCAACCACTGATTATGTTCTGGCCGTAACGACGCGAATTTGTCAATCCAGGATTCATGCCTAATAGTTTGCTTCTTATTAAGAATAAAATGCGGTAAAAAAATCAATGAACAAAGCGAAGCGCCGATTAAACTAAACCCTGCAAACAAACCCAGGTCACGCAGCATTTCCGATTTTACAAATTCCAAACAAAAAAAACCTCCGATTGTAGTAAAGCTTCCGATAGTTAATGGGAATGCGAGATCTTTAATTACCTGTCTTATATCAGGTATATGCCGATAATGATTGAATACATGCAGCGAATAATTTACCGCAATACCCAAAATAACCGAGCCTGTGCCCAGTGCAATAACAGAAATCGAGCCCTTAATGAAATAAATGGCAGCCAGGGAAAACAAAGCACCATACAAAACAGGAATAAGTATAAATAAAGGCGCTCTTTTCTTTCTGAAGTAAAGACCTATAAAAAGAACAAGAAAGGCGATAGTAATGCCCTGTGTAAATAAAGTATCCTTTCTTAATTGCTGCGCATTACCTGCTGAAACTGCTGAAGCACCAAAATAGGTGACAGACGTATTGCTGTAAGGTGAACCCTGTAATTGATTGATTACACTATCGAGGCTATTGAAGAATAAAATATTTTTTCCTGTATTGCTAGCAGGGTAAACCGGTGTAATAAACAATAGAAGGTGTTTGTTATCCTTTGTAACGATATAGTTATTATACAACTCAAAATTGTCATCATATTGCAATTGCTGCAATTTCTTTAAAGCGATAAAAGAAATACCGGTCGGGTCTGTAGCAATTACACTTTTTAGCGCAATGCCGGTCGGAGAAGAAAGCAATTGTATATCCTGTTCCAGTGTTGACCTTAGATTCAATGGTGATATCAGCGTATCAATAGATTTAAAATCCTTTTCTGCAAGAAACACGGGCAAATGATCCTGTATTGTTTGAAACAGCCCTATGGTAACATTATCATCAACTTTATAATGAATACTCTTTACATAAGCAGAACATCTTTTCTCAATAGAAGCCGCCAAAGTATCTGCAAATGACACAAGGCTATCTGGCTGAATTACATTGGTATCTTTTAAAGAAACGGTAAGAACAAGTTTGTCTGCGAATTTCGAATTCTGAAAAACCTGGTTTAGCTTTTCCGTCTTTTTATCCCTGGGAATAATCGCTGATATGTCTTCTTCAAATTTTACTTTAACAGCAAAGAAGGCGAACAATAAAAGACTAATGAAAAACACAGCATACAGAACCACTTTGTTCCGCGCAAAATAATTATATATACCTGTGAAAATTGTTTCCATTATTTCAGGAAGCTATGTTTGCTTTTCTTTTAAAAAATTTCAACAAAATAAAAGTAAGTAACCCCAATACAATGCCTGCCAAAATAGCGAGGGTAATACTTCCTAAAATGTATTGAACAAAGTTAACACGGATCATTTCAAGACTAAGGCTTTTACTGAAAGCGACAACTGTATTTTTCCTTGTCCAGATACCACCCATTTTATAGCTCAGAAAAATCAGGATAGGGATCATCGGCGGCACACTAATGTTGGCAGCAATAACCACTAACGCTTTATTCAATCGCAGCACAATTGCCAATGCTATTGCCGCGAGCAATTGAAATCCCCATATTGGAATGATCCCCATAAAAATTCCAAACCCAACTGAAAAAGCCTTGATTGAATCAGCTTCATCGGGGTTGGAAAAATTTTCCCGTAGCGTTTCCTTAATGCTTTTCTTAAACAGGTTTCTGAAAAAATCTCTTGGCTTTATATACAGAAAAGCGATTAAAACAAGAATTGTGTTCAATATACTGATCCGGAAAAAATCTTTGAACGGCCGGAAATGAGTTACCCTTGTTTCCTTTGGAGCATAATAAACCGAAATCGGAATCCATTCCAGTTTTATTCCTTTCCAGACAGAACGAACCACTGCTTCTATTTCAAATTCGTATTTGTGAGTAAAGAATTTCATCCCTTTCATCAAGCTAACTGGGTATAAGCGAAAGCCTGTTTGAGTATCGGGGCATTTTATTCCTGTTTCTACCCAAAACC
>JAFDYH010000144.1:0-3876 GCA_018267535.1 Bacteroidota bacterium
ATCACGAAAGCGATAGCCACACTCTTCTTTTGATTTTTATAAACGATACGAAATAAACGGCCAACACCTTTCTCAAAAAAGATAACAATCGGGTTATGTTTTTCTCTTACATTCTTCTTTAATAAAATACTGGATAATGCCGGAACCAGTGTAAGCGTAAATAATAAAGCGCCCAGCAAGGCAAAGCCTAATGTATAAGCAAGGGGCGAAAACATTTTTCCTTCCACTTTGCGGAAAGCAAAAATGGGTATAAGACAGGTAATGATTATTAGCTTGGAAAAGAAAATGGCTTTACCCATTTCTGTTCCTTTATTTTTAAATAACCCAAGTTTTGCCAGTTTATTAAATTTCTCCATCCCTACTTCACGGGCTCTTTCATCCAAAGCAACAAACAAACCTTCTACCATCACCACCGCCCCATCTATAATAATACCAAAGTCGATAGCCCCCATGGAAAGCAGGTTGGCGTTCATTCCTTTCAACCGCATACAGATAAACGCGAAGAGCAGTGATAAGGGAATGATGATACTAACCGTAATGGTAGTACGCCAATCCGCCATAAACAGCAAGACAATTACCGTAACAAGCACAATACCTTCAATCAGGTTGTGTATTACCGTATGCTGGGCATATTCCATCAGTGTGGTACGATCATAAAACGGGATAATTTTTACATCATCGGGAAGGATAGAAGTATTTAATTCTTCCACTTTCTCATGGAGCTTATCCAATACCTCGCTTGGGTTTTCTCCCTTGCGCATAACAACTATCCCTTCCACCTGGTTGGGCTGTCCATCTTTGGCTACAGAACCTAACTTGGGCTTACCACCCTCCCGTACTGTCGCAACGTTTTTAACAAGCAGGGGTACGCCGTTGACCTTGGTAATAATAATATTCTCGATATCCGATGGATCATCAATAACACCAATACCCCGCACAACATAAGCCTGGCCGTTTCTTTTAATTACATCACCCCCGACGTTGACATTGCTTTTGTTTATTGCATTATAAACATCTAAAGAAGAAAGATTGTATTTAACCAGTAATTGCGGGTTCACACTTACTTCAAAGATCCGTTCATCACCTCCGAACGTATTTACATCTGCTACGCCCGGCACCTGCTTAAATTGTTTATCCAACACCCAATCCTGTATAGCAGTAAGTTCGCGCACTGATTCTGTTTTACTTTCCAAGGTATAGCGGTAAATCTCGCCGGTAGGGCCATAGGG
Source organism: Bacteroidota bacterium (assembly GCA_018267535.1). GTDB lineage: Bacteria > Bacteroidota > Bacteroidia > Chitinophagales > Chitinophagaceae > JAFDYH01. Next base: position 1,230 of record JAFDYH010000144.1, read on the forward strand.
CGGTTGTACTTCTGGTTTTACACCATCAGGCAGGTCCGCATTAATAATACGGCTCATTACCTGCTGCCTTGCAAATGCATCGTCCACGTCATCATCAAAGATGATGGTGATATAGCTTAACCCGAATGAAGAGTTGGTACGAAGATTTGTTTTCTTTTGAACACTGTTCAGTTCCGTTTCCAAAGGGATTGTAATAAATTTCTCAACTTCTTCGGCGCTACGTCCGGGCCATTGGGAAATAATTACAATCTGCGTATTGGTTACATCCGGGAAAGTTTCAATAGGGGTCTCCATATAACTCCATATTCCCAATGCAACGAGTACGGCTGTCATGAAAAAAACAAAATACCTGTGCCTAAGCGAAAAATGGATAATCCGTTTAATAAACTTGTTCATACAAAAAATCCTGGCCGGTTAATCCTTAAGGGCATTGAACAATAAAACCTGGTTTTCTGAAATGAGCTGCTCACCTCCTTTTAAACCAGAACTGATATAGGTTTTTCCTTCTACTGTTTTTAAAATCTCAACCTGCTTTAGTTCGAGATTACATTTATCGTGATAAATGATAACATAGTTTTTTCCATAATCGCTAACAATCGCGGTAGAAGGAACCATTACCGATTTCTTCCCTTCCCGGTTTTGGACCAAAATATTGGCAAACATTTCCGGCTTCAGCTGCTTTCCTGCGTTAGGAATGCGTATCCTCACTTTCATTACTTTGGTTTCAGGATCAAGTATCTGATTAACTTTATCGACAACGGCGGTAAATGTTGAATCAGGATATGCCAGCGTAGTTACTTTAGCTTTGTAGCCTTCTTTCACTTTAGATATATCTGTTTCATACACATTCGCCCATACCCACACTTCACTGATATCGCCTATCGTAAAAAGATTATCACTATTATCATTTCTTATAAAGGCGCCCTGTGAAATCTTCTTTTCTACTACATATCCATTCATTGGCGCCGTAATAACATAGGTTCCATTGGCAGAAGTATGGCCACCTCCGTTAATATTGATTTGCTGCTGCAATTTATTGCCTGCCGAAAGCGCTTTCTGGTAGTTTTCCTTTGCTTCGGAATATTCTTTTTCACTGGCAATACCGTTTTTGTATAATGATTCTGTATTGTCCATTTGGCGCTTTGCTATACTGATATCATTATTAGCCGATGATAAATCAGAATAGTTACCCGCCACATCTGCGCTCTGAATAACGGCCAAAACCTGTCCTTTGGCCACTTTATCGCCGAGCGAAACTTTTACTTCCCGTACTTTACCGCTGCTGAAAGGATAAACTTTTACTACTTTATTGTCATTAAAGCTTATTTCGCCAGACAGTTTTACTTCATCATCTATATTGGCAATACCAGCCGTATCAATACGGATAATTTTAGCCAGGGAATCGGTGATGCATACCTGTTTTTTGGGATCAGGGTCACCTTGCACTTTTCCTTTGCAGGAAGTGATATAAAACAAAGCCGAAAGCCCTGCGCCGGCAAATAAGGTTTTTCTTAAGAAGGTAATATGAGAATGCATATGTGGGTTATTGAAGATTAATAATTGAGGTTCCTGTTGTATAGTTAAGTTCTGCAGCAGCATTCCGCAGGTTCGCTTGCTGCTGCAGCTGTTTTAAACGAGAATCTTTATACGCATCAAAGAAGTCAATAAACTCGATAAGGCTTACCTGTCGTTGTTTATAACTTACAATCATATTCTGCATCAGCTTATCATATTGATCGCCCAGCTCTGCTAAAGCGGCCTTGCTTACAGAAGAACTAATCAACCATTTGTTATAGGCTGAGGCCACATCCTGGTCGATCTGGTTTTGCACCTGCTGAATGCCGGTTTCAGCCTGTTTGATACCGAATTTTGCCGCATTAATATTGCCTTTGTTTCTGTTTAGTACCGGTAATGGTAAAGAAATGGAAAGCCCCCAGTAATTGGGAACATATGTACTTGCATGATCGTATTCTGTTCCTACAGTTACATCAGGAGTAACCAATGCCTTTTGATAAGCAAGGTTATGCTGTTGTGAAAGCAAATTGATTTGCAACAACTGAAAATCCGGGCGATTAGTTCTTGCTGAATCCAATAAAGTTTGCAAAATAATCCCTTCATCAGGGTTCAGTATATCTAATTGAGGAACCACAAAAACACTGTCACTCACATTCAGCAATACACGAAGATCTTTCTGTATATCGGCTACCTGCCTCAGTAAATCCGCCTGGTCACTTTGCAAAGAATACAAAAGCGCTTTTACACGAACATTGTCTTTCTGGGAAATATTTCCCACTTTCAGCTCTTCATCCATGCCGGCTACCATTTTCTGCACGGCATCGATTTCGTTTTTGTAGATCGTATTCGTTTGCCAAAGCTGGTTGAGATTACTAAAATCTGTAGAAAGTACAAACCGCAGATTACGAAGTAAATCATTAAACTGCTGCTCGGCGCTCAGCACGTTATCATTTGCCAGCTTAATTAATTTATTCCTTTTACCCGCTGTAAGAATTAATTGCTGAAGCTGAATATAGATTTGTCCATATTCCTGTCCGTTCACTTTTTTATGGCGAAAAAACTTACCGTCATAAATATTCTGATCAGTGCTTAAAACGGGGTTATCCCAGTAACCTGCCTGTTGCTTATAGGC
>JAFDYH010000144.1:3907-14340 GCA_018267535.1 Bacteroidota bacterium
AGTTTCTCGGCTTCGGGGAATTTCAGGTAAAGACTGTCTGATTTTTGCGCATGGTTTTTCCCTGCTATTAAAATCAATAGCAGAAATACGGATAATCGCATTCTGTACATCTGTCAATGGTTTATGCCACAAATGTGGTAACGGAAATGCGCTTTGTGGTTTTAATTCGGCAGATAAGGAAAATCTGCCGACGAAGCCTTTTTATGACCAGTTGAAATCCAATGAAAAACGCCTTCCAGCGCTTTATGAATTAAATACAAATCAGCGTATTATACAAGCAGCCTGAATTACTTATACCTCTCTGTATAGTGTTAATTTATCCGTCGTAATTTAAACCGTTGATAACTGCCAGGTATTCTCTTTGTAAAAACCGGTAAGGCTGATGGTATATCAATCATGTTATTCGGGGTATTTGCTTAAATGTTCCAGATGATAATTGCCTTTTGCTTTTATTTTTTCAATTAACTGTTTCAACTCACTCTCTTCCCACCCATTTCTGAACATTTCATCATGCGATAATAGCACTAAATGGCCGGGCCGGGCTGTTTTCTTTTCAGTTAACCTTTTCTCAATGAGCTCCAGCATATCATCTACAGTCTGGATGGGCACACCTGTTTTACTATCATGCCGCCATTCAATATCCCATCCAAAAACTTTAAACCCGTTTTTATATAATAGATCCGCACTTAGTGAACCACTCCGTACATCGTTTATAACTGTATCCCTTAAGCGCCATTGATTTCTTCCCGGCTGACGAGCATACCTATTAGGGATTTTTAACTGGTCCTGGCATTTCAAAAAATCCTGTAGCACACTTTGCGGGTTTTCATAAAATTTTTCATATTCATTATGGGCGTGTGAATAACTATGATTGCCTATTTCTATTAAGGGATTATTGAGATATAACTGGTAATAGCCTTTCATTCTTTTACTCCGCAAGGCATGCTGGCCAACTACAAATACGTTGATCTTTATATTCTCTTTTGTTACTGCATCATCAATATCTTCACTCCCTTCCAAAGGCCCATCATCAAAAGTAAGGTAGATATAACGGGCTGCTGTATCCGCCAGTGGCTTTATATCAGGCTTGGTTTCAGCTACAGGCTCTTTTTTTACCTCCTGCTCCGGCTCAGCGCTTCCTTCACTGCAAGCAGTAAAAGCGAAAGAGAGTAATAAAGGGATAAAGGTTCGTTTCATTTGTTGTTCCTTTTATTATGCAATCAGCAAATTACAACCCCGGATATCACTATTATCCACCCTGCCCTGCACTTCAAAGCTACCATCTTTAAATACTCTTCCTGCATCTTCAGTAGCAATAAAACTGCATGACCAGATATTGGCAAGATCAATCACATTAATAACCCCCCTTTTTTCATTTTGAGCAGAATTATTTACCCACTTTTGCAAATTCAGCGGATCATCTTCCTCTCTTACAAAAACTTTCATCCATGGAGGGCATTTAAAAATGCCATCTCCTTTTGAATAGGCCTGGGATAATAATTCCGTCATCCCATACTCGCTATGAATTGAAGAAACAGAAAAAGTCTTTTTTAATTTATTGTGTACCTCTTCCCTTATCATTTCTTTCCTTCGCCCTTTCATACCCCCTGTTTCCATAACAACTGTATGTTGCAGCGGAAGCTGAAATTGTTCAGCAAAATCGAGCAAACCGAATGTTACACCTATAAGCAAAGTCTTTTGCTTTCTGCTTTCAAGAGCAATCAACACCTTTTTTAGTTCCGCATATTCGTCAAGATAAAAACCACTTTCAGGGCAATCGCTTTCACCAATCATTTCATTAACCATGTAGATCAGCGAAGAATTCTTTCGTTCGAGGTAAGAAGGCAATAAGCCAATCACACACCAGTCCTTTATCGCGCCATATATTCTTTGAAAAGCTATTTGGCAACTTTCCCTGTAAATAGCGGTATCCTTTATTTCATGCCGGCTTGTATTCAGTCCGGTTGTACCACTACTTTCAAAAACAGCTGCCGGTTCAAACAATGTTGTGCGAACCCGGTGCGTTTTAAAGAAGCGGATTGGTAAAAATGGGATATCGTAAACCATATGGATTTTACCGGGGTCAATCCCTAAGGCCTGTACATACGAGTTATACACAGGGTTATTCGCATATTGAAAACGGAATACTTCGAGGGCAACCGATGAAAAAGATTCTTCGTTTACAGAAAAAATTTTATGATTCCATTTATCATCCATATTTAGGCCGGAAAATTAATTAATCGTAGATTTGAAAAATTTAAATTGTGTCCATGAAAGTCCTGGTATGCCTTTTATTTCTTATACCGTTCGTTACTTTTTCCTGTAAAAAAGATAAGTATACCACTGCACCGCAAGTTACTGTTAAATCAATTTCGCCCGGTGAAGTAACGCTGGGTAACATCCTGACTATCGACGCTAAATTTACAGATGACGAAGGAGATATTGATTCGGTTCTGATGGTTTTGAAATACTATGCTGGGGATAGCGCAACACTGATTGATACTTCCCGGTTTTCGCTTAGCACCCTTGGCCTCCCTACTAAAGTAAGGCAGGGGGATATGAGCGTTCAGTTTGACTATGGGACAAATAATAGCGGGTACCCGATATTACCTTATTCCCCTGTTCCGAAAGATACAACCAGTTCATTTGGCTTATTAATAATAGATAAAGCAAATCATCGCAGCAATTACAGTGAATCGGGTAAAATAAGATTGAAAAGCTGATACTAAACCATATAGCTCTTGCTTCGCAGGTTTATCAATTTATTCGTTTATAGCAATATTTTTATTGCATGCTGTGCGGTAGCAATGGTATATCAAACCTATCAACTTGTAATACGGCAGCCCCCCGACACTAATCTTCTTTATTTTGTATTCTTTGCAACAATTACCAGTTATAGCTTTCATTGGTACCTGACATCCCATTCAGAAATACCTTCTGAAAGAATAGACTGGACAAATGAGTACAGGAATATCCACACAACCCTTTTTATTATTGGTATAGCGGGAGCAGCGTATTTTTTTATCCGGTTATCCGCACATTGGTTTTGGCTTTGCCTGTCTGCGGTAATTACATTCCTGTATTCGGCACCGAAAATCCCTCAAAAACATTTCCGGGCATTGCGGAAGATCGCTATAGGTAAAACAATTTTTCTTGCTTTTGTATGGATGTATGCCACAACAGTTCTACCGGTTATAATAGCAGGTACTAGCTGGGCTGCCGATACTATTTTTTTTATCACTGGCCGGTTCTTCCTTATTTATGCTATCTGCATTTTATTTGACTACCGCGATCGCAAGGATGACAAAGCTGCCGGCATCCGTAGCTTGATAACTTATTTTTCTGAAAGGGGAATTAATATCTTATTTGCAGCATCGCTGGTTATTTATGCCGCCACAACACTGCTTCTCCTTAACTATAATTATTCAATAAAAGCAATTCTTTTTTTATTAGCGCCTGGTATCATCACGGCCTTTCTGTACAATTTTGCAAAGCGGAACCTTGACGACTTCTTCTTTTATTTCATATTAGACGGGATGATGATGTTTTCCGCATTGCTGATGATTATTTTTGGTATTTGATTATTTTTGAAACTTAATTAACTAAAGACATGGCAAAATCCATAAAAGCAAAAAAGGCAATTCTTACCAATAGTTCTTTTACTTTTTTCAAAAATTATATAAACAATGCTTCGCCTGTAGGTTTTGAAAGCAGTGGGCAAAAATTATGGCTTGACTACCTGAAGCCTTATGTGGATTCTCATTTTGTGGACCCTTATGGAACTGCTGTTGGCGTTGTAAACCCTGGCAATCCGTTTAAAGTAGTAATCGAAGCACATGCTGATGAAATAAGTTGGTTTGTAAATTATATTAATGCGGAAGGATTGATTTATCTCAAACGTAATGGCGGTGTAGATCCGCAGATAGCACCGGCACAGCGTGTTTTTATACATGGTAAAAAAGGACCTGTAAAAGCCGTATTCGGATGGCCCGCTATTCATACCCGTTTAGGTGCAGCAGATCAAAAAGAACCACAGCCAAAAACAGATAATCTCTGGTTGGATTGCGGAGCAAGGAACCGTAAAGAAGTAGAGCAATTAGGCATACATATCGGAGCTGTAGTAACTTACCAGGATGGCTTTGATGAAATAGCACATGACTATTATATAGGCCGTGCCTTTGATAACCGTGTCGGGGGTTATATGATTGCGGAAGTAGCGAGGCTATTGAAAGAAAATAAAAAGAAGTTGTCATATGGGTTATATGTTGTAAATGCGGTGCAGGAAGAAATCGGTCTGCGGGGTGCAGAAATGATTGCAAGGAGAATTAAACCGAATATTGCAATCGTAACGGATGTAACACATGACACAAGCACACCAATGATCAACAAAATGATTGAAGGGGAAGTACAATGCGGCAAAGGACCCTCATTAGCCTATGCGCCTGCAGTACATAATAAGCTGCTGGCATTGGTAGAAAAAGTAGCAACCGACAAAAAAATCCCGGTACAATGGCGAACTTTAACCCGAAGCACAGGTACAGATACGGATTCATTCGCATATGCAAATGATGGGTGCCCTTCGGTTTTGATTTCGATCCCGCTGCGTTATATGCATACCACAGTTGAAATGATACACCGTAGTGATATTGAAAGCACGATTCAGTTGATGTATGAAACTTTGTTAACTTTAACTCCGAAAACCAACCTGAATTATCTTGCATGATTCATTACCTATTATATGTTGATCCGGGAAGTGGAAGCTACCTGGTTCAACTGATTGTGGCTGGCGTATTGGGAGTAGCTATGTTTTTTAAGAATATAAAGCTCTATATAAAATCATTATTTCATCGCTCCCCTAAAAAACCAAAAGATAACCCGCCTGCCTGATGTCAACAGCAGCTTTTACGCATCCATCTTCATACCGCGACCCATCCGGGTTTATATTTGAAAAGGAAGGGGTATTATACAGGCAGGTCAATAAAATATTTAAAGAAGATTTTGATTCATTTATACAAAGCGGCCTTTATGAGCATCTTGTTGAAAAGGGTTTATTAATTTCACATCAAGTAGTCCCTGGTAATCTAACCGGGTCGCCCGATCATTATCTCACTTTACTTCCGGAAAAGATTGCATTTATTTCCTACGCCTATGAATGGAGCAGCGCAATGTTCAGGGATGCTGCTTTGCTGACATTGCAATTAGTAAAAGAAGCTGTTTCTTTTGGCTTAATACTAAAGGATGCTACACCTTATAATATACAATGGTACAAGGGAAAGTTGACTTTCATCGACAGTCTTTCGTTTGAAAAATATAATGAAACAGAACCCTGGATTGCTTACCGCCAGTTTTGTGAGTCCTTTCTTGGCCCGCTATTGCTGATGCACTATAGTAAAATGCCCCTGCAGCAATTACAACTGGCCTACCCGGATGGTATCCCGCTTGCTATTATAAAAAGCCTCCTGCCAAAAAGAAGCCGGTTCTCGCTATATACATACCTGCATATTCATCTGCATGCCGGCATTGCTGCGAAAAAAAATAATGCTGCGAAAAATAAAGCTGCGTTTTCAAAACATAAATTGCTGAATCTTGTAAACAGCCTTGAATCCCTGGTTAAACAATTGAAGCTGCCACAACTGCAAAGTGCATGGTCAGAGTATTATGAAGAAGCCGCACAAAGAGATGATTATTTAGAGGGAAAAAGAGCGGTGATCAATAACTGGGTTAACCAACTGAACGACATTAAAACGGTGGTAGATCTTGGAGCCAATGAAGGCAAATTCTCTGAACTGCTTGCAGCGAAAAACATAGACATAACTGCTGTCGATGCTGATCCCTTGTGTATTGATAATCTATATCGCAAGATCAAATCATCCGGTATAAAAAAAATCCAACCCTTAATTATTGATCTAGCTCATCCTTCTCCTTCGATAGGTGTAAACAATGAGGAAAGGGATTCATTTTCCAAACGCTGCAAGGCAGACCTTACCCTGGCATTAGCGCTTATTCATCACCTCGCCATTGGTAAAAATATCCCTTTTGAAAAAATAGCAGGGTTTTTCAGTAAAATAGGGCCCATGCTTATAATAGAGTTTATTCCCAGGCAAGATAATAAGATACAAATGATGCTGAACTCAAAAAAAGACATTTATGCCGGTTATAATGAACAAAACTTCCTGGCAGCCTTTGAAAAAAACTTCACCATTATTGAGCGAAAAGAAATCAATACCACTAACCGTATTCTTTTCCTGATGAAGAAAAAACTTTAACCCGAAAAATGTTTATGACAAATACAACAAAATTCGGAACCCCGGGCGTGATAAAACGATGGCCATTTTTTATTCTGCTGCTCCCGGTGTTTTTTGTCCTGCATGGCGTTCGGGAAAACTTCGGATTTATTTTACCAAAAGATTACTTACCACTTATCGGCTTTTATTGTGCTACCTCTCTTATTGTCTACTTTATTTTTTATTTACTGTACAGGAAACCGGTAAAAGCCGGGCTTATCACTTTTTTTGTCTACTCTATTTTTCTTTTTTATGGCTTTATACAGGATTTCCTGAAGGAATATTGGCATGAGATTAACCGGTATATCCTGCTTATCCCCGGTTTTTTTATACTGGCAATTATCCTGGCTATCTTTTTAAAGAAGAGTAAAAGCAATTTTACAAAACTGAATTTCTTTTTAAACTGGCTTCTTATTCTTTATATCGCTTATGACCTTTCAGTTATCCTCGCAAAATCAATATGGCCTCCGAAAGATAAATTTTCCGTTTATTCTCTTTCTGCAAATGGGAGCTATTCGGTTTGTAAAGACTGCCCGAAACCCGACATCTATTTTCTCGTTTTTGATGAATATGCCAGCTCCATTTGCCTTAAAAATGATTTTAATTATGATAACAGTCAACTGGATAGCTTTCTTACCGGACAACAATTCAGGATTCAGAAGTATAGTTCAGGAAACTACAACTTTACACCTTTCTCTGTCTCCTCTATTCTAAACATGTCCTATATCAATGGCATTAACCCGAATGCAATTTCTGCGGATGACTATGCCCGTTGCAATAAGCTGATAAGGGAAAATGAATTGGTAAAATATCTGTCTGTTACCGGCTACACTATTGTCAATTATTCCATTTTTGATCTCGCCGGCAATCCTTCCCCTATAGATCAGGATTTCTTACCAACGAAAGCGAGATTGGTTACAGACCGGACGCTTTGGGGAAGAATAAAAAAAGAAATACTATGGAATTTTTTATCCGGAAAGCTTGAGATAAAATGGTTGACTAAAAATGGGGAATTTTATTTTAATAAAAACAACCAACTACTGATTGATCTTCTAAAAAAGGAAAGTGGACTCACAAGCCCTTCTCCCCGGTTTATTTATGCACATTATAATATGCCGCACCCACCTTATTATTTTGATCAAAACGGTAAAGCAAATCCAATAGCTCAGCTGGCTCATGCTTATGATAAGGATAAAGCCTTGTACCTCGGCTATGTCGGCTATACCAATACAAAGATAAAAGAGTTAGTAACAACTATTATGACCAACAGCAAAGGCCGCGCTGTAATCATTATTATGGGAGACCATGGATTTCGCAATGATAATAGTATGCCACAACATGTATTTTTACAAAATCAAAACGCTATATACCTGCCAGATAAGAATTATACTTTATTTTATGATAGCATTACGGGTGTTAATCAATTCAGGGTATTGTGCAACACACTGTTTAAACAAAAAATAGCTATCCTAAAAGATTCCACTTCCTTTTTACGAGATATCAAGTGATTCTAAACCTAGGCACCCAATGGGAAATAAATTCAATACTCTGTTCAAATCACATTTCCTTGCTCCTTTTTTATTATCTTTTTTCTTCGTTCTGCATGGGGTAGAAGAAAATTATGATTTTGTTCCACTAAAGGATGCTTTAGTTCTTCTTGTTACGTATTGTATTGCTACCCTGATTTCTATAGCCTGCTTTACTTTATTTTTTAAAAACGTAATGAAGGCATGCATTATATCATTCCTGCTAATGGCTATCCATTTCTTTTTCGGAAGCTTCTATGATACTATAAAAAAAACCTGGCCGCATTCGTTCCTCACAAAATATAGCTTTCTTATCCCACTGCTTGCTTTTCTGTTTATCAGTATAGCGATTGTAGTAAAAAAAAGAAAGCCCCCATCAAAAAAAATGTTTATTTATTTTAATGTATTACTGGTAATAATATTATTCATTGATAGCTCTCTCCTTGTTTACAAATATTTTTCCCTAAAAAAAGAGAACGATCTGTTGCTAAAACAGTTCACTCCTTACAACTATTCACCGAAGCCTGATCTATATTTTATAGTAATGGATGAATATGCAGGACAGAAAGAACTAAGTGACCTTTTAAACTTCGATAACTCTTCTTTCGAAAACGATTTAATTAAACGAGGTTTTCATATTATAGGAAAAAGCAGGAGCAATTATATAAGCACGCCCCTTTCTGTTGCCTCCTTTTTTAACATGAATTATCTTGACTTTACAGGTATTGATCAAGAACAGGACCGTGTGCTGTTTTCTTACAATAAAATAAGGCATAGCCTCTTTCTTTCTTATCTCTTATCAGAAAAATATATTTTTTACAACTGCTCGATTTTCAGTTTCTACAACCATAGATCACCGGTAAGACCAACTTTCTTACCTACTGCTAAAGATCTGATCAGTTCTCAAACTTTCATTTCAAGATTACAAAAAGATCTTGGCTATCACCTTTTCACGACATTGGGATTAAAGCAAAACCCAGAAGAATATATATATATTGACCAGCAGAATAATGACAGTATCTATAAAGAAACCTACAGAATTGCTTCTTTAAAAACCGGTCAGGGGAAATTTATTTACTCGCATTTGATGATGCCACATTATCCCTATTATTTTACAAAAAACGGAGAGGCAAGACCTCTGAACGAATTAGCTGTAGTGAATAAAACTAATCCTGACTTTTACCTGGAGTACCTTGGTTATTGCAACAAAAAAATACTTGCACTGACAGATGAAATACAAAAAAAATCTCCCGGGGCAATGATTATACTTACAGGAGATCATGGTTTCCGGGCTTTTGAAAAAAAGGTTGACGAAAGTTATTTTTTCAATAATTTTTGTGCAGTATATCTACCATCAAACAATTATTCAAACTTCTACGATAGTTTAACTCCTGTCAATCTGTTCAGAGTATTACTGAATACTCAATTCGGCCAAAAACTAACCTTAGTAAAGGATTCATCGGTCATTCTGCATAAAACATACTAATAGATATAGATGCTTGCCTTCCTAAAGAGAAATACCGGCTCAATAAAAAATTATTCAGGCACTGCAACCAGATGTACAATCTCCGAAAGAATTTTACAATCAAGCCTGTAAAGCCAACTCCAATACCTGGCTCATATTTTTCACATAATGAAACTGGATGCCTTTAATAAAGGAAGAATCAATTTCCTGAACATCTTTTTCATTCTGCCAGCAGAGAATAAGTTCTTTCAACCCGGCCCTTTTTGCTGCTAATACTTTTTCTTTTATTCCTCCTACCGGTAATACCTGACCGCGAAGTGTTATTTCCCCCGTCATAGCAAGGTAAGGCTTAACTTTTTTACCGGTCAGCGCAGATGCAATTGCCGTCATCATTGTAATTCCTGCGCTTGGGCCATCTTTAGGAACCGCCCCTTCTGGTACATGTATATGTATATTTTTCTTTTCAAAAAGCTTAGGATCCAGTTTATATTTTCTGGCATTTGACTGAAGATAAGTCAATGCTGTTGCCGCACTTTCCTTCATTACATTTCCGAGGTTACCGGTAAGCCTCAATTCTCCTTTGCCATCGCTTAAACTTGTTTCAATAAATAAAATATCACCGCCTACATAGGTCCAGGCCAACCCAACAGCAACACCAGGCATATTCGCTGTTTTATATATCTCGTTGCTATACCTGGGTTTGCCTAATATTTTTTCAATATCATCAGCAGACAGAGAAGACTTTAATTTCCCTTTCAAAGTTAATTGCTTAGCCTGGTAGCGCATAATGGAGGCGAGCTGCCTGTCCAGCTCACGAACACCACTTTCCCTTGTATAATCCTGAATTATTTTTTCCAGCACTTTATCGTTGATTTTAAAATTGCTGGCTTTTAACCCGTGTAATTCTTTTTGCTTGGGGATCAAATGCCTTTTTGCGATTTCCATTTTTTCTTCAACTGCATAACCACTCAGGTCAATTATTTCCAAACGATCACGAAGTGCAGGCTGAATGCTTTGGATATTATTGGCCGTAGCGATAAATAACACCTTGCTTAGATCATACTCCAGTTCCAGGTAGTTATCATAGAAAGTATGATTCTGTTCCGGGTCGAGCACTTCCAGTAATGCGCTCGAAGGATCGCCGCGAAAATCATTACC
>JAFDYH010000145.1 GCA_018267535.1 Bacteroidota bacterium
TACCTGGAATACACGGATGATATGGCTCATCGGTACGGTGACGGTAAACAGTTTTATGATGCCGTACAAATGATGGATGACCAGATGCGCAGGATATGGGAAGCGATTCAATACAGGCAAAAAAATTTTAAGGAAGATTGGGTGATTTATATCACTACCGATCATGGCCGTACAAGAAAAGATGGTCGTGACCACGGCGGGCAGTCGGAGAGAGAAAGAAGTACCTGGATTGTTACCAATGCAAAAAATGTTAATCCCTGGTTTCAAACGCATGCGCCGGGCATTGTTGATATTGCCCCTTCCATTGCGTCCTGGTTAAATCTTACAATACCAAAAGACCAATTGAGGGAAATGGATGGTATTTCACTAACCGGCAAAGTAGCGGCTGAAAAGCTGAACATAAATAAAGAGGGTGATGAGTTGATAATAACCTGGAAAGCTGTTGATAAAAATGCAAAAGCCAAGGTATGGCTTTCTTTAACCAATAAGTATTACAAAGGGGGTAAAGACGATTATAAGCTGATTAAAGAAGTATCACTTGGGAGCGAAAGGATTATCGTTAATGTTTCCAAAATGCCTTCTTCATTTTATAAAGTAGTACTGGAGACGCCTTATCATTCCCTTAACCGCTGGTGGAAAGATGAAAGAGTGAGTGCCTTGGATATTCAAGGTCCGGCATGGGGAGCAGTGTGGCAACAAAAAGCATCTGAATATAAAGCACTATGTTTTCAGGCTTATAATCTTGCGAAATGGCGGCTGGATAGGTTATTGCAGCAACCGCATGATAAACCGCTTGCCATTGTTACAGATATTGATGAGACTATATTGGACAATAGCCCATATCAATTGCATCGTGCGTTTATGGATTCTGGCTATACCGATGCATCCTGGATGGAATGGACAGGTAAATCTGAATGTGATACGGTTCCCGGTGGTTTTTCTTTTATGAAATATGCTTCATCAAGAGGAGTAAAGATATTTTATATAACCAATCGGCTTGAAGCGGAACGGGAAGCTACATTGAAAGACCTGCAGCGCTGGGGTTTCCCGGATGCTGTCAATGAGAATTTATTCATGAAACAAAAAACCTCAGGTAAGCAAAGCAGGCGGGATATTGTTGCGCAGAACCATGAAATCGGTTTACTCTTTGGCGATAACCTCAGTGACTTTAGTGCTGTATTTGATAAAAAGCCCTTTGAAGTAAGAAATCAGCAGGTAAACGACAACGCAGCTTTATTTGGAGATAAATTTATCGTATTGCCGAATGCAATGTATGGCGATTGGGAAGAAACGCTGTACAGGTATAATCATGCGCTTACTCCGGTTCAAAAGGATATTATCATCAAGCAGCAATTGAGAAGTTATTAAGTTCGTTTGCGTGATATATCAGGAGTAAATATTTTTTATTGTTTTGGGGCAGAATAAATGAAGAAATGAAACAGGGTTGATGATTATTTTCTCTATAAACAGAAAATATAGTTAAACGATGTATCGTTTTGTAAGAAACTACGCTGTATGAAATTTACTAATAACCTTCTGTCTTTTTTCTTTATTATTTGTTCGGTACCTGCATTATCTCAAGCTGGGGATAATATTAATAATAGAGAGTTGTCTAAAAAAAACCTGGGGTTTTCGGTCATCCATTTAGTAACGCAAAAAAGCAGGATTTACGGCGATAAGTCTCTATATAATCTTGGCAGTAAACCCCAGATCGGTATAGAGTTTCTTATTAATTACTATTATGACTTTACAAAAAAGTATACCGTAGTATTTGATATTGGAGCTGGCGTTTTATCCCACAGCTTTTCTTATCTAATCTCCAAAGATCTGTTTGACCCTGCACAGGAACATAATGTAGGAGAGAATAACTTTATTAGCAGACAGCTTGATATTACCTTTTTAAAAGGAGGGGTTGAATTGCAACGAAAATTTGAGGCCGCATTGAAATCAAAATGGGTAGTTGCAGCAGGGATAGATATTTTATACTCCACCGGAGGGTCGATAGGGTCGGAATATTCATTAAAATCATCGAACGGAACTCAGCAGGTGTATCTAGCAACAGCAGATGACTATAGTAATAATAATAAGCCATGGCTTAATTACCATTTATCAGCAGGACGTGAATGGATAGCAAACCAGGGCCGCATTTTTCAGGTGTTATTAAAGGCAAGTTATTCGTCCTCCAATTTCTTTTCGGGTACTTATAAGTTTACAGTGGGTAATCAGCCGGATGTAAACGGTAGATACGCTATGTCTGGCTCCTATATCGGGTTAAGTTTCTCTTATATCTTTTCCCGGTACAAAAACATTAAGGAGAAGTCAAATCATTAATAGGGGTACAGGTATTACAATAAATGTCTTGATAATTTTTGCGTAATTTTTTTTACAGGGTATTTATAGACTGTATCAAATTATTTTTTTTCTTTTCAAATACTGCTAATTTTAATTTTAAAATATTGCAGTATGAAGGCCCGGTTTGCTATCCCGCTTATATTTCTTTATTTATTTACTTTAGTTATTGAATCATATTCTCAGAATGGCTGGCAAACGCTGTTTGATGGGAAGACCCTTAATAACTGGAAGCAATTAACCGGCAGTGCAACTTATACTGTAGAGAATGGAGTAATTGTTGGTACCACAGTTTTAAGTTCCCCTAATTCATTTCTGGTAAGTGATAAAAGAATTACCGGCAATTTTATTCTCGAGCTGGAAGCTAAGATTGAAGATACCACGATGAACTCTGGAGTCCAGTTCCATAGTAATTATGATAAAAATGCAAATGAAGGTAAAGGCAAAGTATATGGATACCAGTTTGAACTCGATGCTTCATCAAGAAGATGGAGCGGGGGAGTATATGATGAAGGCAGACGGGATTGGCTCTACCCGGTATCATTAAATGCCAATGCGCAAGACGCATTTAAACTGAATGAATTTAATAGGATAAGAATTGAGGTTTTTGGAAATACAGTTACGACATGGCTGAATGGAAAAGCAGTGGCCTATTTTGTTGATACACTAACAAAGAACGATGGTATTATAGCTTTGCAGGTTCACTCAATCGGTGATCATGAAGACAGGGTAGGGGAGAAAGTATATTTTAAGAACATAAGAATAAAAACTGCAGGTATACAACAAACGCCTTTTCCGAAAGGTGTATATGTCGAAAACCTGAATAATAATGTACTGACTGATTATGAAAAGAAAAATGGATGGAAGTTATTGTTTGATGGAAAGACTTCGAATGGTTGGATAGGTGCATATAAAAAAACGTTTCCTGAAAAAGGTTGGCAGATTAAAGGTGGGATGATAACAGTTCTTTCCTCTCAAGGTAAAGAATCTGCCAATGGCGGTGATATTGTAACTGCGGAACAATTCAGTGCTTTTGATCTTTCATTCCAGTTTAAATTATCACCGGGCGGTAATAGCGGAGTAAAATATTTTGTAACGCTTTCGGAAAACAACCAGGGGTCAGCAATTGGTTTAGAGTACCAGGTTTTAGATGATTCATTGCACCCGGATGCAAAACTGGGGATTGCAGGCAACAGGACAATGGCTTCCTTATATGATTTGATAAAGGCCAATAAGCAATCCCGTTTTATTCACGGGCCCAATGAATGGAACACCGGGCGCATTATTGTCTATCCCAACAATCATGTGGAGCATTACCTGAATGGAGTAAAAGTGCTGGAATACGAGAGAGGATCAAAAGAATACCGCGATCTTGTTGCGACCAGCAAATACAAAATATGGGACCACTTTGGTGAAGCAAAGCAGGGACATATTTTACTGCAGGATCACGGGGACGAAGTGAGTTACAGGAGTATAAAGATTAAAGTGTTGAAATAATCTTCGTGATTATACTTTCGGCTCCCATCCCTTCTCATATGTTCTTCTCCACAATTTCATTGCATCTTCATCATTAAGAATATGTCCATTCTTTGGATTGCAATGCAGCGTTCTGCCGGTTCGTTGTGATATATTGGCCAGGTGGCAAAGCAAGACCGTTTTATGACCTTCAGTAACAGGGGATGTTAATGTTGCATTGCCCCGGATGCTTTCTACAAAGTTGATGAAGTGAAAAAAGTCGAGGTTCCCGTTAGCGCTTACGGTATTATTCGCTGCATTCTGCGAATTGGTTTTTACTTCTTTTACTAGTTTGTTATCGTAATCATAAATGGCATAATCATCATTGCCATGGTTGACTAATGTGCCTTTGTCGCCATAAATAATAAAACCTCTGCCGGCGCCACCTTCTCCGGGATAATTATTGCAGCTCTTGCCTTCCCAGCTGATTGCTTTGCCTTCGGCAAATTCAAAACTGGCAATTTGTGTATCCGGTGTTTGCCAGTCGTCCTTAAAAGCATAACGGCCACCTGCAGACGTAACCTTATTGGGATAATCTACACCCAAAAACCAACGACAGGTATCAATTTCATGTGTGCCGTTATTGCAGGATTCTCCTGTACCCCAATGCCAGAACCAATGCCAGTTATAATGAACCAGGTTGTCCTGGTAATCTTTTCTTGGCGCCGGTCCCTGCCACAAATCAAAATCTAATGTGGAGGGAACAGGTATTTTTTTACCAATGCCGATTGATTTGCGGTTGTTATTGTACCAGGCTTTGCCATAATATGCATTACCGATAATTCCTTCTTTCACCTGCTTCGCCGCATCGATTATCTGTGGCATGGAGCGGCGTTGGTTGCCCATTTGAATCAGTTTGCCATATTTGGAATAAGCCTGGGTGATGAGTTCGCCTTCGTTGGGGTTCTGGCTACATGGTTTTTCCACATACACATGCTTACCATGTGTTACCCCTAATATCGCTGCGGGTGTATGCCAATGGTCAGGTGCAGCAATTATTAAAGCATCGAAATCTTTTTTATTTACTAATTCACGTATGTCTTTTATAACACCTGGCTGTCGTTTGGCATTCTTTACTCCATTTAGTCCATTTTTAATCGCATTATCTTCTACATCGCAGATATAAGCTACTTCTACATTTTCCAACTGCGAATAGCATTCTGCCAGGTAGGCACCGCGGCTGTTAACACCCATAACCGCAACAACGACTTTATTTGATGGGGCATTTTTCCCGAATATGGGAAAATTGAGAATGGTAACTCCTGCGGCGGCCATTGAAGTTTGGTGTAGAAATTTTCTGCGGTTCATATCGTCAGATATTTTATTTTAAAATTAAATAAGAATAATCTATAAAATAAAACGGGGAATGACTTTCTGCAGCCTTTCAGATTCCAACAGTTTCCTATGTTAATAAGTACTTGTCAACCTTTCGTCCCGTTTTGCGGAATTAACTTAACTTACAAACCTTATTTAAATTACGCAAATTAAAATTTGAGCACTATGATTAAAATGCAAGTAATTGGTAACCTCGGCAAAGATTGCGTGGTTAACACTGTAAATGGTAAAAACGTGATCAACTTTACAGTAGCTCATACTGAAAAGTATCGCGATAGCCAGGGCAATAACCAGGAAAAAACAACCTGGGTAGATTGCGCTTACTGGACGGACAGAACAGCTATTTCTCCTTATTTAACAAAAGGCAAGCAGGTATTTGTGGAAGGCCAGCCTGAAGTGAGAAGCTTTACCAGGCAGGACGGTACTGCCGGCGCCTCTTTATCATTGAGGGTACGTGAGGTACAATTATTGGGCGGTCGTGGTGACAGCGTTCCATCATCAGTACCTTCGTCATCCATGTCTTCTTCATCAACTAGTATCCCTTCTCCAAGCGAGATTACAGAACCTATTGATGATTTGCCATTCTGATAAGCAGTATGACAAAAGATATCTGGCCCTGGTTTTTTACCGGGGCTTTTTATTGTTTTCACAATCAATTCTCATTACCATTCATAATAAGGGGCCGGTTCAATATTTAATGAATTGGATTTATTCTTACCTTCAGCCACTTTAATAATCATAATTAAACTAATTATCACCAGATGAAAAAGATAAGCTTATATCTTTCGTTCGCAGCGCTGGTATTTGCGAGCTGCAATAATAGTAGCGATTCTTCTTCTGCCAATGCAGATACAAGTTCGACTTCAACAGTAAAAAAGGATACAGTGGATACTTCAGTTACTGACCAGTGGAAGATTGGTGTGCAATTGTGGACATTCAACCGGTTCACAGTTGCTGATGCCCTTAAGAAAGTGGATAGCGCCGGTGCAAAATTTATTGAAGCATTTCCCGGTCAGAAAATGGGTGGCGATTTCAGCAAGAACGCGGTAATGGGGCCTGATTTATCCGCAGCTGATCGTACAAAACTGAAAGATCTTTTAAAATCAAAAGGCATTACAATGGTCGCCTTTGGTGTTACCGGCGGAAAGGATGCTAAAGAATGGCAAAAGCTTTTTGAATTTGCAAAAGATATGGGTTTGCAATATATAACCGTGGAACCTGAAGATAAACATTGGGGCTTAGTAGATAGTTTGGCTGGAGTATATGGTGTAAAAGCGGCAATTCACGATCATCCGAGACCAAGCCATTACTGGAGCCCGGATTCTGTATTAGCAGCTGCAAAAGGACATCCGAATATTGGTGCCTGTGCAGATCTTGGTCATTGGAGCAGGAGCGGTTTGGATGTAGTTGAATGCCTGAAAAAATTAGAAGGCCATGTTATCGGGGCTCATTTTAAAGACGTAAAAGAATTTGGTAAAACAGATTCTGAAGATGTAATAACAGGAACTGGTGTAAACAAATGGCCGGATATATTTGCTGAATTAAAGCGCCAGAAGTTTGCAGGGATGTTCTCTATAGAAAGAGAGAATAACTGGGAGAATAATATGCCTGATGTAAAACAGGAAATTAAATTTTTTTATGAACAAGTAGCAGCGTTAAAATAGTTTATTCATCTGTTAAATTGATTACAGTGTCCCAACAATCATCCCGTCGTAAATTTTTACAGCACCTGGGAGGTACCGCATTCTTTTTAGGAAGCGGTACTTTTTCTAAACTCATGGCCGAAGAGAGATATGAAACACGGATACTTCCTTTCGAAAAAAAATTTTCCGCAAATGATAAGGTACGTATCGCTGTTATAGGCACGGGTATACAGGGTCATAGCGATTTGGAGGCTGCATTGAAAGTGCCCGGCGTGGAAATTGGCGCCGCCTGTGATTTATATACCGGCCGCTTAGATAGAATGAAAGAGTTGTACGGCAAAGATTTGTTTACAAC
>JAFDYH010000146.1:0-351 GCA_018267535.1 Bacteroidota bacterium
GGGCCGACATAGCTTACCAGAGAAAAGATTCAAGAGATGATGAATGGGCTTACGACCGGCCAGTAACCCCTAACCCACATTCGGACAACGATTATGGCCGTTGGGAAGATAACAAATCCTACAGCAGTTATGCCAGCCCGATATCTGACCGTGAGTTCAACCAGGTAATGAGTTCTATGCAGAAAGAATGGTTTGAAAACAACAGGATGAAATCCGCTTCGTACATTATCAGTAATAATTTTTTCACAGCTGACCAGGTAAAAGACATGATTTCACTTTTCGATTCAGAAGCGAACAAACTGGAAATAGCAAAACAAGCCTATGCGAATACGGTAGATAAAGAAAACTACA
>JAFDYH010000146.1:491-4560 GCA_018267535.1 Bacteroidota bacterium
AAAAAACCTTCCGGCAATCGGAAGGTTTTTCTTTTTCTTTTTGGAGCGAGAATAATTATTTTTTTATTACTTCAGCCATTGTTTTACCAATATCAGCCGGGCTGTTTACCACGTGTATCCCACATTCAGCCATTATTTTCATTTTTGCAGCCGCGGTATCATCTGCACCGCCAATAATAGCGCCAGCATGGCCCATACGGCGACCGGGAGGCGCTGTCTGACCAGCAATAAAACCAACAACCGGTTTTTTGTTGCCATTCGCTTTAATCCATCTTGCAGCTTCGGCTTCCATGCCACCACCTATTTCCCCGATCATTACGATTGCATCGGTATCGGGGTCATTCATAAATAATTCAACTGCATCTTTTGTTGGCGTACCAATGATCGGGTCGCCACCAATGCCAACGGCTGTCGATATACCTAAACCGGCTTTCGCTACCTGATCTGCTGCCTCATAAGTCAGCGTACCGGATTTGGAAACGATACCAATTCTTCCTTTTATAAATACAAACCCGGGCATAATACCCACTTTACTTTCGCCTGCAGTAATTACACCAGGACAGTTGGGCCCTATCAATCTTGTCTTCTTTCCTTGCAGGTAATTTTTCACTTTCACCATATCCTGCGTCGGTATACCTTCCGTTATACAAACAACAAGTCCAATCCCGGCTTCAGCAGACTCCATAATTGCATCTGCGGCAAATGCAGGCGGAACAAAGATGATACTTACATCAGCGCCGGTAGATTTTACACAATCAGCTACAGTATTGAATATCGGACGATCCAGATGTTTGCCGCCACCTTTACCGGGTGTTACGCCACCAACAACGTTAGTGCCGTATTCAATCATTTGTGTAGCATGAAAAGTGCCTTCAGTACCTGTAAATCCCTGCACGAGGATTTTCGAATTCTTATTAACTAATATGCTCATAATTTATTTAAGATTCCGATAGTTATCAGATGGCAAAAGTAAGGGATTGCGGCCAGTTTATGATTTGCCGTTTTATTTTTTGATTACCGGCTTTTGTACATTGATTTGACTTCGTTGCGACGCTCCGTTTTAAGGTTCTGTTCGCTATTGAGCAAGGCAGAAAGGCTGGTGAGGTCAGTAAGTCAATATGCCTGAAAACAAGGGGCAACATCTGGCAAAGAATAATCCCCTGCGGACTATATACTTATTTATTATAGCCCCATGTACAGCTTCCCCAATAGCTTTGCCATTCAGCTTTTGGATCGTCTTTTAAACGGACCATCTTTACACAGCTTACCATCCATTTACCGTTTGTTTCAACATCAAAACTGACTTCACCATCTTTGTTGGTTGTATATTCTTCTTTTATTGTTTCATTTTTCTTGCGGTGCCAGATTTTGATTAGTGTATTTCTTAACGGCTCTTGCTGAAAGAAGATTTTTACCGCCATTTCTTTTTTGTTCCTGATCGTATAAGGATTTACCTGGGGAATAATATCTATTGGCAGTTCTGTTTGCTGCTTAAATGTACTATCGTATACCGTGCCCACCTGTATAATTGTTTTTACACTACGCTGGTAATACTCATGGCCGCCACTGTCTGTTTCGTTATGGTCTTTCCTGTATTTGATAGTTTCCTTTAACCCGTCTTCCTGCAGGTAGGCGTTGAATTTTGCTGAATCTAATTCAATAAAAGAATTTTTACTGTTAAATGTAACCATTGCTGTTCCTTCATCTACTAAAGAAAACTGTATGGAATCTCCTTTTTCGATACCCATAGCAGGACTGAGGTCATCTTTTATATCTGAATAGTAAAAATTCAGGTGTTGAACCCTTGACGTATCACCGCTCCAGTTTTCACCTTCAAAATTTTCGCCAACATGAAAGCGGATATTGATTTCCTCTCCCCGTTTGTAAATGAATTTGTCTGGTTGCAGCCAGAATTCATGAGCGGAAAGAACAACAGATACGACAAAAAACGACGCAGTTGCTAAGAGTTTTTTCACATTATTAAGATATGGGTAAAAGTAGTGCACTTCTCCGTATAAAAAATTCAATACATTCATTTTGTTCAATTCTTTTACCACTAACCCATTAAATTCAAATGAAAAAAAATCTACTCTTACCGGTATTCATCATACTGGTTACTCTCGTTTCAAATGCACAGGAGTCGAACAAAGTGATTGAAGGAAAGAAAGGTATGTATCCTTCTTTTGTTTCTTTTGCTAAGTCTTCATCTCCCGCGTTTACAAAAGGGCGTTTATCACTTACCGATTTAAATGCCAGGGTCACCTCTTCAGTTACGGCAAAAATTATAAGCCAGGATAAGGATGCCACCGGTTCTGAACATCTCCGTTACCAGCAAACGATCAACGGCCTACCTGTTGAACATGCTGAATATATTGTTCATACCATGGGTGGTCGGGTATTTGCCCAAAACGGAAGATGGATTAAAGATATTCCTCAAAACCTGCCGGCTGCAACGCTTACAGAATCTTCTGCACTTACAGCGGCTCTACAATTTGTACATGCGCATTCTTATAAATGGCAGGATGCAGGTGAAGAGGCATTTATTAAAAAAGAACAGAATAATCCTAACGCAACTTTTTACCCGAAAGGCCAGTTGGTTTTTTATAGCGGCGAGGATGATGTAATACCTTCTGCCCTGAGGCCTGCGTATAAATTCGATATTTATGCAAGCGATCCTGTCAGCAGGCAGATTGTTTTTGTTGATGCCGTCAATGGACAGATATTGGGAAAGCGGGAGTTGTTACATACAACCGCAGCTACCGGCATTGCGGCCACGGCCTATAGCGGTATTCAAACCATTGCTACAGATTATACCGGTTCTACTTATCGTTTGCAGGAAAATACAAGGGGAAACGGCATACAGACGTTCAACCTTCAAAAGAAAACGAATTATAGCACAGCCATTGATTTTACAGATGCCGATAATAACTGGAACAATATAAATGCTAATAAAGACCAATATGCAACCGATGCACACTGGGGCGCTGAAATGACCTATGATTTTTATAAAAATAAGTTTGGGCGTAACAGTATCGATAATGCGGGTTTTGCTATAAAAAGCTACGTGCATTACAGTACCAGCTATTTTAATGCTTTTTGGGATGGCAGCCGGATGACTTATGGGGATGGCAGTTCAACAGACAATAATCTTCCGCTAACCGCATTGGATGTTTGTGGTCATGAAATATCCCATGGCCTGACTTCTTTTACTTCTAATCTTACCTATTCAAATGAACCTGGCGCTATGAATGAAGGGTTTAGTGATATTTTCGGAACAGCCATTGAGTTTTATGCACGTCCTGCAAGTGCCGATTGGCTTATTGGAGGAGACTTCTATATAATCCGTTCCATGAGCAATCCTAACGCCTATGGACAGCCGGATACTTATAAAGGTACATTCTGGTATGCCGGAACTTCTGACTATGGCGGCGTGCATACAAACAGCGGGGTTCTTAATTTCTGGTTTTATTTATTATCTGCCGGCGGTACGGGAGTAAACGATAATGGATTTTCTTATAATGTTGCCGGCATCGGCATTGATGCAGCTGCTGCCATTGCGTTTAAAACAAATACAGCCTATCTTACTTCTACAGCGCAATATCTTGACGCAAGGGTAGCCTCCATACAGGCGGCTACTGATATTTATGGTGCAGGTAGCAATGAGGTCATACAAACAACGAATGCATGGGATGCTGTAGGTGTAGGGGCAACGGTAACACCGCCACCAACATGTACGGATAATTTTGAAAGTAATAACACAAGAAGTACCGCTGCATCGCTTCCGTTAAATATAGATAATACGGCTACCATCAGCTCTTCTACCGATAAAGACTGGTTTAAGTTTACAACTACGGCATCCGCGCCTAAACTGAAAGTAACACTAACTAATTTACCGGCCGATTACGATGTGCGATTATATAACAGTAACGGAACCCAACTGGCCGCTTCCCAGAATGCCGGTACAACCAGTGAGACAATTACAAGAAATGCAACCAATGCTGCTACATACTATTTGCAAGTCTATGGCTATAATAAGGCCAACAGTACCAGTTGTTATACGTTGCGTGTG
>JAFDYH010000147.1:0-10262 GCA_018267535.1 Bacteroidota bacterium
TACTACTTTTTGTCATGATCGCCTTACAGTATGAGCTTACCACTTATAAAAAATTCCTGGAAGATATTGCTGTTTTCCTGGGATTAAAAATTGTTGACAATACAATTCATTTTCCGGAAAAGATTGGCAGTGGTTTTATGAAATTGATTATTCTGCCAGGCGGCGTTGAAGCCATCCTTTCTCATTTCCGGCTCAACCATGATTTTCTACTGGAAAGAAAAAAAGACGACATCGAGTATTATACATTTTGCTGTGAAGAAATAAAAGAAGTGACTGAATTCAGTATGACAATTGAGTCGGACACTTTCGAAATGAAAGAAGACGGACGTTCGGCAATGTACCTTACCAGTTTTTTGTATGATGTTGGATACTCGCTGAAAAGTAATGCAACAGCGAGTAGTGTAAGGGTATTGTTAACACCGGAGTGGGTTAAAGATTATCTCGGTTTCGATAAAAAAGAAGAAGTGCTAAAGCAATACCTTGAATTAAAGACCGCTGGTATATTATTCAAAAAGATAGACGCTGAATCCGCACTTATTATGAACCAGCTGCTGAAAGAAAAATCAGGGCAAAGCTTATTGTTTTACCATACACGTATACTGCGCCTGATGGACACATTTGCAAGCTGGCTTACAGAAGAGATTATCCGTCACCCCACCACTATGAATATTTCTGCAAAAGATATCGAGCGAATCCGGGAAATAGAATCTGTTCTGACCGCAAACTTTTCCAGCCCCCCTCCTACTATACCTGAACTGGCAAAATCTATTGCGATCAGCGAGTCAAAACTAAAGACCCTCTTCAAGACCATATACAGCCTGCCCCCTTACGAATATTTTCAAAAGCACCGCATGGAAAAAGCAAGGCTCATGTTATTATCGAAAAAGTATTCAATAAAAGATGTAGGTTACGCCGTAGGTTATGCGAACCTGAGTAATTTTACCCTCGCCTTTAAAAAACAATTTAACCAGCTTCCGAGCGACCTTTTGAAATAAAAAACTATCTTACAAAAAATTTATTCCCTTACATTAAGCCGTCGCAAAAAAAATTTACATACCGGAACTTTGCTGAAATTAAAACAGGAAATTTCAAAAACAACTTGTCTCATTCAACATTGAAAGATGCTTAGACGTATTTTAACGCCGCCTGTGATTTGCGCACTGATCATTATTTCACCACAGAGATTATTCGCGCAGCTTTCCACTACAGACAGCAATTATCTGTCCTCTTCATTAGAAGAGGCAATACTAACATTCCAATCGTCACTCAAAGAAAACTCGCATTTATTTAATGGCTGGCAAAACACCAACTACGAGCAGCTATCCTTAAATCACCCCTATTTCATGCAGGATTCGATGCAGTTGGGCAATGTTTTGTATGATGGTACTCTATATAAAAACATTCCCTTGCTTTATGACGAAAGCAATGATAATCTGCTTACCCTCTCTTATTTCTCCGCCACTCCTTATCCCCCCGGTTATGCAGTTCAGAAAAAACAAAGAATGGATTTAGTAAAAGAAAAGATAAGCCGGTTCACTATTGCGGGCCACCAGTTTATACGACTTGATTCTTCGGCACCAAACATGAGGGAAGGGTTTTATGAAAGCGCCTACAAAGGCAATTCAACGATGTATATTAAGAGAAGTAAAAAGTATATAGAAGAAGCAAAACAAAAAGACGTAGAAATAAGATACGAAATATTTGATGAATACTATATTTTTTGTGAAAACCGGTTTTATCATATAAAATCAAAAAAATTACTGGTTAATGCTTTTCCAGGAAAAGAAGCGCAGGTAAAAAGTTTTTTGAATAGCCTGCCTATAAAATTCAGGAAAAACAAAGAAAAGGTAATTTTTGAAACTGTAAAATATTACGATCAGTTGATGGCCGCAGGCTCAAAATAAAATATATACCGAAGAATGAGATTTAGTACAAAAGGAATAGGGCCGGGATTTTTGTTCGTTATTCTGCAAATGCTGACAATAAGCAGTTTTGCGCAAAACCGCCAGTTATATAATGTAAAAGCAGACAGTCTTCCCTTTGAAAAATTTATTGAAAACCTGGAAATACAAACTGAATATCGTTTCTTTTATCGTGCGTCAGAATTAAAAGATTTAAATGTAAATATAAACGCAAAGGAAAAAAGCATTGATGAAATATTAACTCTTGTTCTTCAGGGAAGTGTTTTTCATTTTTTTATTGACCCAAGAAATTACATATACATTACCAAGGCAAATTCAGTCGCTGTAAATCTCCCCCCGAATTTTTTTTCAACAAGCCTTTCATCCGGCGATTCACTAAAGCTTACAGATATAATAAAGGATAAGAAAAATAAGGATAAAATTTCTGTTTCTCTGGAAAACAAGCTCATTGAAATTGGTTCTAAAAACCGGGGTTCCTCAGCAGGCAATGCAACGATTGATGGTTATATTAAAGATATTAAGACAGGTGAGCCGCTTGCCTCTGCTGCTTTAATTGCAGAACCCTCCAATGCAGGTGCTGTTACTGATCAGTTCGGTTATTTTTCACTCTCCCTGCCACGCGGGAAATATATAATCAGGATTTCCAGTGTAGGTATGAAGAATACCATGAGACAGGTAGCCCTTTATGATGATGGAAAATTAAACATAGAAATGGAAGATTTTATTCCCAGCCTCAAAGCAGTTATTGTTGTGGCGGATAAAGTGTCGAACCTGAAAGGCCTGCAAATGGGAATGGAAAAACTTTCTATTAAAACTATCCGGCAACTTCCGGTAGCTTTCGGGGAAGCTGATGTGCTAAGATCAATCCTCACTCTTCCGGGTGTTACTTCTGTGGGTGAAGCTACTACCGGTTTTAACGTCAGGGGCGGCTCCTCCGATCAAAATCTTGTACTCTTCAGTGATGCAGCAATATATAATCCTTCGCATCTTTTTGGTTTCTTTTCAGCGTTTAACCCGGATGTTATACAAGATGTTGAACTTTATAAAAGTAGTATTCCGGAAAAATATGGAGGGAGAATTTCATCGGTACTGGATATTAACAATCGTATCGGGAATAAGAAAAAAATAACAGGTATAGGCGGTGTTAGCCCGCTAACAAGTAAATTAACTATTGAAGGACCTATAGTAAAAGATAAAACCACTTTTCTGATTGGCGGGCGTTCCAGTTATTCAGACTGGATATTAAAAAATATTCCAAACAGTGAATTTCATAACAGCAGCGCCGGTTTCTATGATTTTGATGTACATATCAATCATGAGTTTGACAATAAAAACAATTTATTTATTAATGCTTATTTCAGTAATGACCATTTTAAGCTAAATACAGATACTGTTTACCGCTACAGGAACGAAAACTTTAACCTGAAATGGAAACATATATTTAACAATAAGCTCAATGCCGTTTTTCTATTTGGTCACGACTACTACAATTATACCGTAACGAGTGACTACATAAAAGAATACGCTTACAAACTGGCTTTTGATATAGGCCAGTATAATTTTAAATCAGATTTTGCCTACATAGTTAACCCCAAACATACCCTGAATTTTGGCATTAACTCTATATACTATCAACTTCATCCCGGGTCTTATACACCTCTCAATTCTGTATCAATTGTTATACCCGATGTACTAAAAAAAGAACAAGGCCTTGAAAGCGCCGTTTATTTTGGAGACAAATTTGACATTACCACTAACCTTTCTGTACAGGCAGGTATACGCTATTCAGCCTTTTCATTGATGGGCCCGGCTTCAATTTATAGTTACAAGCAAGGAGTGCCAAGAACTGACGGCAGTATTACAGATTCTTCAACTTACTCATCGGGTAAGTTTATTAAAACTTATCATGGAGCAGAATATCGAGTATCTGTCCGGTATAGTTTACCTAATTCTTTTTCTGTAAAGCTGGCTTTTAATACGTTGCAACAGTATATACATATGCTTTCTAATAGTACTATTATTTCTCCGACAGACACATGGAAACTCAGCGATCCCAATATAAAGCCACAGTATGGAGCACAATATTCACTGGGTTTATATAAGAACTTAAAATCTAATGCAATTGAAACTTCAGTGGAATTCTATTATAAGAGGTTAAACCACTATCTCGATTACAAAAGCGGGGCAAAAATTCTTTTAAACCAACATATCGAAACTGACGTAGTTAATACGCGGGGGTATGCCTACGGTGCGGAATTAATGATCAAAAAACGAAGTGGCAAACTAAATGGATGGATAAGTTATACCTACTCCCGCACCCTGCTCCGGCAGGACGACCCTTTGGCAGGAGAAACAATCAATAAAGGTAAATACTATCCAGCCAATTTTGATAAACCACATATTGGAAATATAGTAAGTAACTATAAATTTTCTCATCGTTATAGTGTTTCGCTGGATTTTGCATATAGCACCGGACGCCCTATTACACTCCCTATTGCTCTATACACTTATAGTGGTTCACAAAGAGTATATTATTCTGACAGGAACGGGTACAGAATTCCCGATTACTTCAGGGCCGATTTTTCATTTAACATAGAAGGCAACCACAAAATAAAACAGCTGACCCACAACTCGTGGAGTATGGGAGTATATAACCTGACTGGTCGAAAAAATGTGTATTCTGTTTATTTTGTCCAGGAAGGCAGCAAAATAGTGGGGTACAAAATGTCAATTTTCGGTTCTGCCATACCATATGTCACTTTTAATTTCCGGTTCTAATCTATGACTAAAAGAATTCCCATATTAATTCTGTTATTCTGCACGATTTCTGTTTTGCAATGCCGGGAAAAATATGATCCTCCTATCATTGATAGTAATCCAGATTTTCTTGTGGTTGATGGAATCTTAGTAGGAGGCTCCGATAGTACAAAAATATTTCTTAGCCGTACACGGAAACTAAGTGAGGGAGATACAAGTATTGTAGAAAAAGGTGCATCAGTGGTCGTACAGGATGCAAATGGTAATACTATTTACCTGCTGCAGGAATTAAGTAGTTCTCCTGGAACCTATGGTATTGCCGGGATGGATCTTATTGCCGGCAACTCCTATAAATTGCGTATAGCCACACTGAATGGTAAAAGCTATATCTCCGACCCTATTATTTTCAAAAACACTCCTGTTATAGACAGCGTAAACTGGATTAAGCCTGAAAAAGATGTTACTATTTATGTAAATGCAAAAGACCAACAGAATAACACCCGCTATTACCGATGGCAATATGAAGAAACGTGGGAGTATTATTCGCCTTATCAATCAGGCTATATATATGACCAGGCAAACGACGATGTTTTACCAAGAAACCCTGACGATTCGATAAATCATTGTTGGCGTACACAATATTCAAGAGATCTTTTAATTGCGTCGACTGAAAAATTTTCTGATGACATTGTTATCAACCAGGTCGTCAGAACGATTCCATATGGGGCATTCGAATTGGGAAATAAATACAGCATACTTGTAAAACAATATACTTTAAATAAAGAGGGCTTTGACTACCTGCAAATACTGAAAAGGGTATCTGAACAATCCAATTCATTATTCTCTGCTCAACCTTCACAACTCGCCGGAAATATCCATAATTCCGTTGACCCGAATGAAACAGTCATAGGCTATATTACTGCCAGTCAGGTTAGCAGTAAAAGAATCTTTATTGAACGAAGCGAGGTAGAACCCTGGGGATATTCATTAGCTTGTGCTACCCGGTTTGTTCCCGATAACCCTGATAGTATAAGATTTTATTTTCAGGAAGGGCACTACCCGCAATATATTCCCCTGACTTATATAAACGGGATTACATCCGGTTATTTCGCAGCGGAACCGGCCTGTACAGACTGTCGCATTCTTGGTGGAGTAACGCGTAAACCTGATTTCTGGCAATAAAAAATTATAAGTGAAAAATAAACATAACAGGTATTTTTTATTTTCGCTCTTTCCAATTGCGCTACTGGCTATTTTCCCTTTTTGCGGATTTTCTCAACAAAAAAATGAGTCCATCCCTGCAGCACTTGAAAGCTATTCAGCAAAAAATATACAGGAAAAGATTTTTGTTCATCTTAGCAAAAATCTCTTTGTGCCAGGGGAAATTATCTGGTTTAAAGTATATATCACTGATGCAAGACTACATGTACCCATCGATCTCAGCAAGGTAGCGTACATTGAGGTGCTAGATTCAAAAAATATACCTGCACTGCAGGCAAAAATCAAACTGAAACAGGGAACAGGCAATGGCTCTTTCCAATTACCAGCCTCATTGTCTTCCGGTAGTTACCGGTTGCGGGCTTATACAGCGTGGATGAAAAACAATGACGCAGGTTATTTTTTTCAAACACAGATCACAATAATCAACACCTT
The DNA here is from genome assembly GCA_018267535.1 of Bacteroidota bacterium. Taxonomy (GTDB): domain Bacteria; phylum Bacteroidota; class Bacteroidia; order Chitinophagales; family Chitinophagaceae; genus JAFDYH01. Next base: position 6,333 of record JAFDYH010000147.1, read on the forward strand.
GAAAAGACTGCCGGCAGCAACCCTGGAAACCTTTCAATATAAAGTGCAGTTATTTCCCGAAGGGGGAAATTTATTAATGGGTGTCAGCAATACTGTTGCCTTCAAAATAACAAATCAATATGGGAAAGGTGCCGATGGTAACGGTGTGTTACTTGATCAGAACATAGACACTATTACCCGATTCAAAAGCCGGTACGGGGGGATGGGGCGTTTTGAGTTTATCCCTAAACCCGGCATCAATTATAAAATAGTATTAAATATTGACGGAAAAACAATTGAAGCTTTATTACCTGAAATTTATCCGACCGGCTTTAACCTTCATCTCACCGAAACTCAAAATTCTCAACTGCAATTGATTGTTAGCTCTTATGGAAAAGAAAACAACTCATCAATATTGCTTCTATCGCATACAAGAGGAAAATTGAATATTGCTGAAACTAAGAATATTACTAACGAACGAGCTGTATTTACGATAGATAAATCTTCATTACCAACAGGTATTACTACTTTCACTATTTTTAATAGCGCCAACCAGCCTATTGCCGAACGATTGTATTTCAAACGACCCGGGTCTTTCCCTCTAAAAATAAATGCTGATAAAACAGAATATGCCCTGAGAAGCAAAGTCGTACTGGGGTGCGATATATCTGATCAGTCATTTTCGCCCGGGGAAACAGCAAACCTTTCCCTCTCGGTGTTCCTTCTTGATTCGTTACAGCACAAGAATCCAAATGATATCCTGTCTTATTTCTGGTTAAGCTCTGATGTGAAAGGCGAAATAGAAAACCCCTCTTATTATTTTGAGCAAAATACAGATGAAGCTGCTGATGACCTGATGCTTACCCAGGGATGGCGACGGTTTGACTGGAAAGATGTACTCCAAAACAATAAGCCCGTTGTTTATTTTCCGCCAGAATATGAAGGACATATTATTACCGGCAGGGTAGTTAACCGCACGAACGGCCTTGGCACTCCTGATATAAATGCCTATCTGTCCTCGCCGGCAAGAATTTACCAATTCTCTGCCGCCCGGAGCGGCAAACTAGGTATTGTCTACTTTAATTCAGGAGAAATATCGGGAACCGAAAATTTCGTTGTACAAACTGACCCTCACTTTTATAAAGATTACAGGTTGGATATTATTTCACCTTTTTCAGAATCCTATCCTTATCCGCCACTGCCGGGACTAAAGGTTTTTCCTTCGTTGCGAGCTGAGTTACTAAACAATAGTATTAATAGCCAAATCCAGTTTATTTACAATAATGATTCCCTAAATAAATTTCTGCCCCCGGGAGATATTATTCCTTTTTGGGGCAAAGCAGACAAGTCTTATTTGCTGGATGATTATACACGTTTTACAACAATGGAGGAAGTATTGAGAGAGTACGTTAAAGAAGTAGCACCGGTAAAATCCGGTCATAAATTTCATTTGAATGTTTTAAAAGAAGCCCAGGATTTTTATGACGGAGACCCATTGGTACTTGTTGATGGCGTACCCTTCTTTGATATGGACTCAGTAATGACTATCGACCCTTTAAAAATACAGAAGATCGACATCCTGAAGAGAGAATATATTTTGGGGCCACTTAAAACAAAAGGATTAATAAGTTTTTCAACATATAAAGGCGATCTAGACGGAATACGGCTGGACCCCCATGCCGTAATAGTTGACTATGAAGGGCTGCAATTACAAAGACAATTTTACGCTCCTGTTTACGAAACCGATGCGCAAAAAAAAGACCATTTACCCGATTTCAGGAATCAGTTGTATTGGAACCCAGATATAGTTGTATCCAACTCTGATCACCCCGCTCTTTCTTTTTTTACTTCTGACCTGGAAGGGAAATATTTGATAGAAGTCAAAGGAATCACTTCTGAAGGAAAAATTTTGAGCGGCAGTTATTTTTTTAGTGTAAAAAAATAACTGCCTTGTCCTTAACATTCTTCCAAAACTATAAGCAGTAACGAACCGTAGTCTATCATGCCTGTAAACCCTCCAGCCCACCCAGTCCTTTTGAAATAAAAAATAAGTATCTTACAAAGATTTCAATCTTACCTTAAACACATTCTGAACCATATCTTTCCTGCGTTTGTTGGTACTTTGTCAACATACAGGATGGAGTTTTCATAATAATTTCTTTTATTTACTGGTTTCTGAAACAACTGTCAAAATGAGAAAAGCCTTGCCAGGTAAAATAATATTGCTGTGCTTCTTTTTTCCGGCTGTCAAAGTCAACGCACAATTCAACACCGCAGACAGTATTGCCCTAAATACATCTATTACAGGAATAATCAACTTCCACAATTCCATACTTGGGGAAAATATTCATTTATATAATGGATATGAAAATACAGGATACAATCATTTGGCTATCGGGCATCCTTATTTCCTGGCCGATGAGTTACAAAACGGAACTGTCTTTTATGATGATACTTATTACAGAAACATACCCCTGCTCTACGATCTTGTACAAGATGATGTAGTGATCCTTCAATACGCGGTAAATAAAAGCACAGCCTCTGATGATTATAAAAAGGTAATGCGGCAGGATCTTATAAAAAGCAAAGTAGGATGGTTTACGATGCCTGGGCACGAATTTGTAAGACTTACAGAAGACAGCAATGCTATAGGAATGCCCGGAGGTTTTTATGAAAGAATGTACAACGGCAAAGTGAAATTACTGGCCAAACGCTCAAAAAAATACGTAGAAGAAGTAAAAGGTCAGGAGTTAGAAAGAAGATATGAACAAACAAATGAGTATTATATACAACAAAACGGAAAGTACGCTATAGTTCATTCTGCCAAATTTTTACCGGGCATTCTAAACGACAAAAAGAAAGAATTAAATAATTTTTACAGGAACAATAGAAAAAAATATAAAAAGAATAAAGAGCAACTCATTCTTGAAGTTGTCCGCTATTATGATCAGTTGACTACACACTAAGTATGAAAAATATTTGTTGCTTAGCAATAAGCCTCCTTATCCTCCAGGCTGTATGCCTTGAGCTATCTGCCCAAAACAGGCAACTTTATAACCTAAGTGCCGAAAAGACATTATTTCCCAAGTTTATAGAGAATCTGGAAGTACAAACGGAATTTCATTTCTATTACAATGCCCCGGAACTGGATAGTCTTTATGTAACTATTTCTGTAAAAGAAAAAACGCTGGAAGAAATTCTTGATCAGGTATTGGCTAATACCGGGTTTCGGTATTCTATAGACCCGCGCAATTATGTTTTCATCACTAAAGGGAACCCTATATTGACTGCATTACCACAGGGCTTTTTTAATAAAACGATAAGTGCAACAGATTCGGCCCGCCTTGCCAATATGATCAGCGAAAGCAAGAACAAAGAAAAAATACTGGCATCAATTGAAAACAAACTATTCGATATAGGAACAAAGACCAATCAAAATACCGGCGGTGCTGCAACAATAGCAGGGTATATACGTGATACAAAAACAGGCGAGCCACTTGCATCGGCAGCCATTGTCGTTGATCAGTCCGTTGCCGGCGCCGTTACAGACCAGTTTGGATATTATTCCTTAACCCTACCTAAAGGACGGCACGTACTGAAGATATCCAGTGTTGGAATGAAAACAACTTCCAGACAAGTACATCTCTATTCAGACGGAAAATTGAATATAGAAATGGAAGATTTTATTCCCAGCCTGAAAACAGTGATCGTGGTAGCGGATAAGATTTCAAATATTAAGGGAGTACAAATGGGTATGGAGAAATTAAGCCTTAAGACAATCAAACAAATGCCTGTCGCCTTTGGTGAAGCAGACGTGCTGCGTGCCATATTAACACTACCCGGTGTAACTTCTGTTGGGGAAGCGACCACCGGCTTCAATGTTCGCGGAGGTTCCACAGATCAGAACCTTGTTTTGTTTAATGATGCTACAATTTATAATCCTTCTCATTT
>JAFDYH010000147.1:10270-31287 GCA_018267535.1 Bacteroidota bacterium
TATCTTCTGTACTTGACGTTACATCACGCACAGGTAATAAAAAGAAAATAGCAGGAGTGGGAGGTATCAGTCCTTTGACAAGTAAATTGACTGTTGAAGGCCCGGTAGGAAGCGAAAAAACCACTTTCCTTATTGGCGGAAGAACCAGTTACTCCGACTGGATATTGAAGAATTTACCGGATAAGGAATACCGAAACAGCAGGGCTGGTTTTTATGATGTTGATGCGCATATCAACCATGAAATAAACGCAAAGAACAACCTCTACTTCACCGCTTATATCAGTAATGATCGTTTCCGGTTAAACAGTGACACTTTATACAGATACCAGAACAAAAACATTAACCTGAAATGGAAGCATATTTTTAATAACAAACTAAACGCTGTTTTCCTTGGCGGATACGATTATTATGCTTACAGTGTAAGCAGTACCAATAATGAAGTCAATGCGTACAAACTGAAGTTTGACATTTCACAGGTTAATTTCAGGTCCGACTTTGTATATAATCCGAATCCCAGGCATACCGTCGGTTTCGGTGTTACTTCTATTTTATATAACCTGCACCCAGGCTCTTTTACACCATCAGGTAAAAACTCTCTTATTGTTCCTGATGTACTGGAAAAAGAACAGGGACTTGAAAGTGCCTTATATCTTGGCGATAAATTCGATGTTAATCCTGATTTTTCGATTAATGCGGGTATCCGGTATTCCATGTTTAATTACATGGGGCCAAAAACAATTAATACATACGCCCCCGGCCTTCCAAGAACCGATCAAACAATTATCGACTCTACTACTTATCCATCAGGCAAGTTTATCAAAACATATATGGGCCCAGAATACAGGGTTTCACTCCGCTACAGTTTGTCTTCCAGTTTTTCTGTCAAACTTGCTTACAATACATTACGCCAGTATATCCATATGCTCTCCAATACCACAGCCATTTCGCCAACCGATATATGGAAACTCAGCGACCCTAATATAAAGCCTCAACTGGGAGAACAATATTCACTCGGGTTTTATAAGAATTTTAAATCCAATGCAATTGAAACTTCCCTTGAAGTTTATTATAAACAGCTTAAAAATTTCCTGGATTATAAAAGCGGGGCCAAGCTTATCATGAATCATACCATTGAAACTGATGTAATCAATACAAAAGGATATGCCTATGGCGCTGAATTGATGATCAAAAAAAGAAGTGGCAAACTCAATGGCTGGATTAGCTATACTTATTCCCGCACGATGCTGAAACTGGATGATCCGATTGCCGGCCAGACCATCAACGAAGGGAAGTATTACCCTGCCAACTTTGACAAACCGCATATCGTAAATGTAATCAGCAATTATAAATTTTCTCATCGTTTCAGTATATCGCTGGATGCGACCTACAGCACCGGAAGGCCCATCACATTGCCTATCGCTATTTATTATTTACTGGGATCTGAAAGAGTTTATTATTCAAACAGGAATGAGTATCGCGTACCTGATTATTTCCGGGTGGATTTTTCCATGAACGTAGAAGGAAATCATAGAGTAAAACAGCTCACGCACAACTCATGGAGTTTTGGAATATATAACCTTACTGCGCGAAAGAATGCCTATTCGGTTTATTTCGTCCAGGAGAACGGGTTTATCAGGGGCTATAAACTTTCCATTTTCGGTTCAGCGATACCGTTTGTTACCTATAATTTCAGATTTTAAAAATGATACGGATGCAACTCATTGAAAGGAGTAAAACTATTTAGGAATTAATTGGTAAAACCCGCAGTGAATTGTTTTATAAAATATAACCTCTATATTTCAACGTGTTTTTTTGTTTGTTGCAAACAGAGATACGAGCCTTCTGTACCATCCCCTATCCAGGGTTATCTGGTTGTGGATGGTTTTTTAAACAACAGTAGCGATTCAACAATCCTTCGTCTTAGTCGTACTACCCCATTAATAAACGATTATTATGTGGACAGGGTAGGCGAGCTAAATGCACATATAACAGTTGAAGACGAACCGGGGAATATAGTTTATACATTTGTTCCTTCAAATAACAATGGAAGCTATGCCGTACCGGGTATGAACCTGGGAGTAAATAAAAAATACCGTCTTCGCATAAAAACAATGGACGGTAACGAATATCTTTCTGATGATATAACCGTAAAATCCAATCCCCCGATAGACAGTATAGCATGGTACCGAAATGATGATGGAGTTACTATTGCCGTAAATACACACGATCCCACTAACAGTACAACATATTACCGATGGGAGTATACAGAAACCTGGGAATATTACACTCCTTATAACTCACCATTTAAATTTATTAGTGGTGTTAATCCCGGTCATTTTGAAATAAGAGATTCTGGTGAATTTGTAAACCATTGCTGGAAAACCGTTAACTCCAAAGAGCTTTTGCTTGCTTCTTCTGTCTCCCTGTCACAAGATATCATCAGCCGGAAGAAATTGAAAACTATAAAAGCCAACTCTTTTGAATTAGCTTATAAGTACAGCATTATCGTAAAACAGTATGCACTCGAACAGGAAGCTTTTGAATATTATGTAGCTCTGAAAAAAAATACAGAGCAGTCCGGAACTATTTTCGATCCGCAACCCTTTACTCTATCCGGAAATATCCATTGCCTTACAAATACCGAAAAACCGGCATTAGGATACCTGACAGCAACCAATCTGCAAGCGAAAAGAATTTTTATTGATAACTCGGAGGTATCTCCATGGATGGATGACCTTTTTTGCCGGCCACCTTTCACTGTATCAAGAGATAGTTTTGATTATTTCTTTAATAAAGTACTTTATCCTGGTATTGCTGTAGGAACAGGAATAGAAGGAGTTTATGATCAATACGGGGAACTTATTGCAATGAAGTCTGAATATGAAATATGTGCCGACTGCACGGTGAGAGGTGGTATTACACAAAAACCCAATTTCTGGCCGTAACCTAAAAAATGAAAAAAGAAAAAATCATATATAGTCTTTTAATGCCTATGATTGTATTTTTCTTTTCCTGTAAAGAAAAATATGTACCGTCGGTTGCCAACTCCAATTTAAATTATCTCACCGTAGACGGTTTTCTGAATAATAGCTCCGATTCAGCTTTCATCCGGTTGAGCCGGACAAGAAATTTAGACAGCAGTTTATTGAATTCAGGAGAAAACGGTGCTGAATTAACGATCGAGGATAGTTCAGGAAATGCTATTTATTATTTCCGGCAGCTAAATAATAATGGTATGTATACCTTACCCGGCATGAACCTGAATGTGAATAATAAATATAAATTACGAATTAAAACCGTTAGCGGCGGAGAGTACCTGACAGACGAAATACCCGTTCTTCGAACACCCCCGATTGATAGCATTAGCTGGAAAAAAAGTGACAAAGGGGTAACTATATATACCAATACTCATGATCCTTTAAACAATACAAAGTACTATCGCTGGAACTATACTGAGACCTGGCAGTACCACTCGACTTATATTTCACGGTTAAAATATGATAGTACGTCTCTTCCTTATAAAGTCAGCGGGCGGCCCGATAGCGAATTTCTATATACCTGCTGGATAGAACAGAACTCAAAAGATTTACTTCTGGCCACTTCAACAAAGCTTTCACAAGATGTAATATCAGAAAACCCTATCCGGTTTATTTCAAATAACTCGATTGAATTGAGTGTTAAGTATTCCATTGCGGCCCGCCAATATGCATTGACCAAAGCAGCATACGAATACCTTCAAAACCTGAAAAAAAATACAGAGCAGACGGGTTCGATCTTTGACGCACAGCCTTCTGAATTAAAAGGAAATATTCATTCCGTAAGCAACCCCAATGAACCTGTATTGGGCTATATTACTATATCCTCAGTGGATTCAGCACGTATTTATATAAGTAATAGTGAGGTTGCTCCATGGGTTTGGGGCCTTAACTGTGCGCAAATACTGGTTCCTTTAAATTCAGACAGCACCGAACTATATTTTAATCATCTGGGTTATATACCGCTTGAACCCTACAATTCCTCACCTTTTAGCCCTATATGGGCAGCGTTGACGCCGTGTGGAGATTGTACTGTAAATAGGGGTACAACAAAAAAACCAGGTTTTTGGCCTTAAAAAATTGAAATGAAAAAAAGATTAATCGTTTTGGCATCGTCTTTAGTTTTTTTTCTTAGCGGCTGCAAGGAGAAATATATACCCCCTGTAATTGATTCAAACCTTAATTACCTGGTCGTAGATGGATCGTTGATGAATGGCCCTGATTCAACAATTATCCGGCTTGGCAGAACAAAAAAACTGGACGAACTGCCCGTTACTATAAAGGAACAAAATGCGCAAATGGCAGTTGAAGATGCCGATGGTAATGTGCTTTATTACTTCCAGGAAATTAATAACGGTACATATGCGGTTCCGGGAATGACATTGGATGCAAATAAAAAATACAAACTGAGGATTAGTACAACTAATGGCAAACAATATCTTTCTGATGAAATAATAGTAAAAGAATCCCCGCCAATCGACAGTGTTTCCTGGAGGTTAAAAGAAGACGGGGTAACTATTAATGTAAACACGCACGACCCTTCCGGCAATACGAAATACTACCAATGGCAATATGCGGAAACATATGATTACTTCGCGGGGAATTATTCTTTGATCAAATATGATCCTTCTGCCAGCTCTACTGATTTTAATCAAATGTTTCCGCTACGATCGGGAGATGAGTTGGTTTATCATTGCTGGAGAACAGTTTTATCCAGCCAGATTTTAATCGGCTCTTCACTGAATTTAACAGAAGACAGGATAAACATGGCGCCTGTCCGGTTCATTCCAAAGACTTCAGTAGAAATTAACGCCACTTACAGCATACTGGTAAAGCAATACGCGTTAACTAAAGAAGCGTTCGAATATCTTGAGAATATAAAAAAGATTAGTGAGCAGACGGGTTCTTTATTCGACGCCCAGCCTTCCCAGTTGCCCGGTAATATTCGCTGCGTATCAAACCCTGCAGAACCTGTAATCGGGTATGTCATTGCATCCTCCATGCAGCAAAAAAGAATTTTTATTACAAACAATGAAGTGTTTCCATGGGGTTATTTCGAGTATTGCCCACCAAAACAAACCATACCCTTAATACTCGATAGCATCAAATATTATTTTGATGGCTTGTCTCCACGTCTTGTACCTATTGAAAAAACCACACCCTTGTTTACTGGCATAATAGCTGCCCTGCCCTCATGTACTGACTGTACGACAAAAGGGGGAACTAATGTAAAACCCGATTTCTGGCCATAACAATATTTAAATTGAAACAAGATTTTATGATATATTATCCCGCTTTACTAAACAGGAAATGCCTGCTACTCGGTATTTCATTTTGTTTTGTATTGAGTTGCTCACTTTACGCGCAATCTGTCACGGAGTCGCTTGAAAAACAACTTTCGGATTATTCAACAAATAATCCGAAAGAAAAGCTATTTGTTCATACAGATAAATCTTTTTATATCCCCGGCGAAATAATCTGGTTTAAAGTCTATGTAGTGGATTCCCGTTTTCACACACCCATAGACCTTAGTAAAGTGGCTTATGTTGAAATACTGGACAAAAATAATCTCCCGGTTTTACAGGCAAAAACAGCTTTAAAGAAAGGTTCGGGCAGCGGCTCATTCCTGGTACCGGTTTCTGTAACGTCTGGCAATTTCCGGTTGCGGGCTTATACAAAATGGATGCGAAACTTTGATCCATCCTTTTATTTCGAAAAACCACTAACAATCATCAACACACTAAAAACCTTTACTGCAGGGGCTGTCGAAAAAACAAAATATGATATCCAGTTTTTTCCTGAAGGGGGAAACCTCGTAAATACCCTTGAAAGTAAAGTTGGTTTCAAAATCGCAGATCAATATGGCAAGGGCATAGACGGCAGTGGTATATTGGTAAATCAGAAAAATGATACAGTTTTAAAATTCAACTCTTTTCATGCGGGAATTGGCCACTTTTCCTTTACTCCTAAAAGTGGTGAAACTTATAAGGCAATTGTAAATACAGCAAAAGACAGCAGTATTATAGTCTCGCTGCCCCTTGCTTACGAAGCCGGCTATACGTTAACTCTTGATGATACCGGCGCACAACTAAAACTTATTGTAAACGCTTCTGCTCAGTTTACAAATGAAACCATTTATCTGCTGTCGCATACCCGTGAAAAAGTTAATCTTGCAGAAGCGAAACAAATTAAGACAGGCACAGCTGTGTTTTTGTTGGATAAAACCGCCCTATCTCCGGGCATTACAACATTTACGATTTTTAACCAGGCAAAACAACCGGTTTGTGAACGCTTGTATTTCAAAAGACCGGGAGTGAATGATATTAAAATCAATACGGATAATACCCTCTATCCAATAAGAAGCAAAGTAACTCTTTCTATTAATGCAGATACCCCGGCAAAACAGGATAATATCGCCGATATGTCGGTCTCAGTTTACAGGATTGATTCTCTCCAGGCTCAGGATAATATGGATATTGCAGCTTATTTATGGCTTACTTCAGATTTACCAGGCAATGTAGAATCACCGGAATATTACCTCGCGAATACAGGCGATGAAGCTGCTAAAGCAGCCGACAACCTGATGCTTACCCATGGCTGGCGCCGCTTTAAATGGGAGGATGTACTCAACAATAAAAAGCCTTCTTTCCAATTTATTCCCGAATATGAAGGACATATAATAACCGGTAAGGTCACCAGTAAAAAGACAGGGTTGCCCGCCGAGGGAGTTTTAGGCTACCTGTCATCTCCTTCAAAAAAATTCCAGTTTAATACTGCCCTCAGTAATGCTGAGGGGACTTTATATTTTAATACCAGGGATTTTACAGGTTCAGATCAAATAATTGTGCAAACAAATAATAAGCAAGACCAGGATTACAGGATCGAGATTCTGAACCCATTTTCCGAAAGCTACCCTTCAAGACCATTACCTGTATTAAGTCTGCAGGCAAATATTCAGAATCAATTATTGCAGCATAGTATTAACAGCCAGGTACAAATGACCTATAGCCTGGACTCAATGAATCAGTTTTATTATCCTTTTTCAGATACCAGTCATTTTTTCGGCCTGCCTGATAAATCTTATTACCTGGATGATTATACCCGCTTTACTACTATGGAAGAAGTATTACGGGAATATGTAATGGAAGTGGCTCCCAGGAAACAAAGCAGAAAATTTCATTTATATGTATTAAAGAACGCCCATGAGTTTTTTGAAAGCGATGCACTTGTTTTAGTGGATGGGGTGCCTTTTTTTGACATGGACTCTGTAATGGCAATCGACCCTCTTAAAATCCGGAAAATAGAAGTAGTCGCCAAAGAATATATGCTGGGCTCATTCACTTCAGATGGAATAATAAGCTACTCGACTTATAAAGGAGACCTGGATGGCGTAAGGCTCGATCCAGGTGCCGTAGTTATAGAATATGAAAGCCTTCAAATGCAAAGAGAATTTTATGCTCCCCGGTATGAAACTGCCACGCAAAAAAACAACCGGAAGCCGGATTTTCGTAATCTTTTATTCTGGTCACCCGATGTAAAAATTGACGGGTCGCAAAAAAAGGAATTATCATTTTATACATCTGACCTCGATGGCAAATATTTTATATTGCTACAGGGCGTTTCAGGAAAAGGTAATATTATCAGTTGTTCATCTTCTTTCGAAGTAAAACGATAGTGTAGTACATTAAAGACATTATTCCCGTAAATGCAAAAGTATTGTTAAGCGTTTTTTTCGCCCGTACCTTTATTTTCTATTATCCGTCAAATTCAAAAAAAAATTGAAACCGATTTTATTTTTTGTTGCAGTCTTTACCGGGCTTGGCGCAGGTGCTCAAAAAATAGACAGCATCTGTTTTCATTTGTATACCGACAGTCTAAAGAAAGGAGTGCATAACTATATTAATGTTGATGGTAAACTTTCTGATGGCAGATGGCTTCCCCTTACAGCCAGGGAAATCGATTTTAGTGGCAACGGTGGAAAGTTCGAAGGGAACGACCTTGTTCTCCCCGGGGATTTTAAGCCCGAAAATGTAACGGTAAAAGCGATTTTAAAAAAAGACCCCTCTATAGCCAAAGAAATAATAATCTGGATTAAGAAAAAGCCTGATGACGAAGTATTACCAACAAAAGAAGAAATTCTGAACAACCGCCCCAAGCAGAGACGTAAGCAGGGTGGCCTTCCTTATTGATTTATTTCCACTGGCAGCCGGAAATTTTTCACAGTAGTCTTATACACCATCTCGTATAAACTTTGTTCTTCGTATATTTGCACCGGCAGGTCTTACACGACCAGCTCCTGCTAAACCTCCCCAGGGCCGGAAGGCAGCAAGGATAAGTGGTTGTAGCGGTGCGATGTAAATCGCCTGCCTTTTTTCCTCATCCCCTGAAGGGGATTTTTATTTTACCGGTAACCAAATTATTTAATCAAAGTTTTCAATATGAAATTCTTTATTGACACGGCTAATCTTGCACAGATAAAAGAGGCCAATGAATTAGGAATACTGGATGGTGTTACTACCAATCCTTCATTAATGGCAAAAGAAGGAATTAAAGGACAGGAAGCCATTTTTAATCACTATAAAACCATTTGCGAAATGGTAAATGGCGATATCAGTGCTGAGGTTGTCTCTACTGATTTTAAAGGTATGGTAGAGGAAGGAAAAAAACTGGCGGCGATTCACCCGAATATTGTAGTGAAAATACCGATGATTAAAGATGGTGTAAAAGCAATAAAATGGTTTACAGATAATGGCATCCGTACCAACTGTACACTTGTTTTTTCTGCCGGACAAGCCATCCTTTGTGCCAAAGCAGGTGCAAAATATGTTTCACCTTTTATCGGCCGTATTGATGATAGTGGCTGGGATGGTGTTTTATTGGTTGAGCAAATCGCTAAAATATATTCTGTTCAGGGATTTAAAACAGAAATACTGGCGGCATCTATCCGTAACCCGAATCATATTATCCGCTGTGCAGAAGTCGGCGCACATGTATGCACCAGCCCGCTTGACTCTATATTGGGCTTATTGAAACATCCGTTAACGGATATCGGCCTGGCAAAGTTCCTGGAAGATGCAAAGAAATTATAAAGATGGTTCCTGAATAAAAAAAAGCGGCGTACTTATCTTACGCTGCTTTTTTATTTTATAGGTACTATATTAATTCCTTGCATTTTGAAATAATGAACTAACGGTTGCATACCCGATCAATTCATCGGAACGGGCGCCAAATGGCCTGTAATAAACCAATACCATATAGGTATTTTCTGTGCCCCAGTAATTCCCTTCTGTATTTTCATAAGAAAAAGTGTTTGCTGCCTGATTATTTTGTGAGGCGGTCATATAACTATAATTATAAAAACCCTGCTTCAGCAAAAGCGTTTGTTCGTAACATCCCCGATCTGCATTGAAGATCATTTTTGCTGAAGGGTCTGTGCCATAATTAGTCAGTTCTCCCATTATATAAATATCCTTACCCTCATAGGGTCTGTTGCCCGGGGGAAAAAAACTGAAATGACAATACGCATAATCTGTTTGCCAATAAGGATTCACATTATCTGTTGTTTCTATTGAATAACGCCCGTTCAGGTCCCTGTAATAAACATAAAGCTGTTGTTGCCGCTCACCATCGGGCCGTAAATAAACATCTGTCCGGTCTTTATTTGATTCCAGTCTTCCCATCCGGTCACTCATCAGGCGAAGCGATCGTAAATCAATCCATCTCCACTCTTTTCCTGCAGGCATGGATGTATAGTTTTCATCACTATATTCATAATAATTACCGCGGTAAATAGTGGGTTTATTTAAATACAATGCCGTTTGCCATATATAATTTTGCAATGCAACTACTTTTAAATCCTGCGGGCTTAGTGTATTAATCCTGTTATCCGTCTGTACTGTAATAAATAATTTTTGATCTACCCGCATCCGCTGACCATTAAAGGGCTGCTGTACCTGCGCAGCGACACTTGTTTTAGTCTCTATTACAACCATACTCTTTGTAAAAACGACTTGTGATGTATCACCATTCAGAAAAACCTTCAATAAATAGTTACCCGACCGTGAAGGCAAACAACTCCTATCAGGAACTGCGGCCTCGTAATGGGTATAACGGGTAAATGCAATAGAAGATTGACGATATGTATTAATTCGCACATTACTGAACCCTTTAATATAATCAAACGGGAATAAAATCGTCTTTGACCAATCCGCGTTTCGCAGTTCGAATGTATAATAGTACATTTTCACATCTCCATCCAAATCATCGAAATGAAGCTCCAACTGGTCGTTGCTGTTCAATTTCAATACCGGGTAGCTGTATGGATCACCGGACTTAAATAACTGGGCCGTACGGATATTGGATTTGTAAACCCTGTCTGGGCCTTGTTGGCACCAGGCATAGGAAACAGCACAGGTTAATAGAATAGCCAGGAAATTTTTCATAAAAGCTTGTTTAAGCAAACAGTTTATCCTCTAATATTATAAAATTCTTTTAAAAAAGCATAGAAATCTTTTCATCCGCTTAATTTTGAAAAGACAAAAACTATATCCTGAAGGTTGCAAATTTTATAGCAAACAGAATTGCGTTTAACCGGCAAAAATCATTTTCCCGTTTTATTATCCGCTTATCAATAACGGCTACTATAATAAGCGTAACCGCGATGATTGTAACGCTGGCATTAGTAAACGGTTTTCAGGAAACTATCAGCCAGAAAATATTCAGCTTTTGGGGCCATATAAGGGTTACTGATAAGCAGCCAATGCATTCAGTAATAGCGGAAGAATTTCCTATTAAAAAAAACGATACCGCTTTTACTGCAATTAAAAATGACCCTGATATAGAAAATATCCACCCCTACGCAACAAGGTATGCCCTTCTAAAAACAAAAAGCGACATGGAAGGTGTACTAATGAAAGGCCTTGATTCATCGTACGATTTTTCTCATTTAAAACAATTTATCAAAGAAGGAAGATGGATACATTTTAATGACAGTACATATAGCCGCGAAATAATTATTTCAACATATACGGCTGCGCAATTGCAGCTAAAGTTAAATGATCGTGTTCTTGTTTATTTTATCAGGCCAGATGGCAGCCTCCGGCCTGATAAGCTTACAGTGGTTGGTACATATAAGACCGGGATTACTGAATATGACCATACGTTTGCTATTGGCGACCTCAAATTAATACAACGCCTGAATGGATGGCAACAAGATGAAATAGGTGGTTATGAAGTATTTCTGAAGGACCCGAAAAAAATGGATGTGGTAAGTAGCAAGCTGTATTATATGAATGCCTTTCCGCAAACATGGGACACAAAAACACTTCGGCAAATTAACCCTGATATTTTCGATTGGCTGGGCATGCAGGATATAACCCGAAATGTGTTAATTGGCTTTATGATCGTTGTTGCTGTTATTAATTTGATTACTTGTTTAATCATTTTGGTATTGGAAAGAATAAGGATGATTGGCGTACTAAAAGCTATAGGCGCCGGCAACTGGACGGTGCAGAAAATATTCCTTCAGCATTCCTTATTTATAACCATTACCGGAATCATCCTGGGAACTATATTAGCCCTTTGCCTGTTGTGGATACAGCAAAAAACAGGCCTTATCACTTTAAATGAAGACGCTTACTATATCAGCACTGCCGCCGTAAAAATATCAGCATGGGAAATCGGTCTTATTGGAATGGGTACGCTGCTGATTTGTTTTTTTGTATTAATGATTCCAACAATTATTGTAAAAAAAATACAACCGGTAAAAGCGATACAGTTCAGATGAGAAAACGAAAGCTTTCGGGCTCTATACGTTTTGCTGAAAATAAGACCACTCTTTATCTTCCCGCAATTCGACCCATTCCAATAAACCTCAGCTCCTTAATTGTGCCATAATGATTCCCGCGGCAACCGCCGCGTTCAGTGATTCCGCTTTGCCTGTTTTGGAAATCGTAATTTTTTCACTCACTATCTTTAGGATATCAGGATGAATTCCCTTTGATTCGTTGCCGATGATGATTATCCCTTCTTTTATTTTTTCTATTGTTTTTATATCATCGCCATCCAATGCCGCCGCGTATTTTTTAACATTTTGCTCCTGCATCCACTCTTTCAAATCAGTATAAATCACTTTTACCCTGGCAATACTTCCCATCGTGGATTGAACAACCTTAGGATTGTATATTTCTGCCGAATCGGTACTGCAAACCACCTGGTCAATACCAAACCAATCAGCAGTACGGATAATGGTACCCATATTGCCCGGGTCCTGGATCGTGTCAAGGGCTATGGTAATTTTATCTTTTGTATCAATCGTATGTGTATTGATTTTTTTTACAACGGCGAGCACTTTGTTGGGTACTGTCAATTGAGACAATCGTTCCAATTCCGATTCTGAAACGACATTCACTTTAATCTGCTCTGGCAGGTTCCTGTTTTCCGCCAGCCAGTCTTCCACGCAGTAAATAGATTGAATAAGAGCAGGTATTTCATTTATTAATTCTTTAACAATCTTTGGGCCTTCCGCAAGAAATAAACCTTCTTCATCCCTGAATTTTTTATGGCCTAAACTTTGAATATATTTGACCGTCGATTTACTGAGCATATCCTGTTGTAGTAGTATTTATGTTACATGGCACACCCCGGACATATTTCACCCCCTCATTTATCTTTCTATCAGTGTTGCTATGCTGCATTATAAGTTCCTGTAAAGTAGTTAAAGATTATCCCCGAAACAGGCCTTTTGTATTCAAGACAAAGATCAATGTTATTGGCAATTATACAAAAGATGAAAAGAATGACCTGGAAACAAGGTTGATGAACCAGGTGGATGATAGTATGCGGGTAAAAAGTGTGAGCCAGGTATACAGAACTGTTTGGCGGAAGCCTTCAGCTTTTGACAGCACCAGCGCCGAAAAGTCGGTAGTTTTTATGCATAGCCTCATGAATAAACTGGGGTATTTCAGGGATACAATCAATTTCCAGGTAGATATAGACACAATAAACAAGGAAAACAGAAAAAAAACACAACTCCGCGCCACCACAACTTTTCATGTAAAACCGGGCAAACTTGTCCATATTGATTCTATTGTTTACAATATAAAAAATGCCGGCCTGCAGCAACTCACCGATTCAACGCTGAAAGAAACTTACCTGAAAAAAGGGGGCTCTTTTTCACAGGATACTATTGCTGCCGAGCTGGACCGCCTGATTGAAGTATATCGTAACAGGGGGTATATGCGCATCACCCGGGATGAGTTGGTCTGCTTATGGGATACATTAGATGCTTCTTTACTAACGCCCACTTTCGATCCTTTTGAACAATTACAGCAAATACAACAGATCAGGCAACATCGCGAGAACCCGACGGTAACCCTGGAAATCAGACTAAGGCCAACACCGGACAGTACCCGTTTATTAAAATATTATGTAGGCAATATTACTATGTACCCTGACCTTAATGAAGACACTGTTTTATATGAAAGAAAAGAAAAAGTGGTAAAGGATATCAAAATGGTTTACTACCGGGATCTTTTTAAATTAAAAGCGTTGCCGGATAATGTATATATGAAAAGAGGTGAATTGTATAATCAGCGGCGATACCTGAGAACCAGCAACCGGCTGAATTCATTAGGCGCCTGGAGGCTGGTCAATATGGAACAAATACCCCGTAAAGGAACCGACAGTGTTGATTTAAACATAAAATTAAATCCGGCATCCAAATATCTTTTTACAAGTAGTTTGGAAGGGAGTTTTAACAGTGGCAACATATTAACAGTAAGCAATCTTTTCGGAGTCGGGTTCAATATTGGCCTTCAAAACAGGAACTTTGCCCGTGCTTCTAATCAATCCAATGTGAATGTACGTTTTGGTACGGAGTTCAGTGCGACACAGGGGCAACAGTTTATTCAAACCAAGCAGGCAAGCCTGGGCTACTCTATTTCCTTTCCAAGACTGATTCCGAAAATGAATTTCCTGCCGGAAAGAGTAAAAGATAATAGCAGAACCGCTTTATTATTTAATGTTGCCAATACAGATCGAAAAGATTTATTTAATCTTACTACAATAACCGGATCATGGGGCTATGACTTTACATGGCGAAACCGTCGGCAAAATATTACCAAGGCCCTTTCTGTAAAACTTTTAAATATTGAGTATAATTTTCTGAATAAAAGAGATAGCCTGAACAAATTAATTGATAGCAACGCTTCATTGCGGTATATTTTCAACCAGGGATTGATTGTTTCAGAACTACCAATAAGTTTTACGCTGATAAGAGACAGGAAAAGATCAACAGATATCTTTCGTTTTAATTTTGAAGAATCAGGCCTGTTATTGGGAAAAATCAAATCAAGGATTTTTGATTCACTATATCGCTTTATACGGTTTGATGCGGATTTCGGGCATAAAATTAAATTAACTCCGAAAACAGAGTTCGTTGCAAGAATTTTTGCAGGAATCGGGTTTGAACTAAACAGCCCAAGTGAGGATAAAAGTAAATACCTGCCATTTTTCCGGCAATATTATGCCGGAGGTCCCAGTAGTATGCGTGGATGGGGGCTGAGAAGATTGGGTCCGGGGTCAACAGTTAAAGATTATAAAACCGATCCATTCCGTTCCGGCGATATGCAGTTAGAAGCCAATCTCGAATATCGCTTTTACCTTGCAAATATTGCAGGAGTAAAGGTAAATAGCGCTTTGTTCACCGATGTGGGCAATATTTGGTACCGTACCCAAAATGCAAATTATAAGGATGGCACTTTTAAGTTTAATACATTTCTAAATGATCTCGGCGTTGATGTAGGTACAGGGCTTCGTGTTGACTTTACTTATTTTCTAGTTCGTCTCGATTATGGATTAAAGGCCAGAAACCCAAGTCCCCAGGTAGGTGACGTTGACTCGCAGGGAAAATGGTTCTACAAATGGGATTTGAAGACGATTTTCGGAGGCCAGTTACAGTTAGGCATCAATTACCCGTTTGGCTATTAGTTTTTTCTTTTACTTCTTTTTCAAAAGCCTGGATACTGACAGCATCTTTTAACAGAAACTCCCCGATCCTTGTTCTGCAAAGGCGGCTGAGGTAAGCACCACAACCAAGAGTTTCGCCAAAGTCATTTGCTAAACTACGGATATACGTTCCTGTTGAACAAACGACACGGAACTCAAGAACCGGCATTTCAATTTTCGTTATTTCAAATTCCTTGATAAAAACTTTACGGGGTTCTATATTTACTTCCTTTCCCTGTCTTGCCAATTCATATACTCTCTTTCCCCCTATTTTAATAGCGGAATGCGCCGGGGGTACCTGCATGATTTCACCGGTAAACCGGTGGGTTGCCGATATAATTTCTTCACTTGTTAATTGGTCAATGGCTTTAAAATTCATGGGGTCACTTTCCAAATCGTAAGTTGGGGTAATGGCGCCCAGTGTAAAAGAACCAGTATACTCCTTTTCCTTTGCCATGTATTCATTAATCCGTTTGGTAAACTTACCGGTGCATAAAATCAATAAACCGGTAGCCAACGGATCCAGTGTACCGGCATGCCCAATCTTTTTTATCCGGATTATATTCCGCAACTTTTGCACTACATCAAATGAAGTCCACTCAAGTGGTTTGTCAATCAGTATCACTTTCCCATCCTCAAAAATATTCAACGGCTTTTTCTCCATGCGGCAAAGATAACGGAGAGACAATTAGTCCGTTAAATGAAACAAGCAGCCATCCGGCAATTCAAAGCAGCATTATAGTATCAGATAGACATTCTCGTCTTCAGCTCAAGATATTTATTGATTGTATTTACGGTCAGGTTTTCAGGTGTCGTTAAAATTGAAGCAATCCCATTTTTGTGAAGTTCTTTAACCATAAGCCTTTTTTCGTAGGCAAATTTTTCAGCGATTGTTTTAATATAAATATCTTCGATCGTTGACGCTTTACTTTCTGCCATTTGTTTCAATTCTGTATTTTCAAAAAATACAACCAGCAATAAATGGTATTTAGCAATCTTCTTTAATGATGGTAATTCTCTTTCCAGGCTTTCTACCGATTCAAAATTTGTGAATAAAATCAACAAGCTACGGTGTGTAATCCGGTTCCTGATTACAGAATATAACTTTTCGAAATCGGGTTCCAGGAAAAAAGTTTGCTGCTTATATAATAACTCCTGTAACAGGTTCATTTGTGTAGGCTTCTTATCAGCCGGTAAAAAATTATCCAATGTTTCTGCAAAAGTTATTAGCCCGGCTTTATCATGCTTTATTAAAGCCACATTGCTTAACACCAGTGATGCATTGATTGCATGATCCAGCAATGTCATTTCTTCAAAAGGCATTTTCATTACACGGCCCTTATTGATGATACAATAGATCTGCTGGCTTCTTTCATCAGTAAAATTATTGACCATCAGGTCGCTTTTCCGGGCTGTTGCCTTCCAGTTAATTGTGCGGTAATCATCTCCGCGTACATATTCCTTTATCTGTTCAAATTCCATGCTTTGCCCAAGCCGTCTTATTCGGGTTGTTCCTGTGTCCTGCAAGCGGTTGCTGATTGCAAGCAGCTGGTATTTCCGCATCTGAACATAAGATGGATAGACCTTGACTATTTTTTCTGCCTCTATAATATATCTCCGCTTCACGAGTCGCAGGGGGCTATACACATAGATATTGATATTACTGAAAGTGTATTCTCCCCTTTCAACAGGGCGTAAACTATATTCAATGTCTTGTTGCTGCTCTGCTCCGGTTTTTATTTTTCGTAACCAGTTCCGTTCCTGGAATTGCACCGGCACCTCATCAATAATACTCAAGGCAACAGGAAAAGAGTAATTATTATTTATTCTCAGAATAACCTTATTAAAGTCGCCATTACTGAACCGATCAGCAATAATACGATCTGCCATTACCCCTTTGGGCTTGCCATAGAGCAAGATAAGATCAAGAAGTATAGTAACCCCCAGCAAAACAAGAGTAATATGCCCGATAGTAAAAAGAAAAGGGAAAAAATAACTCAATACATATACAATAGCCGCTCCGCCGGCGATGTAATATGCCATCCTGTTGAGGAATAAAGAAGTATGGGCAATATATTGTATGATACGCTTTACCAAAATCACCTGGGAATATCCATTGACTGGATGATTTGTTTTATTACATCGTCCTCAGAAATACCTTCCATTTCTTTATCCGGTGCAAGAATAATTCTATGTCGCAATACGGGTGGAATTGCTTCTAAAATATCTTCCGGCGTTACAAAATCACGGCCTTGCATAGCCGCAATGGCTTTGGAAGCATTCATGATTGCCAGTGAAGCACGGGGAGAAGCACCGAGGTAAATGGATTTGTGATGCCTTGTCTGGTGGACCAGCTTGCCTATAAACTGCAATAACTTCTCTTCTATTATCAATGTTTTGATCTGTTGCCGCAGCGATATAATCTGATCTTTACCCAAAACAGGTTGTATCATATCCATCACCGTTGTATTACCCAGTTTATGAAATTGTGTAAGAATAGAAACTTCTTCCTGTTCATTTGGGTAAGGAACCAATATCTTAAAAAGAAACCGATCCAATTGTGCTTCAGGCAACCGGTAAGTGCCCTCCTGCTCTACCGGGTTTTGTGTTGCCAGTACCATAAATGGATTGGCCATCAGGTGCGTTTTGCCATCAATCGTAGCCTGCCTTTCCTCCATTACTTCAAACAAGGCGGCCTGTGTTTTGGCCGGGGCACGGTTGATTTCATCAATCAGGATAAGATTACTGAATACAGGGCCTCGTTTAAATTCGAAACTGGCTTCCCTTGGATTAAACACCGGTGTTCCCAATACATCTGACGGCATCAGGTCTGGTGTAAACTGTATTCTCGAAAAACCGGCATCTACGCTTTTCGCCACCAGCTTCGCTGTTAAGGTTTTTGCAACACCGGGAACCCCTTCTATCAATACATGCCCGTCTGCCAGTAATGCCGCAATAATCAACTTCACCATTTCGTCCTGTCCCACAATTATCTTTTTAATTTCTCCCCGGATGGATAATACAGCTTCATTCAAAGCTGTCAGGTCCGTACGTTGCTGAAATAGTTGCTCCTCCATTTATTCTGCTTTTTAGTTTTTAAAGCTATCGGCCTTAAGCCATAAGCTGCTCTTTAATTAATTACAATTATTTTCATCCACAACAACCAATACCGATAAATAGTTATCATTAGCGCTAACTAATGCTTATAAAATGACTCCAGATCCCTGTGAAATTCCACCAGCTGCGCATCACTCACCCCCGGTGCTTCGTCAACAAATTTTATAAATGAAACAATTTTCTTCAATTCACTCTCATTATAGCCTGATTTAAAATGCAGGTTCCTTATAAAATCATCATCCAGTTTACCGGTTGATAATTTGTAGGTATTCCGGATATGATCTAAAAAATATAAACCCATCTTCCTTGCCAGGTCACGATGATCGTTTTTTTCGTAATAGAGTCTTCCTATTGTTTTTACAAAATCAAGCGAATCATTTTTGGGTTTGGCCATAAGGGGTATATAGCGCTGTTTACGCCTTGCTTCCAGTAAAATGAAAAGGCCAATCGTTATAATTGCTGTAAGTAACCCCCATTTAAAAGCGGGGTATTTAAACAATACGTACAACCATCCTTTATTACCCCGGTTATAATTGCCCTCATACAATTTATGCAAATAATATTCGTCCCAGGTTACTGAAACCACCTCTTTAGGTAGTAATGACATCACTTTGTCGTAATAACCTGCATTATCTTTGTGCAACAGAAAATAATTTGTAAATACTATTGGCGCCAGATGAAGGAAAATATTCCCTTTACCTGTTTTTAACTGTACAAAATTTTTGAATTCGTCCTTATTTGTACCCAGTATATTCGTTGCGGCGGTATCATACTTATACAAGTGACTTTCGAAGCGCTTGCCCGGATAAATAAAATTTATTTTTTCTGTGAAGGGTGGATTATTCAGCAATACATTTAACGTGTCATCCATTTCACTGGCCGCAGCAAAAAAAGCAAATTCACTGTAAGGCGTCCGGCAATGCAACATTTCCTGCGCATCATAAGAAAGTACACGGGTACTGATAAAGACGTTATTCCCTTTTTGTGCAAAGGCAATCAGTTTATCCATTTCATTTTCATCCGGCAGAAACTGCGGTGTAATTATAATCATAGCCTGCCGCGGAAATGAATTGCTATCGACATACCATCGCTCCGGTGATAAACGGTTCACTTTCACTTTCGCATCAGGAAAAATATATTTCAGGTTTTCATAGGCGACATAAGTGCCATAAGGTATTTTATCTTTCCGGTAAAAACTCAGGCGTTCATTTAATTGCCGCTCCCCTTTTCTCATGGTAAGACTTAGTGCTACCGCTGCAATAAGCACCAGTGAACCGATAATATATGGAAATGCTTTTTTCAAATTCTCTTACAACCTGTTATTAAAATTGTCAAAATCATTTTTTATAATCGTGAATATATCCCGGTTTACCTCAAATTCGCCGTACCATGCGTATTCATAGTTTCTTGTGAGCCTGAAAAAATCTTTATAATAACCTGTACTATTTAATTGAAGCAGGTAATCAAAATTTGTCCGTTCCTGTTTATATTGAATAATATTCTTCTCCGCAAGATTTTTCAATAGGTGGAGAAATAATAATCGTGTGGCCAACCGGTAATCCCCCCTTTGCACTGCATTGTCAATCTCTTTTTGGTAATTAATTTCAAAAATATTCTCAGCGGCCTCTTCTTCCGTTGCGCCGGCAATCAGTTTTGATTTTCGCCGGAACAAACCCACATTACTGCTGGCCAGGAACCATATAAGTACCGCAAGGAAACCGCCGATGATGATTATCCATGCCAAAATTCTATACCATTGTTGTCGTCCAGGCCATTCAAAAAAATCACCTCCCGGAGCAGCCTCTCTGGATTTTTCTTTCCTGAATTCTTTATCAGCATACCAGAATTCATCTTTTGCTTTTAAACTATTTATTGTGGTTGCCGGCACCTGTCTTAATTCCAGTGTATCGTTTTCCCATGCATTCCTGTTGATATAAAAATTGTATTTGGCCTTTTTGACTGAGTCCTGGTTCTCTTCACTGTATTCATCACCGTAGGCCGAATCCGGGTTAGAAACTACAGTGTCGGCGACCGAACCACTGGAGGTATCGACTTTCTGGCAAAAAGCAATGGATCGAATAAAAACAAATAAAAGGAAAAAGAAACCCTTATTACTAAAAAAATGATATGTGCTTTTTATTTTTTTCAATTATTCCTCCATATCGTTTGAAGCAGCCAGTAATAATTTCTTTCCCAAGCGAATGGGATAAATTACAAAGTACCAGCTGATGAAGCTCACTGAGGTTATCAGCAAAAACCCGCTCAGCCATTGCGGCATTCCTGAATGACGGGTTACAAACCCCTCGAAAAAAGCAGCAATTGCAAAAAATGGAACCAGGCCTATAACAATCTTTACACCATCCTTGGTTCCTTTTTTAAATGCCTGCCATCGTTTTATCGTACCGGGAAATAAATAACTGGTACCCATAACAACACCAGCCGCACAGGAAACTATAATTGAAAATATTTCCAATGCGCCATGCAGTGACACAATTAATACAGATTGAAGGCCTACCCCATGCGCAAAGAAAAATTGTTCGAAGGCGCCGAGTCGCATCGCCTCCTGCGACATGGCCGTAATACTAAAAATGCCTATAAAAATTCCTTTGACAAAATAAGTGAGCGAAACAATAATATTATTGATCATGATGCCTACCCACATCCAGAACGAATTGCCTGATTGATACACGCCAAAGGGATTACCTCCTTCTATGTTCCTTTCCGTCATGCTTACATAATCATCACCCAATACTTCACGCACAAATGATTCATCATGTGAAGCAGAAAAAAAGCCAACTGAAAAGAAAATGCAAAAGATGATAAAGGAAAAGAGAATGATGCGGTGATGGCGGCGTAGGG